>NZ_CP123620.1:1527895-1833474 GCF_029873215.1 Nocardioides sp. BP30 | reverse complement strand
CCGCACGTCCAGGCCGATCGCGACCCGGTCGCCCCACGTCGCGATCGCCGCGGCGCACCACTCCGGCTTCTCCAGCGCAGCGGTGCCGATGTTCACCCGTCGGCAACCGGTCGCCATCGCCGCCTCGAGCGACTCGTCGTCACGGATGCCGCCGCTCATCTCGACCTTGATGTCGAGCCGGCCGACGATCTCGGCCTGCAGCTCACGGTTGGACCCGGCACCGAACGCCGCGTCGAGGTCGACGAGGTGGATCCACTCGGCGCCCATCTCCTGCCAGCGCAGGGCCGCCTCGATCGGATCGCCGAAGCGCTTCTCGGACCCGTCGACGCCCTGGACCAGCTGGACGGCCTGGCCGCCCTTGATGTCGACGGCGGGCAGCAGCTCGAGGTAGGACACGTTCAGGCCTTTCGGAACAACACGGTGTACAGGACGGGGGCCACCAGGACGCTGGCGATCAGGGCGAGCGCACGCCCGGCCCAGGACGGCTCAATCAGCCAGACGACGACGTTGGCCACCACGAGGAGGGCGATCAGCAGCCGGGTCTGGGTGCGGCGGCGCGCGGCGAGGATGCCGGTCTGCCGGCCGCGACGACGCCGACGCGGGCCGAGCCTGCTCGCGCTGACCCCGATCCTGGCCAGGCGCTGTCGTCGCCGCGCGATCGACGCCTCGCGCACGACACGCTCGGCAGCGGCCTCGGCGGCCAGCCGCTCCCGCTCCGCGCGTGCCCGTGCGCGCACCCCGGACGGCATCAGGCCGACTTCAGCGACTGGACCCAGTTGCGCAGCAGCGCGGCGCCGGCGTCGCCCGACTTCTCGGGATGGAACTGGGTCGCCGACAGCGGCCCGTTCTCCACCGCCGCCACGAAGCGGTCACCATGCTGCTGGTCGGGCCCGGTCTCGGCCCAGGTCACCAGCGGAGCCTGCGTGCGATCGTTGGTGACGAGCTCCCAGCGGCGTACGCCGTAGGAGTGCACGAAGTAGAACCGCTCCTCCTCGATCCCGGCGAAGAGCGCCGAGCCGGACGGCACCTCGACGGTGTTCCACCCCATGTGCGGCACCACCGGCGCCTGCAACCGCTCGACCACGCCGGGCCACTCGTCGCAGCCCTCTGTCTCCGTGCCGTGCTCGACGCCTCGGGAGAAGAGGATCTGCATCCCGACGCAGATGCCGAGCACCGGACGGCCGCCGGCGAGCCGACGGCCGATGATCCGCTCGCCGCGGATGGCCCGCAGCCCGCTCATGCACGCCTCGTAGGCGCCCACGCCGGGCACCAGCAGACCGTCGGCCGCCATCGCGGTGTCGAGGTCGCCGGTCAGCTCGACCGATGCTCCGGCCCGCTCCACCGCCCGTACGGCGGAACGCAGGTTGCCCGAGCCGTAGTCGAGGACCACGACCGAGGGAGCCGCCACTACAGGGCGCCCTTGGTCGACGGGATGCCCGACTCGCGCGGGTCGCGCTCGATCGCCTGCCGCAGTGCCCGGGCGAACGCCTTGAACTGCGTCTCCACGATGTGGTGCGGCTCGCGGCCGTCGAGCACCCGGATGTGGGTGGTGATGTAGGCGTGGTGGGCGATGGACTCGAACACGTGCCGTGTCAGGGAGCCGAGGTAGGGCACGCCCGAGCCGTAGAGGAGGACGTGCTCCTGCCCCGCGGGCTCGCCGGAGTGCACGAGGTAGGGGCGACCCGATACGTCGACGACGGCCTGGACGAGGGCGTCGTCGAGGGGCACCGTCGCATCGCCGTACCGGCGGATCCCGCTCTTGTCGCCCAGCGCCTCGCGGATCGCCTGGCCGATGACGATGGCGGTGTCCTCGACCGTGTGGTGGGCGTCGATGTGCAGGTCGCCCTCGGCCGCCACTGTCAGGTTGATCAGGGAGTGCCGTGCGAGCGCGGTGAGCATGTGGTCGTAGAACCCGACACCGGTCGAGATGTCATGGGCGCCGGTGCCGTCGAGATCCAGCTCGACGACGATCTTCGACTCCGACGTCTGGCGCTCGATGCGGGCGGTGCGAGTCATCGCGTGACCTCCAGTAGGGCCTTCTTGAATGCGTCCATCTCGGCGGGGGTGCCGATCGAGACCCGCAACCAGCCGGCCGGCCCGGTCTCGCGGATCAGCACGCCCCGCTCCAGCAGCCCCTCGAAGACCGCGTGCCGGTCGGGGAAGGTGCCGAAGAGGGCGTAGTTCGCATCGCTCTCGGCGACGGTGAACCCCTGCTCGCGCAGCCACGCCACGCACCCGTCGCGCTCCTCGCGCAGCGCGGCGACGTTGGCGAGCAGTTCGTCGGCGTGCCGCAGCGCCGCCTGCGCGGCGGCCTGGGTGAGCGCCGAGAGATGGTAGGGAAGGCGTACGACGCGGACGGCGTCGCAGATCGCCGGGTCGGCTGCGAAGTAGCCCAGGCGCAGGCCGGCCCCGGCGAACGCCTTCGACATGGTGCGGGTGACCACCAGGTTGCGATGGGCGGCGAGCGACTCGAGCGCCGACGGGACGCCGGCGCGGCGGAACTCGCCGTACGCCTCGTCGACCACGAGGACGCCACGCTCCCCGACCGCCTCGGACAGCGCGCTGATGGCGGCGGGGTCCAGCGCCGTGCCCGTCGGGTTGTTGGGGCTGGGCAGCAGGACCACGCTGGGGCGGACCTCCTCGACCAGCGCGCGGGCCTTCTCCAGGTCCAGCGAGAAGTCGGACTCGCGCTGGCCGGTGACCCATTCGGTGCTGGTGTCGCGGGCATACTCCGGGTACATCGAGTACGTCGGCGCGAAGCTCAGCGCTGTCCGGCCCGGACCACCGAATGCCTGCAGCAGCTGGAGCATCACCTCGTTGGACCCGTTCGCCGCCCACACCATGTCGGGGCTGACCGGTGCGTCCCGGGACAGGTAGGCGGCCAGCGCCGAGCGCAGCGCGACGAACTCGCGGTCCGGGTAGCGGTTGAGGCTCGCGGCGGCCTCCGCGACCGAGGCGGCGATGTCGGCGATGCACGCCGCGGAGGGACCGTAGGGATTCTCGTTGACGTTGAGCTGGACGGGTACGTCGAGCTGCGGAGCGCCGTACGGCTCGATGCCGGCGAGCTCCTCGCGGATCGGCGGGAACATCAGCCCTCGACTCCGGTGTCGGCGAACCGCACCGACACGGCCGCCCCGTGTCCGGGCAGATCCTCCGCGTGCGCCAGCGTGACGACGTGGTCCTTGACGGCGGCCAGGCCGTCACGGGAGTAGTCGATGACGTGCACCGACTTGGTGAAGGCACGCACGCTCAGCCCCGAGCTGTGGCAGGCGCAGCCGCCGGTGGGCAGCACGTGGTTCGAGCCGGCGCAGTAGTCGCCGAGGGAGACCGGCGCGAACGGCCCGATGAAGATCGCACCGGCGTTGCGGATGCGACCGGCATCCACCGTGGCGTTGCGGGTCTGGATCTCCAGGTGCTCGGCGGCGTACGCGTTGACCACCGCGATGCCCTGCTCGATGTCGTCGACCAGGACGATGCCCGACTGGGAGCCCGACAGGGAGGTGCGGATCCGCTCGACGTGCTTGGTCACGCTCACCTGCTTGTCCAGCTCGGCCTCCACCTCCTCGGCCAGCGTCTCGGAGTCGGTGACCAGGACCGCCGCGGCCAGCGGGTCGTGCTCGGCCTGGGAGATGAGGTCCGCCGCGACATAGGCCGGGTCGGCGGAGTCGTCGGCGAGGATGGCGATCTCGGTGGGGCCCGCCTCGGAGTCGATCCCGACCTCACCCTTGAGCAGGCGCTTGGCCGTGACGACGTAGATGTTGCCAGGACCGGTGACGAGGTCCACCCGCTCGCACGCGCCCGCGCCGTAGGCGAACATCGCGATCGCCTGGGCGCCGCCGACGGCGTAGACCTCGGTGACGCCGAGCAGCTCGCACGCCGCGAGGATGCTTGGGTGCGGCAGACCGCCCCACTCCCGCTGCGGCGGCGAGGCCAACGCGATGGAGCGAACGCCCGCGACCTGGGCCGGCACCGTGTTCATCAGCACGCTGGAGACGAGGGGCGCCAGGCCGCCGGGGACGTAGAGCCCGACGCGGCCGACCGGCACCTTGCGGTGGGTCACCTGGGCGCCCGGGCCGAGGTCGGTGACGGCGTCGGTCTCCAGCTCGTTCGCGCAGGTCGCCCGCAGGCGCGCGATCGACTCCTCCAGACCGCGGCGGATGGCGGGATCGAGCTCGGCGAGGGCGCGCGTGAGCGCCTCGCGGGGAACCCGGATGTCCTCGACGCGCACGCCGTCGAAGCGCTCGCCGTACTCCACGATGGCGTCCACGCCCCGCGCCTTGACGTCCTCGAGGATCGGCTGGACGGCATGGGTGGCGGCCTCGATGTCGAACTCGGCGCGCGGGACCGCCGCGCGGTAGTCGACCGGGGTGCCGGCCGCCCGGAGGTCGATGCGGCGGATCCGGTGGATCGAGCCTGTCGAGGTCATGGGTCGATTCTACGAGTACGGCGGGGGTGCACCCCGCTCGGACGACGTCATGCGGACGGCGGCCTCGCGCGCCGCGGGCGGGGGTGTGGAGGAGCCACTAGGTTGGGGGCGTGTCCGACACGCTCCCGATGTTCCCCCTGAACGCGGTCCTGTTCCCCGGCGTGACCCTGCCGCTCCATGTGTTCGAAGAGCGCTATCGCGCGCTGGTCGAGCACCTGATGAGCATCGACGACCCCGCCGAGCGGGTGTTCGGCTCGGTGGCGATCCGGGAGGGCTACGAGGTCGGTGACCATGGGGCGCAGTCACTGTTCCGGATCGGCTGCAGGCTGCAGCTGACCGAGGTGGAGGCCAACCCCGACGGCAGCTTCGAGGTGGTCGTCGTCGGTCTCGACCGCATCCAGCTCGACTCCCTCGACGGCAGCGGCCCCTTCCCGGTCGGCACCGTCCAGGACCTGCCCGAGCCGACCGTCGCCGTTCCCGACCACGTCGTCCAGCGTGCCCGCGCCACCTTCTCCGCCTACCGGCTGGCACTGACCGAGTTCCGACCCGACCCGTACGACGGGACGTTGCCGCGCGACGCGGAGTACCTGTCGTGGACCCTCGCCGCCGTCGCTCCGCTGCCGATGGCCGAGCGGCAGGGGCTGCTCGAGGCCAGCGATGCCGAGGAACGGCTGATCCTGGTCACCGACCTGCTGCGCGGGGAGCTGCAGGCGATGAACGTGATCCCGTCGCTGCCCGCGACCGATGTCGCGCGGAACCGGTGGTCGCCGAACTGATCGCCCGACCCGATCGCCGGGCGCCCGCTTCGGGGTGCTGCTACTGGGTGCTCAGCCGCATCAGCCCGTGCACGATGCCGCCGTCGGTCCAGCTGCTCTCGCCGAAGGCCCGCAGATGCCGCAGGTTCGCCCGGGCATCGGCCGAGACGCCGGCGGCGTCACTGTCGAGGATCGTGCGGAGGTGGTCGAAGGAGACGAACGCTGCCGCGCTGGCGGTGTCGGCGTGCGGGATCACGTCGGTGAAGGCGGTGCTCTTGCCCAGGGATCCCTTCTTGGCCAGCTCGGCGCGATAGGCCGGATCCGGACCGACCGCGACCACCCCGTCCCCGCTCGTCGTGCCCAGGAACTGCCCTGCGCCCGGCAGCTTCAGCTTGTCCAGCACCGCGGCGATCTGCTGGGGGTCGCCCTGGACCTTGATGCCGGCTGCCAGCCCGGTCGGATCGGTGGAGTCGCTCAGCGCGTCGGGGTCGACCGACCCCGAGACGGCGAGAGTGACGCCCTTGCCGAACAGGGTCTCGAGGTCGCCGGGCAGGGCCAGACCGGTGAGCTGGGTGAGCCCGCGCGTCACCTTGTCGGCGCTCGAGCCGCACCCCTGGGCGATGCCCTGGGTGAAGGCGGTGAACCAGGTCGCGACCGCCTGAGGGTCGGTGCCGCCGCCCAGGGCGACGGCGGTGTCGGCGGGAAGGGTCGCCAGACCGGTGTCGCCGGCGCCTGCCGTGTCGGCATCGGTGGCTGGCGTCGCCGACTCCACCTCGAAACCGCTGTGCGCGAAGCGCAACGTCGCAGCGCCACCCTGCAGCTTCGAGAGCGCCTGCTCCTGCTGCTTCAGCTGGGAGCTGTCCGGAGCGAGCCCCCCGTTCGCGCCCGCCAGGGGGCAGACCGCCTGCAGCGCCGAGAACGGGTCCGCGCCACCGGAACCGCCGAACGGGTCCAGCGGGTCGTCGTCGCTCGCGGCACTGCGCGCCGCCGCGGTGTAGCCGGCTGTCGAGAAGCCGCTCGCCGACGCGGGAGCGAGGAGGAGGCCCGAACTCAGGTGGTCGACGTAGCGGGCCAGTGTCCTACCGGCGTCCTTGGAGGCGAAGAAGGTCGCCACGCCCGGCGTACCGGTGCGGTCGACCCAGGTCTTGAAGTCGCTGGTGTCGGCCAGCGACGCGCTCTTCGCGGCGGTGCTGACCGACGTGGCGACCGCGTTGCTCTTGCCGATGACGGCCCAGCCGTCGGCGATCGAGAGGCCGTAGGGGTCGCTGTTGTCGCAGCCGAGCAGCTTGGGCAGGTCCTTCTTGGCGGCCGACTCGTCGGTGACGGCGAACAACGTCACCGGTTGCGGTGTGCCGCCGTCGGCACCGGGCACGACGGCTGCCCCGATGTCGTTGCCCAGCCACGGCTCGACGTCCTTGCCCCAGTCCACGTTGCACCCGTCCCCCGCGAGCTGGTCCTGCACGAACAGCTTGCGCAGGTCGCTGCTCGGGTCCAGCGCGTGCCCCTGGGTGAACCCGGGGAACTTGCGCAGCGCCTGGATCGCCGCGATCTTCTGCCCCGCGGACGGATCGAGGTCGATCGCCGCATAGGCCAACGTGTCGCTGGGCAGCCCGGCCGCCGGGCCCGGATCGTGACTCTTGCCGATGTGGCTGGCCGCGAAGACGGTGCCGCCGGCGACCAGGGCGATCGCCGCCACGGCGCCTGCGCCGACGTACCACCAGGTCCGGCCGCGCCGGTCACCCTTCGGGTCGTTCCACGCTCCCCCTTCCAGCGTGAGCACGTCGGTCGGCGGCACCTGGCCGCCCTGCCCGTAGTTGGGCTGGAACCCGGAGGAGGACGAGCCGTAGGCGGGGCCTTCGCTCGGCGGCTGCTGCTGGTCGGACACGACTCCCCCAGGGGCTCGGTGCCGGCGCGAGGTCGACCGGCGAACCCCTCGAAGTCTACGCGGTCGGAGGTCCCGCCGGTGCGGGTTCGCTCCCGTCCTGGGGATGACGGACGGGGGTCCGCTTGGTGACCGTCAGGAAGACCACGCTGAGCGAGGCCAGTGCGCCACCGGGCATCGCCGCCAACATCCACCAGTTGGTCAGCGTCAGCTGGCTGGGCAGCTTGGTGCCGTCGGCCGCCGTCTTGGCGAGGCGTTGCGGGTCTCCGGGCCCCCGGTGCAGACCCACCACGCGCATCAGGTACGCCGCCAGCAGTCCGCCGAGCACCACCGCCGCGAGCGTGACCAGCTCGGCACGGTCGCAGAGCCAGGCCGCGAGCGCCCCGACGATCGCACCGGCGATCATGCCGATCACGACGTACCACCCCGTGCCGGCGAAGTAGGTCGGCTGGGCCCGGTCCCAGGAGAGGGGATACCAGACGTGCTTGACCACGGCCCCCTGCGCCGGGCTCCACGCCGCGGCCCAGATGAAGCCGCAGATCACGCCGATCACGGCGAAGGCGACCACGATGGCGCCGGCCTGGATCAGAGCGACGCGCAGGACCGCGCTGCGGGCAGCGGGTCCTCGCTCGGCGGGTCGAACGGGCTCGGCCGCTCCACCGGTGCCGGTGGTCAGCTGGTCAGACATCCAGGTCCCAACAGGTGCTTGAGGTCGGCGAACAGCGCTGAGCTCGGGGTGACGCGGAGACGGTCGTCGAGCCGCAGCACCCGGGTGGACTCACGCGTGAGCAACCGTAGCCGGACCTCGGTCATCCCGGGGTGCGCGGCGAGCACGTCCCGCAGCTGTGCCACCACCGGCGGCGTGCATCGCGTGGCGGGCAGACTCACCACCACCGGACCGCTCGGGCCATCGGTCAGGTCCGGAGCGCTGACCTCCTGGCCGCGGATCTCCGGCTGCTCCTTGTCCCGGGAGAGCTGACCCTTGACCCGGATGATCGCGTCCTCGATCAGGTGCGGAGCCGCCAGCACGTAGCTGCTGGGGAAGAAGAGCACCTCGATGGCTCCCTCGAGATCCTCGATGGTGACGGTCGCCCACGGATCACCCTTCTTGGTGATCCGCCGGTTCACCCCGGTGACCAGGCCGCAGATGGTGATCGTGCTGTTGTGCGGACGGGTCTCGTCGCCGAGCAGCTGTCCGATGGTGCAGTCGGACCCGTTGGCGAGGACGTGCTCGAGACCGAACAGGGGGTGGTCGGAGACGTAGAGGCCGAGCATCTCCCGCTCGTGGCCGAGCAGGGTCATCTTGTCCCACTCGTCGATGTCGGGGATCGTCACCGAGACGCCGAAGGAGCCACCGAGGTCGTCGTCGAGGCCGCCGAAGAGCGAGTCCTGGCCGATCGCCTCGTTGCGCTTGATGTCGACGAACTGGTCGACAGCCGTCTCGTGCACGGCGACCAGGGCGCGGCGGCGGTGCTTCATGTCGTCGAAGGCACCCGCCTTGATCAGCGACTCGATCACGCGCTTGTTGCACGCCGTGGCCGGCACCTTGGCGAGGAAGTCGTTGAAGTCCTCGTAGCGGCCCTTCTCCTCGCGGGCGCTGACGATCCCGTCGACGACGTTCCAGCCGACGTTGCGCACCGCTGTCAGGCCGAAGCGGATGTCGTTGCCGACGGCGGTGAAGTTGTGGGCCGACTCGTTGACGTCGGGGGGCAGGACGTTGATCTTCATCCGGCGGCACTCGCCGAGATAGATCGCCATCTTGTCCTTGTCGTTCTTGACCGAGGTCAGGAGCGCGGCCATGTACTCGGTCGGGTAGTTCGCCTTGAGGTAGGCGGTCCAGTAGGTGACCACGCCGTAGGCGGCGGAGTGGGACTTGTTGAACGCGTAGTCGGCGAACGGGACCAGGATCTCCCACAGCGTCTTGACCGCGTCCTTGGGATAGCCGCGCTCCAGCATGCCGGCTTCGAAGCCGGCGTACTGCTTGTCCAGCTCCTCCTTCTTCTTCTTGCCCATGGCGCGACGCATATTGTCTGCGGCGCCCAGGGAGAAGCCGGCGAGCACCTGGGCGATCGCCATCACCTGCTCCTGATAGACGATCAGGCCGTAGGTCTCGCCCAGCACCGGCTCCAACGCCTCCGCGAGCGCGGGGTGGATCGGCTCGATCGGCTCGCGGCCGTTCTTGCGGTGGGCGTACTTGTTGTGCGAGTCGGCGCCCATCGGGCCGGGTCGGTAGAGGGCGGAGACGGCGGTGATGTCGGCGAACTGGTCCGGCAGCATGGAGCGCAGCAGCGCGCGCATGCCGCCGCCATCGAGCTGGAAGACGCCGAGCGTGTCTCCGCGACCCATGAGCTCATAGGTCGCCCTGTCGTCGAAGGGCAGGTCCTCGAGGACGAGGTCCTCGCCGCGGTTCGCCTTGATGTTGGCGACAGCGTCCTCGAGCGTGTGCAGGTTGGACAGGCCCAGGAAGTCCATCTTGACCAGCCCGAGCGACTCGCACATCGGATACTCGAACTGGGTGATGATGGCGCCGTCCTGCTTCGGGTCCATCAGGGGGACCACGTCGAGCAGTGGCTCGCTGGACATGATCACGCCGGCGGCGTGCACGCCCGTCTGGCGGATCTGACCCTCGAGGCCGAGCGCCACCTCGTAGATGCGCCTGACCTCGGGGTCGGCGTCGTGCAGCGCCCGGAACTCCCCGCCCTCGCTGTAGCGCTTGTGCTCGGGGTTGAACAGCTCCTTGAGCGGAACGCCCTTGCCCATCACGTCCGGCGGGAGCGCCTTGGTGATCCGGTCGCCGATGGCGAAGCCGTGGTCGAGGATGCGGGCGGCGTCCTTGATCGCCTGCTTGGCCTTGATCCGGCCGAAGGTGGCGATCTGCGCGACGCGCTCGGAGCCGTACTTCTCGGTGACGTACTGGATGACCTCGCCTCGGCGGTGGTCGTCGAAGTCGATGTCGAAGTCCGGCATCGAGGGACGCTCGGGGTTGAGGAAACGCTCGAAGAACAGACCGTGCTCCAGCGGACACAGGTCGGTGATCTTCAGCGCGTAGGCGGCGATGGACCCAGCGCCGGAGCCACGGCCCGGGCCGACCCGGATGCCGTTGTTCTTCGACCACTGGATGAAGTCCGCGACCACCAGGTAGTAACCGCAGTAGCCCTTCTGGGAGATGATCGCGAGCTCCATCTCGACCCGGTCCTTGACCTCCTGGGTGAGCCGGTCGCCGGGGTAGCGCAGCTCGATGCCGCGCCATACCTCCTTGCGGAACCAGCTCTCCTCGGTCTCCCCCGCCGGGATGTCGGCGCGCGCCATGTAGCCACCGGTGGACTCGGTGAACTCGACCTCGCACCGCTCCGCGATGAGCAGGGTGTTGTCGCAGGCCTCCATCAGGTCCTGGGAGCCCCACAGCTCACGCATCTCCGCCGCCGACTTGATGTAGTAGCCGGTGCCCTCGAAGGCGAACCGCTTCCCGCCCTGGGCGTAGGTCGGCTCGGAGAGCCGGCTGCCGGAGTTGACGCACAGCAGCGCTTCCTGGGCCGCGGCGTCCTCGGGGTTGTTGTAGTGCGAGTCGTTGGTGGCGATCGGCTTGATGTTCATCTCGCGGCCGAGGCGGAGCAGGTCGTCGCGGACCCGCTTCTCGATCGAGATGCCGTGATCCATCAGCTCGAGGAAGACGTTGTCCTTGCCGAAGATGTCCTGCAGCTCGCCGGCCTCGCGCACGGCCTCGTCCCACTGGCCCAACCGGAGCCGGGTCTGGATGGCGCCGCTGGGGCAGCCGGTCGAGACGATCAGGCCCTTGCTGTAGGTCTGCAGCAGCTCCTTGTCCATCCGAGGCTTGAAGTAGTAGCCCTCCAGGCTCGCCCTCGAGGACAGCCGGAACAGGTTGTGCATGCCCTCGGTCGACTCGGCCCACATCGTCATGTGGGTGAAGGCTCCGCCGCCGGAGACGTCGTCGCCGCCCTCCTCGGACTGGTCGCCCTTGCCCCAGCGGATCTTCTTGCGCTCGCCGCGCGGGGTGCCGGGGGTGAGGTAGGCCTCGATGCCGATGATCGGCTTCACGCCGTACTTCTTGGCCTTGGAGTAGAAGTCGTAGGCGCCGTGCAGGTTGCCGTGGTCGGTCATCGCGATGGCCGGCATCTGCAGATCGCTGGTGCGCTTGAAGAGACCGTCGAGCAGGGAGGCCCCGTCCAGCATCGAGTACTCGGTGTGGACGTGGAGGTGGACGAACGAGTCGCTCGACATCTCACGCTCCTTCTCGCTGGGTCGATCTGGGCATGCGTCATCAGGGTCGGTCGCAAGCCGCGGCCAGGCTCTGGGGGAAGGACCTCAGACTACCTGGTCCACGGCCGGTCTCGGCCACCCCCGAAGCGTGTCATCGACCCCCGACAACTTTGCTCAGCCGAGCCCCTCGGCCCCGCTCCACTCCATCCGCAGGTCGGGCTCGCGCTCCTCGTTGTCCGTGCCGCCAGCACCCTCGACCACGGCGAAGCCGCGGCGCTCGTAGAAGCGCCGGGCCGGCTCGTTGACGGCGAACACGTAGAGCCCCAGGCCCTCGGGGCGCAGCGACTTCACCAGGTCCAGGAGCGCGCCGCCGAGACCCGTTGCCTGCCACCCGGGTAGCACGTAGAGGTCGTCGAGCCAGGTGGCGGTGAACCGGGCGTAGCCGACGACGTCGCCCTCGACCTCGGCGACCCAGAGCTCGTCCACGGCGAGCCGGGCCGTCAGGAAGGCCGCGATCTCGTGCTCGGGATGGATGTTCGGTGGCATCGGCGCGATCGCTCGGGCCGCGACCTGGATCGCCGCCAGCTCCCTGGCGTCGGCCGGCTCGCCGGGCCGCAGCACCGTCACGGAACGACCGGTCGACGGGCACGGAACGACTTCTGGGCTGTCACGACGTGACCCCTCGGCTCAGTCCGACTCGCGGATGACGTCGAGGGCCCGCTGCAGGTCCGCTGGGTACGGCGAGGAGAACTCGACGTACTCGCCGGTCTCGGGATGCTCGAAGCCCAGCCGGTGGGCGTGCAACCACTGGCGCGTCATCTGGGTCCGTCGCGCGAGCGTCGGGTCTGCGCCGTAGGTCAGGTCGCCGACGCAGGGGTGCTTGGTCGCGCTCATGTGCACCCGGATCTGGTGGGTGCGCCCGGTCTCGAGGTGGATCTCCAGCAGCGAGGCGAACCGGTGCGCCTCCAGCGTCTGGTAGTGCGTGATCGAGGGTCGGCCGTCGGCCCGCACGGCGAACTTGTGGTCGAACCTCGGGTTGCGACCGATCGGGGCATCGATGGTCCCCTCGAGCGGGTCCGGATGACCCTGGACGAGCGCGTGGTAGACCTTGTGCGGCGTACGGTCGCGGAAGGCCTGCTTGAGGACCGAGTAGGCATGCTCCTGCTTGGCGATCACCATCAGGCCGGTCGTGCCGACGTCGAGCCGCTGCACGATGCCCTCGCGTTCGGTGGCTCCCGACGTCGAGATCCGGAAGCCGGCCGCGCGCAGGTGACCGACCACCGTCGGGCCGCTCCACCCCGGGGAGGGATGTACGGCGACCCCGACGGGCTTGTCGATCACCACGATGGCGTCGTCGTCGTGGACGATGCCGATGCCCTCCACGAGCTCCGGCACGATCTCGAGCGGATCGCGCTCGACCGGGATGGTCGCGTCCAGCATCGAGCCTGCGGAGACCCGGTCGGACTTGGCCGCCGCCCTGCCGTCGAGCGTCACCAGTCCCTCGGCGATCAGCTCCGCAGCACGCGTGCGGGAGACACCGAAGAGCCGCGCCATCGCGGCGTCCAGTCGCTCCCCTTCGAGCCCGTCGGGCACGAACAGGGTGCGCTGGTCACTCACCAGGCTTCTCCCGGCCCGGCGCGTCGCTTCCCCCCACGACGTCCTCGGGCTCCGCAGCCGGTCGGGCCCCGCTCAGACGAACGCCTCGCCACGCGAGGATCAGGATGAGGAGGGCCGCGATGTTGATGCACACGTCGGCGACGTTGAAGATCGGCCAGTGCGGCAGCTCGAGGAAGTCGACGACGTGGCCGCTGAACCCGCGCGGGGCACGCAGGATGCGGTCGGTGAGATTGCCCGCGATCCCGGCCGCGAGCAGGCCGAGCGCCGTCGCCCACAGCCGGGTGCCGGCACGGACGGCGACGAAGAGCGTGACCGCCAGCGCGACGATCGCGAGCACGGTGAAGAAGACGGTGTGGGACGTGCCGGTGCTGAAGGCGGCCCCCGGATTGCGGGTCAGGTCCAGTCGCAGCAGTGCGCCGACCAGGTGCCGTGGCTCCCCGGGCGTCAGGTGCGCTGCCGCCAGGGCCTTGGTGATCTGGTCGACGGCGTACGCACCGAGCGCGACCGCGACGAACAGCAGTCGCAGCGCCGGGCTGCGTCCGAGCGTCGTGGCCTGGGGTCTGGTGTCGCTCAGCGACGTTCCTCGCGCGTCTTGCATGTCATGCAGAGTGTCGCACGCGGGAATGCCATCAGCCGCATCTTGCCGATCGGCTGACCGCACGACTCGCACTGCCCGTAGCTGCCGTCGGCGATCCGGCCCAGGGCCCGCTCGATCTGGTGCAGCTTGTCGCGCTCGCTGTTCACCACCGTGAGCTCGTGGTCGCGCTCGAAGCTCGTCGCGCCGACGTCCGCCTGGTCCTGGCCCGCTCCGTCGCCCGAGTCCTTCATCAGGCCGTCGAGCTCGGCCTCGGCCGCCTGGAGCACCTCGAGGCTGTGCGCCCGGGTGGTGGTGAGCTCGTCGAGGACCTCGTCCAGCTCGTCGTCGGTCCAGGGCTCCTCGCCCTCCTTGACCACGAGGGTCTCGGCCGAGGCCTTCAGGGGTGCTGCCTTCTTCGCCACGACGCTCACTTTCTTCGGAACGGACTGCGACACTGTCGCGGATGCGGCCAACTCGTCGGGCATGGTTTCTATTCCCGCTCTCTCCCCCGGCCTGTCCCCGAATCGCAGGCGCGTCCGGGGAGGCTATCCGCTGGGGCGCGCACGCTCAACCGACAGGCCGGGCCCACCTCGTCGCCCCTGCGTGAATTCTTCGTGCCCTGAAGACACCGACGGCCGGCTCCCATCGGGAGCCGACCGTCGGTGGACGTGCTGGTGAGGACTCAGCCCTCTTCCTCGCCGAGGATCGAGCGCAGCCGCTTCGGCGCTGCCGGAGCCTCGTCGCCGCCGCCCTGGCCGGGCGTCTCGGGCGTGGTGTTGAGCGCCTCGAGCTGCTGGGTGAAGTAGCTCTTGAGGCGGGAGCGGTACTCCCGCTCGAAGGAGCGCAGCCCCTCCACCTCGTGGGTGAGCTTGTCCTTCTCCCGCTCCAGGTCGCCGAACAGCTGCTGGCGACGAGCAGCCGTCTCGGAGTCGAGCATCGACGCACGGGTGCGCGCGTCCGACTCCATCTTGTCGGCCTTCTCCTTCGACTCCGACTCCAGGCGCTCGGCCTTGGTCCGAGCCTCGCCGACGATCTTGTCGGCGTCGTTCTTCGCCTGGTCGATCAGCGCGTCGTGGTTGCGCGTGGCCAGCTCCAGGAGCCGAGCCGCGGCGTTGGACGCCTCAGGCACCGTCTCCACGCGGATCGTCTCGATCCCACCCGTCGCCGGCGCTGCCGCCGGAGCGGCGACCGGAGTGGGCTGCGGAGCCGGCGGCTCCGGAGCCTTCTCGACCACCGGCGCCGGCGTCTCGACCTGAGCGCTGCGTGCGCCACCGGCGCTCTGCGCAGCCGAGAGCTTCGCGCGCAGGTCCTCGTTCTCCTTGGTGAGCCGCGCGAGCTCAGCCTCGACCTCGTCGAGGAACTGGTCGACCTCGCCCATGTCGTAGCCCTCGCGGAGCCGGACGGGAGTAAAGCGCTTGTTGCTCACGTCCTCTGGCGTCAGCGGCATGACCTCACCCATTCATCTCGTTGTTGCAAAACAATGGTGCTCGAGTCGAAACTCTAGCGCTTGCGGACCGGGCGGACTCCCCCGCCGTCCCTGCATCCCTGCCCGGGGCAGGACCTGGTGCGGTTCAGAGCAGGTATCTGACGTCGATCTGCAGCAGGACGTACGCCACCAGCATCACGATCAGGAAGCTCAGGTCCAGCGCCACCGTACCGAGCCGCAGCGGCGGGATCACCTTCCGCAACGCGTTGATCGGTGGATCCGTGGCGCTGTAGACGCCCTCGAGGACGACGAGCAGGGCTCCCCGTGGCTCCCAGGACCGGGCGAAGACCTGCACCCAGTCCACGATGAAGCGGATCCACATCAGGGCGAGGAAGACCCACAGGAGGACGTAGAAGATCATGCCGATCGCGTGCATAGCGGTCGTAACCCTAGTGGAGCCCGTCAGCTCTGGTTGAAGAACCCACCCTCGGCCAGTCGCGCCTTGTCCTCAGCGGCGATGGTGACGTTCGGCGGTGAGAGCAGGAAGACCTTGTTGGTGACCCGCTCGATGTCCCCGCGCGTGGCGAAGACGAGACCCGCGGCGAAGTCCACCAACCGCTTGGCGCCGGCGTCGTCCATGTCGCTGAGGTTCATGATCACCGGGATGCCGTCACGGTAGGACTCCCCCACCAGGCGCGCCTCGTTGTAGGCCGTCGGGGTGACGGTGACGATGCGGGACAGCTCGATCGGCGCGGGTGCGGCCTGCACGGGCGCCGTACGGCGGCGCTCGGCCAGATCGGCGACCGGGGCCGGACGCTGCTCGCGCACACGCGGCGCCTGGGTGCCGGTGACGGCTCGGCCGTCGTGCTCATCGGACTCGTAGCCCCGGTCGTACCCACGCTCGTCGCGACGGTCGTAGCCGCGATCGTAGGCGGACTCCTCGTCGTACCGGCCGGTGTCCTCGACCAGGCCGAGGTACTCACCGATCCTGCGCATCGCGCCGCTCATGTTGTTGCCTTCCGGTGGTATGGAACTGTCTGGGACATTACTTGACCGCCGGCCTCGAGCCGAGCACCGCGGAGCCGACACGCACATGTGTCGCACCGTGGCGGATCGCCTGCTCGAGGTCGCCGCTCATCCCGGCCGAGAGCCGGGTCGCGTCGGGATGCCGGTGCAGGAAGCCGGCACGGATCGTGGCGAGCCGTGCGAAGGCCTCCGCTGGGTCGGCGCCGAGGGGCGCCACCGCCATCAGGCCGCGCAGCCGCAACCCGTCGTACGTCGTGACCTGCTCGGCGAGCTGCGCCAGCACCTCCGGCGCCGCCCCGCTGCGGTGGGTGGCGTCGGGGGCGTCCAGGCTGACCTGGAGCAGCACGTCCAGCGGACGGCCGCGCTCGGCGGCGCCTCGGTCCAGCCGCGCGAGCAGCTCGGGCCGGTCGACCGACTCGACGACGTCGGCGTAGCGGGCCACCGCAGCGGCCTTGTTGGTCTGCAGCCCCCCGATGAAGTGCCAGGCGATGTCCAGGTCGGCGCACTCCTCGGCCTTGGCCTGGGCCTCCTGGTGCCGGTTCTCGCCCACCTCCCGCACGCCCAGCGCCGCGAGGAGTCGTACGTCGGAGGCCGGGAAGAACTTCGTCACGACCACCAGGCCCACGTCCCCGGCAGGCCGGCCGGCAGCGCTCTCAGCGGCGGCGATCCGCTCCCGGACGCGGTCCAGACGGCTCGCCAGCTCCTGCTCGCGCGCGCTCATCCGAACCACACCAATCCCGCCAGCCGGCCCGACCGCTCGCCGTCGCGGCGATGGGAGTGCAGCCGCTCGTCCTCGAGCGTGCACCGCTCCACGCTCCTCACCCGCTCGCCGTCGATACCGGCGGCCGCGAGCTGGTGCCGCACACCCGCGCCCAGGTCGAGGGACGGCGTGTGCCAGGACGTCTCCGCGAAGGTGGCCGGCACGACGGCCGCGACCTCCGCGCGCAGCTCCTCGGGCACCTCGTAGCAGCGACCACACACGTGCGGCCCGATCCACGCCCTCAGCTCGCTCGCCCCGAGGTGGCGCATCCGCTCGACGGTTCGGCCGACGACGTCGAGCGCGACACCCTTGCGCCCGGCGTGGACGGCGCCGATGACGCCGGCCGCCGGGTCCGCCAGGACGACCGGGACGCAGTCGGCCACCCGGATCATCAGCCCGACGTCGTGGCGACCGGTGACCAGAGCGTCGGCGACGGGTGTCGCCGCACGGGGCGCCGGCACGTCGGCGTCGACCACCTCGAGCACCGCGTCCCCGTGCACCTGGTGCAAGCGGGCGAACGGCACACCGGCGACCTCGACGATCCGGGCCAGGGCGTCGGGGAAGCCGTCGCGCAGGCCCTGAAGATCGAGGGACGCGTCGGTGAACGCGACCTCGACCCGGGAGCTGCCCGGACCGAGGTCGCAGGTGTCACGGAACGCGAACATGGCTCACTTGAGGAAGTCGGGCACGTCCAGGTCGTCGTCCTCGAACTGGACCGACGGAGCCGCCTGGCGCGGCGTGGCAGCCGGCGGAGGCGTCGACGGACCAGCCGGGGCCGCAGCCTGCTGGGGTGCCTGCACCGCCGGAGCGGACGCGGCAACGGCGGGGACCGGAGTCGGCTGCTGGTCCCGCCGTACGGGTGCCTGCGCGGCCGCCGGACGGGTGTCCTGGCCGCGCAGGGTGGTCTCGCGCTTCTTGGGCATGCCACCGTCGAACCCGGCCGCGATGACGGTCACCCGGACCTCGTCGCCGAGGGCGTCGTCGATGATGGTGCCGAAGATGATGTTCGCCTCCTCGTGCACGGCATCGGCGACGAGCGCGGCGGCCTCCTGGATCTCGAACAGACCGAGGTCGGAGCCACCGGCGATGGAGAGCAGGACGCCGTGCGCCCCGTCGATGCTCGCCTCGAGCAGCGGGCTCGCCACGGCGATCTCGGCGGCAGCGACGGCCCGGTCCTCGCCTCGCGCCGAGCCGATGCCCATGAGCGCGGAGCCGGCGTTGGACATGACCGCCTTGACGTCGGCGAAGTCGACGTTGATCAGGCCGGGCGTGGTGATCAGGTCGGTGATGCCCGAGACGCCCTGGAGCAGCACCTGGTCGGCCTGCTTGAACGCGTCGATGACCGAGACGTTGCGGTCCGAGATCGACAGCAGCCGGTCGTTGGGGATGACGATGAGGGTGTCGACCTCCTCGCGGAGCTTCTCGATGCCCTCGTCGGCGGACTTGCGGCGACGCGCGCCCTCGAAGGCGAACGGACGGGTGACGACACCGATGGTCAGGGCGCCGAGGCTGCGCGCGATCCGGGCGACGACCGGGGCACCGCCGGTGCCGGTGCCACCGCCCTCACCGGCCGTCACGAAGACCATGTCGGCCCCCTTGATGACCTCCTCGATCTCGTCCATGTGGTCCTCGGCGGCCTTCTCGCCGACCTGCGGCTGCGCCCCGGCGCCAAGGCCCCGGGTCAGCTCGCGACCGATGTCGAGCTTGACGTCGGCATCGCTCATCAGCAGCGCCTGCGCGTCGGTGTTGATCGCGATGAACTCGACCCCCTTGAGGCCGACCTCGATCATGCGGTTGACGGCGTTGACACCGCCCCCACCGATGCCGACGACCTTGATGATCGCCAGGTAGTTCTGTGCAGCTCCCACGGTGGTCGCCCCTCACTTATCGCTTGCTTGCCGACGCTGTTGCTTCCGAAGTCTTCCGGCGAGTCTCTCAACCCTGACCCTCATCCTGAGGGTTATAGTTATGTCAACCTCGCCGTGATCAGAACACTAGGCAGCGCAGCCCGCCAGATCGCGCAGACACGCGGGCCCGCTCGTGACTGGCGCACAATTCGCCGTACGACGTGGCGCGCCGAGCCGGGCCGGGTCTGCGACGCTGCCGGAGGACGGGGCGCCGGGTCGGGGGCAGCGGGCGGCGCCGAAGCGGCGCTGCCGGAGGACGCGCCGGCGAGGAACGAGCCGCCGCGCGGCCGTAGGCCTGCCGCGAGGGGCCGACCCGCGGCCCCCGGCCCGACTCACCACGGACGGAGGCCCGACTCAACCGGGACGGAGGCCCGACTCAACCGGAGGTGACAGGCTGTCCTGGGACCGACACGTCGTAGGTGCGCGCATCGGGCTTCGCCTTCATCAACGCCGCCAGCACCTCGGCCTTCGTGGCCGAGTCCGATGCGCTCCCCCACTGCACGTTCTTCCCCGACGACAGCGCGAGCGAGATCTCGTCGACGCTCTTGACCTCGACGTGGTCGACGTCGGCGGAGAGGTCGCGCGGCAGGGCGGTCACCACCTCCGCCGCCTGCTGCAGCGCCGAGGCGTCGGTACCGGCCGGCGTGGAGACCTTCGGCAGGCCGCTCGGTGCGCGCTTGTAGGAGGAGAACACCACGCCGTCGGCGTCCAGCGCGTGCAGCGCCCCGCCGATCTCGATCACCGCGACGGGGGTGCGCTCGACGACGTCGATCCGGACCTTGGAGGGCCACTCCCGCGACACGTCGACCGACTTCACCGCCGCCAGGGCGGCGACCCGGCGCTGGACCGCGGCGAGGTTCGCGCGCAGCAGCGGACCCCCGGTCGGCACGTCGGCGGCGCGACGGATCTGGGCGGAGGTCAGCGTGGTGTCACCCGAGACCCCCTGGACGTCGACGCTCTTGACCGAGAGCCAGGAGGAGAAGTACGCCGCCCACAGGCCTCCTGCGACCAGCAGGAGGACCACGAGCACCGCGACGACGTACCGCCAGGCGAGCCAGCGGCGACGCCACTGCCGCCGGGCGAACCGCCTGCGGGTGCGCTCGGCGGTGTCGGCCTCGGCGGCGCCGGTCCCCGCGCGTCGGCGCAGGCTAGGCACCCCGCTCCCCGAGCAGCTCGAGCACCTTCGGCCCCACCTCGGTCACGTTGCCGGCACCGAGGGTGAGGACCAGGTCGCCGGGTCGCGCGAGGTCGGCCAGCGCGGCGGCGGCCTCGTCCAGGCTCGCCACCAGTCGCTTGCGTTCGTGCGGGATCGCATCCGCCACCAGCGCGCCGGTCACCGCCGGGTCGGGCTCCTCCCGCGCGAGGTAGACGTCGAGCACGACCACCTCGTCGGCGGCGCCGAGCTCGCGGCCCATCTGTGCGCCGAAGATCCGGGTGCGGGAGACCAGGTGGGGCTGGAAGGCGACGATCAGCCGACCGGCTCCGGCGACGGACCGGGCCGCCACCAGGTCGCCCGCGATCTCCGCCGGGTGATGGGCGTAGGAGTCGTAGACCCGGACGCCGGCGGCCTCGCCCTTGCGCTCCATCCGCCGCCGGGTGCCCGTGAAGCTCTCCAGCCCTGCCTTGAGCCGGTCGAAGTCGTAGCCCAGCCGCAGCCCGACGGTCAGCGCGGCCAGCGCGTCGGCGACGTAGTGCCTGCCCGGGATCTGCAGGGTGATCCGGCCGAGCTCGCGGACCACGGCGCCGTCCCGGTCGAACACGGTGAAGGAGGAGGTGGTCCCTTCCAGGACGACGTCCACGGCCCGGACGTCGGCCAGGTCGGACTCGCCCACGCCGACGAACCTGCGACCCAACGAGGTCGCCACCGAGCGCAGCGCCGCAGCACCGTCGTCGTCCACGCAGGCGACCACCAGGCCACCGCGCTCGGCCGGGTCGACCCGGCCGATGAACTCGGCGAAGGCCTCCTGATAGGCCTCCTCGGTGCCCCACTGGTCGAGGTGGTCGGCCTCCACGTTCGTCACCACCGCGACGTGCGGGCGGTAGACGAGGAAGGCGCCGTCGCTCTCGTCGGCCTCGGCCACGAACAGGTCGCTGCCGCCCTGCCCCGCGTTGGTACCGGTGTCGGACAGCTCGCCACCGACGGCGTACGTCGGGTCGGCACCGGCCGCCTGGAGCGCCACGGTCAGCAGCGAGGTGGTGGTCGTCTTCCCGTGCGTGCCGGCGACCGCCAGCACACGGCGGCCGGCCATCACGGCCGCCAACCCGGCCGAGCGCGGCAGCAGCCGCAGCCCCAGCCGGCGGGCCTCGACGATCTCGGGGTTGTCCTCGCGCACGGCGGTGGACACGACCAGCGTGTCGGCTCCGTGGACGTGCTCGGCGGCGTGCCCGACGAAGACGGTCGCGCCCGCCTCTCGGAGCCGGTCGAGCGTCGAGGAGGCGACACCGTCCGATCCGCTGACGGTGATGCCGCGCGCCAGCATCAGCCGGGCGATCGCCGACAGGCCGGCGCCGCCGATGCCGACGAAGTGCACCCGGCCGAGCTCCTCGGCCGGGAGGATCCGCTCCGGAACGGGAACCCTCATCGACCGGCCCGCTGCGCTTCGGGCGCCGAGCCCGCGGGTGACCCGCTGGACCGGACGATCCGCTCGATCCCCGTGCTCATCGCCGCGCCACCTCCAGCACGATGCGCGCCAGCTTCTCGTCGGCGTCGCGCGGGATGAGTGCGCTCGCCCTGGCGCCCATCGTGGCGAGACGGTCCGCGTCCGAGGCGAGCGGCACGACCGTGTCGGCGACCCAGTCGGCGGTGAACTCGGCATCCGGCACGAGCAGCGCACCACCCGCCTCGACGACCGGCAGCGCGTTGAGCCGCTGCTCGCCGTTGCCGATCGCCAGCGGCACGAAGACGGCCGGTACGCCGACGGCAGCGGCCTCGGTGACGCTGGAGGCGCCGGCCCGACAGACCATCAGGTCGGCGGCCGCGAGGGCGTAGTCCATCCGGTCCACGTAGTTGACGGCGACGTAGGGCACGCCGCTGGCGGGCACCCGGGGCAGCTCGTTCCTCGGCCCGACCACGTGCAGCACCTGCACGCCGGCGTGGGCGAAGACCGGCGCCGCGGCGGTGATCGCCTCGTTGAGCCGGCGCGCGCCCTGGGAGCCACCGGTCACCACCACCGTGGGACGCGAGGCGTCGAGGCCGAAGAACGCCCGGGCCTCGGCCCGGACGGCCGCCCGGTCCAGCGTGGAGACCAGCCTGCGGATGGGCAGGCCGACGTACTCGGCGTGCGGGAGCGGGGTGTCGGGGAAGCTCACACCGACACGCGCTGCCACCCGCGCGCCGATCCTGTTGGCCAGCCCCGGCAGCGCGTTCTGCTCGTGCACCACCACCGGCACCCTGCGGCGGCGGGCGGCCAGGTAGACCGGCAGCGAGACGTAGCCGCCGTACCCGACGACGACGTCGGGCTCGACCCGGTCGAGGACGGCGCGCGCGGCCCGCACGGCGCGACGCAGGTTGGCCGGCACCCGCATCAGCTCGGCGTTGAGCGCACGCGGGAGCGGCACCGGCGGGATGAGCTCGAGCGGGTATCCGGCGGCGGGGACGACGGCGTTCTCCAAGCCTCGCGGCGTGCCGACGCAGGTGATCTCCGCGCCGGGTTCGAGCCGGCGCAGGGCGTCGGCGGTGGCGAGCAGGGGCGAGGTGTGGCCGGCGGTGCCGCCGCCGGCGAGAAGGACGCGCATGGTGCTTGAAATCTACCGGGCCGAGACGCCGGCCGAACGGGACCTCTTGCGCTGCGCGAGCGCCTCGGCGGCCTCCGGCTCGCGGCGGGCGAAGCCGATCACCAGACCGAGCGCGACCAGGGAGGGCAACAGCGCCGATCCCCCGTAGGAGACCAGGGGCAGCGGGATGCCGATGACCGGCAGGAAGGCGAGCACCATCCCGATGTTGATCACCGCCTGCCCCACCAGCCACACCACCACGCCGAAGGTGACGTACCGGACGAACGGGTCGCTGGTCTGGCGCGCCACCCGGATGGCCGCGTAGGCGAGCACCACGAACAGTCCTATCACCAGCATCGTTCCGACCAGGCCGAGCTCCTCGCCCAGGACGGCGAAGATGAAGTCGGTGTGCGCCTCGGGCAACTGGCCCCACTTCTGCCGCGACGCGCCGATCCCCTCGCCGAACCACCCGCCGGAGGAGAGCGCGTAGAGGCCGTGACCGGCCTGCCACCCGGCCCCTTGGAAGTCCTTGAACGGGTTCAGGAAGTTCTCGATGCGCACCTGGCGCTCGTGGCTGATGCCGACGAAGAAGAGCGCTGCCGAACCGACCACGAGCAACGCGATGACGAACCACTTGCTCGGGAAGCCGACGACCCAGAGCAGACCGAGCAGGATGGCGCCGAAGACCAGCGCGGTCCCGAGGTCGTGCCCCACCAGCACCAGCATCGTGGCCAGCAGCAGGCCGGGCACGACCGGCATGATCATGTGGTGCACGCTGCGCAGCCGGCGCTCCTTGAGTGCATAGATGTGCCCGGCCCACAGCACCAGGGCGAGCTTGGCGATCTCCGAGGGCTGGATCTGGATCGGGCCCAGCGCCAGCCAGTTCTTGTTGCCGTAGACCGAGATGCCCATGAAGGCGGTCATCAGCAGCAGACCCAGGGAGAGCACGTACGCCGGCCACACCAGCCGCCGGATCCAGCGCTGCGACATCCGACTCGCCAGGTAGGCGACGGGAAGACCGAGCAGCACCCACATCAGCTGCTTCTTGACCACGGCGTAGGAGTCGCCGTTGTAGTAGTGGTAGGCGTAGACGCTGGACGCACTCATCACCATGATCAGCCCGATGACCAGCAGCAGCGCCGAGGCGCCGAGCAGCAGGTAGTAGGACGTCAGCGGCCGCTCGAGCGCCTCCTGGAGCGTGGTGAGCCGGTGGCTGAGCCACGAGCCGGCCCACGCGCGGAGCGGGAGCCGCTCGGGAGAGGCGGCGCCGGCGGTCTCCTCGGGGTTGGCCGTGGTCACCGCTCCCCCTCTCCGCTCGACAGCTAGCTGATCTGGTCCCGCACCGCGGCGACGAACGCGTCGCCCCGCGCCTTGTAGTCGCGGAACTGGTCCTGACTCGCGCAACCCGGCGCCAGCAGCACCGTGTCTCCGGCGACTGCGAGCCGGGCGGCGGCCTGCACCGCGTGCCCCATGACTGCGGCACCAGTCTCGTCGGCGGGCAGCGCGATCACCGGGACATCGGGGGCGTGTCGCGCAAGAGCCTCGGCGATCACGTCCTGGTCACGTCCGATCAGCACCACGCCCCGGAGGCGGTCGCGCACCGACGGCACCAGCCCCTCGAAATGGGCGCCCTTGGCCAACCCGCCGGCGATCCACACCACCGGGTCGTAGGCCTGCAGCGAGGCCTGGGCGGCATGCGGGTTGGTGGCCTTGGAGTCGTCCACCCAGGTGATGCCGCCGTGAGTGGCGACGGTCTCGATCCGGTGTCCGTCGGGGCGGAAGGAACGCAGCCCGTCCCGGACCGCCCGGGGGCTGACGCCGTGCGCCCGGGCCAGCGCGGCCGCGGCGAGAGCGTTCTGCACGTAGTGAGGTGCCGGGGTGTGCCCGAGCGCCTGGCCCAGGTCGTCGATCGTGCACAGCTCGGCAGCGCTCGTCTGCCGCTCGGCGATGAACGCCCGGTCGACCAGGATGTCCTCCACCACCCCGACCATGCCGACGCCGGGCATGCCCAGGGTGAAGCCGATCGCCCGTGCACCCTCCTGCACCTCGGCCTCCTCGACCAGGTGGCGGGTGAGCTCGTCCGCGGCGTTGTAGACGCACGCCCGGCTGACACGTTCGTAGATACGGCCCTTGTCGGCGGCGTACTCCTCCATCGAGCCGTACCAGTCGAGGTGGTCCTCGGCGAGGTTGAGCACCGCTGCGCTCTCGGCCGCCATCGACTGCGTGTAGTGCAGCTGGAAGCTGGAGAGCTCGACCGCGAAGACGTCGTAGGGCGCCGGATCCATCACCGCCTCCACGATCGGCAGGCCGACGTTGCCGACGGCGACCGAGCGCAGGCCGGCGGTGCGCAGGATGGTGTCGAGCATCTGCACGGTCGTGGTCTTGCCGTTCGTGCCGGTCACCGCCAGCCACGGCGCGGCGTTGCCGCCGGGTCCGGTGTCGCGCAGCCGCCAGGCCAGCTCCACCTCGCCCCAGATCGGGATCCCGCGGTCGCGGGCCTGCGCCAGCAGCGGCGCCGACGGCCGCCACCCGGGAGAGGTCACCAGCACGTCGACGTCCTCGGGCAGCCGCGCCGTCTGGCCCGCACCGAGCCGTACGTCGGCGCCCAGCACCCGGAGCAGCTCGGCCTTCTCCTGACGCTCCTCGTCCCCGGTCGACTCGTCGAGCGCCGTCACCTCCGCGCCGAGATGGAGCAGGTTGTCGGCGGCGGCGAAGCCGGAGACGCCGAACCCGGCGACGACGGCGCGCACGCCCTCCCAGGAGTCGCGCCGCCCCAGGGCCGCGGGGTCCGGGCCGGTGGATCCGGAGCGGGTCACGAGACCGCCACCCAGGCGCCGTAGAAGAGTCCGAGGCCGGCGGCCACGCAGATGCCGGCGATGATCCAGAACCGGATCACGACGGTCACCTGCTCCCAGCCGAGCATCTCGAAGTGATGGTGGATGGGCGTCATCCGGAACAGTCGCCTGCCGGCGCCACCGTTGCGCTTGGTCAGCTTGAAGAAGCTGACCTGCAGGATCACCGAGAGCGTCTCGAGCACGAAGATGCCGCCAATCACGGCCATCAGCAGCTCGGTGCGGCTCATGATCGCGAAGCCGGCCAGCGCGCCGCCCAGCGCGAGCGAGCCGGTGTCGCCCATGAAGATCTTCGCCGGGGAGGCGTTCCACCACAGGAAGCCGAAGCAGGCCCCGGTGATGGCGGCGGCCACGATCGCCAGATCGAGCGGGTCGCGCACGGTGTAGCAGTGCAGCTGGTCGACGTTGGGCCTGGTGCTGCCGCAACGCTGGTTGTTCTGCCAGATGCAGACCAGGGTGTAGGCGCCGAAGACCATCATCGACACGCCGGTGGCCAGCCCGTCCAGGCCGTCGGTCAGGTTCACCGCGTTGCTGGTGGCGGTGACGATGAACCAGATCAGCACGATCACGATGACCAGCGGAAGCTTCGGTCCCCAGTCGTGGATGGTCGAGAGGTAGCGCGAGGCCGGGTGCACGCCCCGGTCGTCGGCGAAGAACATCGTGGCCAGGATGCCGAAGATGACCGCGACCGCTGTCTGGCCGATCATCTTCGCACCGCTGCGCAGGCCGAGGTTGCGCTGCATGAAGACCTTGATGAAGTCGTCGAGGAAGCCCACCAGGGCGCACCCGAAGAACAGGAAGATCAGCAACCAGCCGCTCGCGCTGGGCGCGTCGCCCTCGGCGAACTTGGCCACCAGGTAGGCGACCACCGCCGCCAGCACGATCGCGACGCCGCCCATCGTCGGCGTACCGCGCTTGGTGTGGTGGCTGGTCGGGCCGTCGTCGCGGATCTCCTGGCCGTAGCCCCACTTGGTGAACTGCCGGATGGCCAGCCGGGTGCCCAGGAGCGAGAGGAGCAGCGCGATGACGCCACTCAACAGGATCGCTCTCATGCACCCACCTTCACTTCGCTGACACGGCCGTCGCCATTCTTCCTCACCCGGGACCCGGGTGGTCGCTGCCCCGCCGGGGCTATGCGTCGGTTGTGAGACTGCTCTCGGGCGCGGCCCCTGCGGCCTCGACCTCGAGGCGTGCGCGGATGACCTCGCGCGCCACGTCCCGGTCGTCGAACGGGTGCGTCCGCTCGCCCACGATCTGTCCGCTCTCGTGCCCCTTGCCGGCGATCAGCACGATGTCGCCTGCGGCGGCCGAGACGATGGCGGACAGGATCGCCTCCCGCCGGTCGCCGATCTCGCTGACCTCGGCGCGGCCCTCCGCGGCGCCGGCGAGCACCGCCGCCCGGATCGCGGCGGGGTCCTCGGTCCGTGGGTTGTCGTCGGTCACCACGAGTACGTCGGAGAGGCGTGCGGCGATCTCGCCCATGATGGGCCGCTTGCCCGGGTCGCGATCGCCACCCGCGCCCAGGACCGTGATGATCCTTCCCGCGGTGAGCGGGCGCAGCGTCCGGATGGCCGCCTCGACGGCGTCGGGCTTGTGGGCGTAGTCGACGACGACGGTGAAGTCCTGGCCCTCGTCGATCCGTTCCAGCCGGCCGGGCACGCCACCCGAGCCGCCCAGCGCCGCGGCGAACGCCTCGGCGTCGAGCCCGGCCTCGGCCACCGCCGCCACCGCCGCGAGCGCGTTGCTGACGTTGAAGTCGCCCGGCAGCGGCACGCGCACGTCGTAGCGTCCGGTCGGTCCCACCGCGGTGAAGGTGGAGCCCTCGGGCTGCAGGTGGATGTTGCGGGCGCGCCAGTCGGCCTTGGCCCCTTGCGCGGAGAAGGTGCGGACCGGGAGGTCGGTCTCCCGCGTGAGCCGGCGACCGTGCTCGTCGTCGATGCAGATCAGGGCCAGCCGCGCGCGCTGCGGGGTGAAGAGGGAGGCCTTGGCGCGGTAGTAGTCCTCGAGGTCGGCGTGGAAGTCGAGGTGGTCGCGACCCAGGTTGAGGAAGACGGCCACGTCGTAGACGACACCGTCGACCCGTCCCATCACCAGCGCGTGGCTGGAGACCTCCATCGCGCAGGCCTCGACGCCGGCCTCCCGCATCACCCCGAAGAGCGCGTGCAGGTCGGGGGCCTCCGGGGTGGTCAGCGCCGTCCTCAGGTCGCGGCCGGCGACCCGGGTGCCGACCGTGCCGATCACGCCGGCCGGCACCTCGGCGGCCTCCAGCCCCGCGGTGATGAGCCGCGTGGTGGTGGTCTTGCCCTGGGTCCCGGTCACGCCGATCATGCGCATCTCGGTGGCCGGCTCCCCGTAGATCCGGGCGGCCAGGCGGCCGAGCAGCCGGCGTGGGTCGTCGGCGAGAAGCACCGGTACGCCGGCCAGCACGGGTGCGTTCGGCCGCACCCGCTCGATGCCCTCCTGGTCGGTCAGGACCGCCACCGCACCGGCCTCGACCGCGTCCTCGACGTACTCGATGCCGTGCACCCGGCTGCCGGGTAGGGCGGCGTAGAGGTCGCCGTCCAGGATGCGCTGGGAGCTCAGCGAGATCCCCGTGACCTCTGTGTCGGGATCGCCCGCGAGGGTCAGCATCGGGTCGCCGGTCTCGGCCAGGATCTCGGCCGCGAGCGCACCGACCCGCGTCCGCAACGGTCGCTGGGGGCGGGTACTGGCGATCTGGCGCTGATGCTCGCGCCGCTCGCGGTCGGCAGGACTCATGGTGGGCTCAGGCTAGTCCAGCACAGGCACGAGGCCGCACCGACCCGCCTCCCGTCCGGCCGCGCATCGTGGCGAGCGCGAGGAGGTCAGGCGTGGGTCAGGGGCGACCGTGCTTGTCGTTGCCCTTGCCCCACATCGTCGGCAGGTTGGAGGGCGTCGTGTCCGTCGGGGCGACGCCGTAGCGACGCAGCGCGAAGCTCATGATCTTCTGCCACACCGGGCCGGCCGTGACGCCGCCGCCGACCGCGCCGCGGCGGGCGTCGTTGACCACCACGTAGACGGTGAAGCGGGGGTTGTCGGCGGGCGCGAAGCCGGCGTACGACACGGTCAGGCTGCCGTCGTAGCACGTGCACGCCGGGTTCACCCGCTGCGCCGTACCGGTCTTGCCGGCGACCCGGTAGCCGGGGATCTGGGTCGCGGGGGCGGTGCCGGTCTTGGGATCGGGGACCCGCTCCATCATCTTCATCATCTGGGTCGCCGCCCGGGCGCTGACGACGCGGTGACTGGTGGTCTCGTCGGTGCCGACCTTCTCCCCCGCGTCGGTGGTGGCAGCGCCCTGGATGATGTTGGGATCCACCCGGACACCGCCGTTGGCGACCGCGTTGACGGCGCTGACCATCTGCAGCGCGTTGACCGAGACGGACTGGCCGAAGTCGACGCGGTCCTGGATCTGGTGGTTCCACTGCGTCGTGGAGGGCAGGATGCCCGGCGACTCGCCGAGCAGGCCCACGTTGGTCCGCTGACCGAGGCCGAACTGCTCGAGGTACTGGTGCAGCTGACCGTCACCGAAGCGGTCGGCGGCGAGCACCGTGCCGATGTTCGAGGAGTTGGCGATGACACCGGCCAGGGTCAGCCGCAGCGTGCCGTGGGTCCACCAGTCGTGGATGACCCGGTCCTGCCGGTGCAGGTCCGGAGGCACGACCAGCTTGGTCCGGTCGGTCACCTTGCCCGCATCGATCAGGGCTGAGAGCGTCAGGATCTTCTCCACCGACCCCGGCTCGTAGACCTCGTTGAGCGAGCGCGCACCGCGATCGGCCTTCGGCGAGGCGCCGGGGTCCGAGGCGTCGAACGTCGGGTCGTCGGCCAGGGCGAGGATCTCACCGGTCTTGACGTCCTGCACGATCGCGATGCCGTTGAGGGCGTCGGCCTTCTCGTCGGCCTGGCGCAGCACCCGCTGGGCGTACCACTGCAGCTCGCGGTCGATCGTGGTGTGCACGTCGGTGCCGTTGACCGGCTCGACGGTCGAGGAGTCACCGAGCGGGATCCGGGTGCCGCCGGAGACCTCGTAGGTCTCGTGGCCGTCCTTGCCGGCGAGCTGGTCGTTCAGCGACTTCTCCAGACCGGCGAGCGGTCCGTCCGTGCCCAGGAAGCCGACCACGTTGGCGGCCACGTCACCGGCCGGGTACTCACGGATCGGGTCGTCGGCGGTGTAGAGACCCTTGTAGCCCGCCGCCTCGGCGGCGTCGACGGCCTCGGTCACCTTCGCGGCGGGCTGCTTGCGCGCGACATAGACGTAGTGCTCACCGCTGCCGCTCGCCTTGCCCTCCAGCGCCGTCAGCGTCGTGGTGTAGTCCAGGTCGAGCTTGTTGGCGAGCAGGGTGGCCAGCTCCGGGGCGTACTGCTGGGTGATGGTCGGGTCGGCCGTGATCATCAAGCCGTCGGCGGAGTCGGCGAGCGGCTCGCCGTTGCGGTCGAGGATCTCGCCGCGCTGCGCCGGCAGCACCTGGTGCTGCAGGTTCTCCTGCTCGGCGGCCTGGGCGTAGGCGTGCGGATCGAAGCCCTGCAACTGGATGAGTCGGGCACCGAAGAGGGAGAGCACCATCGCGATCAGCAGGAAGCCGATCCGCATCCGCAGGTGCGGGGAGCCGCGGCGCAGGCCTCGGCGCTCGTCGGTGGGGCGCACTGAATCCCTCATCTGTGACTGGTGTGACTGTTGAGCACTTGTCTACCGTGCGCCGGCCCCGGCACAGGGCAGCCCGCCCGCGTGTCGTCTCAGTGCTGCGCGGCGTTCGCCCCGGCAGCCTTCAGCGCCGCCTTGTTGGCAGCCTTCTTCGCAGCCTTCTTCGCAGCCTTCTTGGCAGCCTTCTTCGCCGCGGCGCTCGCCGACGGCCCCATCATCGGCTTCGCCTTCGGGGCGGTCGTGGCCGGCTTCGGGTTGCGCGCCCACAGCTGCGGCGTGGAGTCGGCGGTCGCGGGCACGGGCGTGCCCTCCACCTTCCCCGACGGCACGTTCAGCACGGCCGGGCTGCCGGCGATCACCATGCCGTGGGCCTGTGCCTTGGCCGCGATCACCTGCGGGTCGTCGAGCTGCTGCAGGTCGGACTGGAGCGCCTGCTGGCGCGCGGCGAGGTTGTCGGCCTGGGTCTGCAGCCGCGCCTCCACGAAGGCCGCCTGCTGCATCGAGGTGTTGAACATCAGGAGTCCGATCACGCCGGCGAGCAGGATCGCGGTGATCAGCGCGATGAACGGCAGCCGCGGCGCGCGCGAGCGACCCACCCGCGGCACCACGGTGAGCCGGGCGCGCTGGAGCGCGACCGGATCCGCCCAGGCCGCGATGCGACGTACCGAACGAACGGCTGCTGCGGCGGTGTTGCTCATCGGCGTGCTCCCCGGGTGGATGTTGTCCTGATGCGTTCGACCGCGCGCAGCCGGACCGAGGCGGCACGCGGGTTCTGCTCGATCTCCTCGGGCGTGGCCTGCTCGGCGCCACGCGTGAGGAGTCGGAAGTCGGGCTCCATGCCCTCGGGCACGAACGGCAGATCCGGCGGTACGTCGAGGCGGGTCACCGCGGTGAACGCCTGCTTGACCAGCCGGTCCTCGAGCGAGTGGTAGGACTCGACCACGACGCGACCGCCGGGGCCGATCGCCGCCAGCGACGCCGGCAGCGCCCGCCGCAGCGCGCCGAGCTCGTCGTTGACCTCCATCCGCAGCGCCTGGAAGGTGCGCTTGCCCGGGTGACCGCCGGTCCGCCGCGCGGGCGCCGGGATCTCCGCGTAGAGCAGCTCCACGAGCGGACCGCTGGTGCTCCACGGCTCGACCTCGCGGCGCCGCACGATCGCTGCAGCGATCTTCTTGGCGAATCTCTCCTCGCCGTAGTCACGCAGCACCCGGGTCAGCTCGGCGGCGGAATAGGTGTTGAGCACGTCGGCGGCGGTGAGGCCGCCGGTGGCGTCCATCCGCATGTCGAGCGGAGCGTCCTCCGCGTAGGCGAAGCCGCGCTCACGCTGGTCGAGCTGCATCGAGGAGACGCCGAGGTCGAACAGGACCGCGTCGGCGCCCCCGACCGGGTCGAGTCCCTGGCCCTCGAGCACGTCGGCGATCTCGTCGTACACCGCGTGCACGCCCCGCCACCGCTCGCCGAACCCGGCCAGGCGCTCGCCGGCCAGGGTGAGCGCGGAGGTGTCGCGGTCGATCCCGAGGATCCGAACACCGGGCAGCCGTCGCAGCACCGCCTCGGCATGGCCGCCGTGCCCGGTGGTGGCATCGACCAGCACGGCCGGCGCTTCGGGCGTGCCGTGGGCGAGAGCGGGAGCGAGCAGGTCGACGATCCGGTCGAGCATCACCGGCACGTGCTGCTGCTCCACTTTCCCCCACCTCCCTGTGGCGTCGAACGTGTCTCGGACTCGGCGCGGGCCACACGGACCCGAAAAGCGGACCCGCAGAGCCAGGTCTCATGCCCGCTCCCGGGGTTGCGTCGAACCCCGTGGAGACCTCTTCTGGAGCCGGGGAAGTGACCCCAGAGAAGTCGGGAGAGCGGGACTGAGACCTCGTCCTGCGGATCCGCTGTTGTGTTGTGTCCTGCTACTGCACGGGTGCCTCGTCGAGGTCGGAGAACTTGTCCGCCGTCTCGGCGTCGTACTCCAACCAGCGCGCCTGGTCCCAGATCTCGAGCCGGTCGCCGACGCCGATCACGGCGACGTCCTTCTCCAGCCCTGCGTAGGCCCGCAGCAGCGGCGCGATGGCGATCCGCCCCTGCTTGTCCGGGGTCCCGGAGTCGGCGCCGGAGAAGAAGGAGCGGGTGACGTCACGCGTCCCCCGCAGCTCCCGCGGCTGCGCCATCACCCGGGCCGCCTCGGCCGAGAAGACGTCCTCGGGCCACACGACCAGGCATCGCTCCTGCCCCCGTGTGATCACGACGCCCTCCGCCAATCGGTCCCTGAACTTGGCCGGGAGGATCAGCCGCCCTTTCTCATCGAGCTTGGGAGTGAAAGTCCCCATGAAGAACATGGCGCCCCTCCACTCCCATGGCCTCTTCCTCCACTTTGCTCCACACTACTCCACTTCCCTCCACCGTCAACCACATCCCAGGCGTTTCGCTCCCCCTGCCACCCCCGGCCACGCGGTGGCGCCCTCCCCGTGCGCCCCGTGCGCCCCCGTGCGCCCCCGTCGCGGCGCGGGTGGCCGATGAGTGCCCGATGAGTGCCCGATGAGTGGCAGACACCCCCACCGCCCACGCCGTACGGTTGAGGCGTGAGTACGCCGAGCGCCGACCTGGAGACCGTGGCCCGGGTCTCCGGCCGCATCCGGGGCAACGTGGAGCGCGTCATCGAGGGCAAGTCCGACGTGGTCTTCTCGACCCTGGTCGTGCTCCTCGCCGAGGGCCACCTGCTGATCGAGGACGTGCCGGGGGTGGGCAAGACGCAGCTCGCCAAGGCGCTGGCCCGCTCCATCGACTGCACCGTGCGGCGGGTGCAGTTCACCCCCGACCTGCTGCCCTCCGACGTCACAGGGGTCTCGGTGTTCAACCAGAACACCCGCGAGTTCGAGTTCCGGCCCGGCGGCGTGTTCGCCAACATCGTGGTCGGCGACGAGATCAACCGGGCCTCCCCCAAGACCCAGTCGGCGCTGCTGGAATGCATGGAGGAGCGCCAGGTCACCGTCGACACCACCACCTACCAGCTCGAGTCGCCGTTCCTGGTGATCGCCACCCAGAACCCGATCGAGATGGAGGGCACCTACGTGCTGCCCGAGGCGCAGCGCGACCGCTTCATGGCGCGGGTCTCGATCGGCTACCCGCCGGCGGCAGCCGAGATGGCGATGATCGCGGCGCACGCCGGAGCCAACCCGCTCGACGACCTCGAGCCGGTCACCGACGCCGCCGAGATCCGCAAGCTGATCGGCATCGTCAACCAGGTGCACGTCTCCGAGCCGGTCCAGCGCTACGCCGTCGGCATCGTGAGCGCGACCCGCGCCACCAACGAGCTGTCCCTGGGCGCCTCGCCCCGCGCCACCCTGCACCTGGTCCGCGCCGCGAAGGCGGCCGCGGCACTGCAGGGCCGCGACTTCGTGCTGCCCGACGACCTCAGCGGCCTCGCGGTGCCGGTCCTCACCCACCGCCTGCTCCTCAGCGCCGAGGCTGCCCTCGGCGGCCGCCAGGTCCCCGACGTGCTGCGCAGCCTGCTCGGCGCCGTCCCGGTCCCGTCGGCCTGATCGACGAAGCGAAGCGAGAGCGATGCGCGAGGCACTGCGAGGACTCACCCTCCGCGGCCGCGCCTTCCTCGCGGCCGGCGTGACGGCGATCGTGTGTGCCGTGATCCTCGGCCAGCCGGGCCTGACCCGGATCGGCGTCCTGCTGGTGGTGCTGCCGCTGCTGGTGGCGATCGTGGTGGCGCGCAGCCGTTACCGGCTCGCGCTGACCCGGTCGGTGGTACCCGCCGTCGCGGCGGTCGGGCAGCCCGTGCGGGTACGGATCCGGGTGAGCAACGAGGGCGCCCTGCCGACCGCACCGCTGCTGCTCGAGGAGGCGGTGCCGTTCACGCTGGGGGCACGACAGCGCTTCGTGGTGCGTCGGCTGGGTCGCCGCCGGGAGCTGGACTACCAGGTTCGCGCGGAGCTGCGCGGACGCTACGAGCTGGGCCCGCTGACAGTGAACGTGTGCGATCCGTTCGGACTCGTCCGGCTGGGGCGTGCGTTCTCCTCCACCGCCCCCCTCGTCGTCACGCCCCGAACGGTCCCGCTGGACCGGATCAACCTGACGCCCGCTCGCAGCGGCACCGGCGACAACCGGCCGCGGGCCTTCGCCGGCGGGAGCGCCGAGGACGTGACAGTGCGCGAGTACCGTCGCGGCGACGACCTGCGGCGGGTGCACTGGCGCAGCTCGGCACGCATCGGCGAGCTGATGGTGCGGCGGGAGGAGCAGCACTGGCAGGCGCGCGCCACCGTGCTGCTCGACACGCGTACGGCCGCCCATCGTGGCGCCGGCAGCACTGCCTCCTTCGAGGCCGCCGTCAGCGCGGCCGCGTCGGTGGCGGCGCACCTGACCGAGCGCGGGTACGCCGTACGCCTGGTCGCCACCGACGGCCGCGACCTCACGGCGTGGCAGCAACCCTCGGTGGAGGCCGCCAGCACCGCGACCCTCCTGGAGGCGCTGGCGGTGGTGCAGACCGCCCCGAGCACGGGCATCGAGGTGGACTGGCTCGACGGTCCCGGCGCCGGGGGGCTCCTGGTGGCGGTGCTCGGCGCCCTGGACGGTACCGAGACCGCAGCGCTGCGGCGGCTGCGCAACCAGTCCCCCGCCGCTCTCGCACTCGTCCTCGACGTCGCCGGCTGGGGTGCCGCCGAACCCGGCGAGATCGCTGCCCCGGTCGAGGCCACGGTGCTGCTGACCCAGCAGGGCTGGCAGGCCGCGCCGCTCGGGGCCGGCGACCGGCTGGAGACCGCGTGGCGGCGACTGACGGTCGGTCGGGCCGGGGCGTCGACGGCTGTGCGCGCGGGCGGAGTCGGCTGATGCGTGCCTCCCGCGACTTCCTGCTCACGCTCCTCACCGCGGCGACCGTCCTGCTCGCGATCGCCTCGTGGAGTCGCATCACCGTCGGGATCAGCCACGCCATGGCGGCGATCGTCCTGACCGGCGCCGTCGTGGTGGTGGCCGGCTGGGGGCTGCGGCTGACCCGCACACCGCGCTGGGTGATCCCGCTGGTGCAGCTGGCGCTGGCCTGGTCGGTGGTGTCGATCCGGCTCACCCGCGCCCCGGTGCCGCTGCGGCACGTTCCGCGGCTGCGGCTGGAGGACGCGTTCCTCGCCGCCGGCGACACGGTCGCGCACTCCGCCCCACCGGTACCGGTGGTGCAGGGCGTGCTGCCGTTCGTGCTCTGCGGGGCCGCGCTGGCCTTCGTGGTGGCGGACCTGCTCGCCCACACCCTCCGGCTGCCCGCGGTGGCGGGGCTGGTGCTGCTCACCGTCCTGGCCGTGCCGATCAGCGTGGTCAGCAGCGAGGTCGGCATCACCGGCGCCGCTCGCAGCGGCGTCTCACCATGGCTGTTCGCCCTGGTCGTGGCCGGCTGGCTCACCCAGGTGGTGGTCACGGAGGGCGATCGGCTCGAGCGCTGGGGGCGTCACCTCGACGACGAGCCACCAGGTCCGCAGGTCAGCACCCGCTCGCTCACCGGCACTGTCGCGGTCGGCGGCACGGCCACCGTGCTGGCCCTCGTCGTCCCGCTGGCGGTCCCGACCATGCACGTGCGGCTGGACGGCTTCGGCGGCGGTGCGGGCAGCGGTCACGTCACGGTGACGAACCCGATGGTCGACGTACGGCGCAACCTGGTGCAGGGGCAGGACGTCCCGTTGGTCCAGGTGCGCACGGACGACCCCGATCCGGGCTACCTGCGGATCGCCGTGCTCACCCGGTTCACCGCCACCCAGTGGTCGGCCGGCGACCGCAGCATCCCCAAGACGCAGGACTCGCACGGCGCGGTGCCGATTGCCGGGCTGTCCCCGCAGACGCCCGTCACGACGCACCGCTACAGCATCTCGGTGAACCCGGACTTCGACTCGCGCTGGCTGCCCACCCCGGCGCCGATCGACGCGATCGAGGCCGCCGGCGACTGGCGCTACGACACCAACACCGACGACTTCGTCGCGGTCGGCAAGGGCCTGACCACGGCCGGCCTGGACTACACCGCCGTCAAGTCCGAGCCCGACCTCACCGCCGCCGAGCTGGACGACGCGAGCTCCGCCCTGGGCCAGGTCTCGGCCACCTACACCGACCAGCCGGCGGATCTGCCCTCGATCGTGTCGCAGCTGGCGCAGAAGGTCACCCGGGACGCCGATGCGACGACCCCGCTGGAGCAGGCGGTGGCCCTGCAGAGCTGGTTCCGCGACAGCGGCGAGTTCACCTACTCCACCGCCACCGACCTGGGCTCGGGGGCGACCGACCTGGCCCGGTTCCTGGGCACCGGCCCGGACAGCAAGACCGGCTACTGCCAGCAGTTCGCCGCGGCGATGGCGGCGATGGCTCGCACGCTCGGGATCCCCTCGCGGGTGGCGGTCGGCTTCCTCAGCCCGACCCGGGAGTCCGACGGCAGCTATGTCTACTCCAGCCACGACATGCACGCGTGGCCCGAGCTGTACTTCGCCGGCGCGGGCTGGGTCCGGTTCGAGCCCACTCCCGCCTCGGGCACCGTCGTGCCCAGCTACGCCCATGCCCCCAGCGCCGTCACGCCCGAGCCGTCCACGGCTCCCAGCGCCTCCGCGTCGGCGCAGCCGCGGACGGCGCAGACGGCGAAGCCGCGGGCCAACGCCCAGCAGAACGCCGGCGAGAAGTCGAGCCCGATCCCACTCACCGACCACCACACCTGGCGCTGGGTCGCGCTGGGTGCGCTGATCGCGGTGCTGGCCGCGCTCGTCGCGCTGCCCGGAGCGGTACGCCGCAGGCGTCGGCGTACCCGCCTGCGCAGCGGATCGGCCGAGGAGGCCTGGTCCGAGATGCGTGACACCGCCATCGACCTCGGCATCCCGTGGGCCGACGGCGTCTCGCCGCGGGCGACCCGGCAGTTGCTCGACCGCTACCTCGGCACGCACGACGGCTACGTCGCTCTCGACCGGCTGGTCGAGGCGGTGGAACGGGAGCGCTACGCCGCCACCAGCGACCCGTTCGACCGCCAGGTGCTCACCGACGTGTTGCACGGGCTCGAGCAGGGCGAGCCGGCACGGGCGGTGCGGCGGGCCGCGTGGTGGCCGCGCTCGGTGCTGCGCGGGCGCCGCGACACCGGGTCGGCCGATCGGACGATGGACCGGGTGGGCTGATCGCCGCTTCTACCAGCCGAAGCCGCCGCGTCGACGACGCCAGCGGGCCTCGACCTTCTGCATGAACGTACCGCTGCTGCGCTGGTTGCGCCGCCCACCGCGACCGGCGCGGCCGCCGTCGAACACGGTGAAGCCGTGGGAGGGGCGCGGACGGTGCTGCTGGTGGCCACGGCCGGCGAACGGCAGCGAGCGGCCGCGCATGGTCGTCAGGCCGACGGTCGCGGCACCGAGCATGATCAGGAAGCCGACGATGCCCAGCGCCCACAGGCTCGTGACCACGCCGGCCATCAGGAGCCCGACCCCGATCAGGAAGGCGATGCCGGCGATGATCACGCGCCGCTGGGCGGCGCGTCGCAGCGAATGACCGCGCAGCGTGGAGGCGAACTTGGGATCCTCGGCGGAGAGGGCGCGCTCCATCTGCTCGAGCAGTCGCAGCTCCTCTTCCGACAGCGGCACCGGATCCTCCTTGGTTGCGGTGCGGACAAGTCTAGGCAGGCAAAGCCGGTGGCGGTAGCGGGCGGGGTGAAATTCCTGACGCCCTCCCAGGCGGCAGCGGTACCCCGCGGCCCGACGACTCACGCGCGAGCAGCGAGCAGGTGCAGCTGCGAGGCCAGCGGCAGGAACTCGGCGCGCTGGGAGACGGCCCGCTCGAGCTCGATCAGCGACGCCGTCGCGCCGGTCTCCAGGTCGAGCAGGGACCCCGGGACGAGGTCGGCGAAGACGCGCACCCCATGGACGGCGAGCACCTCGAAGTCCGCGCTGACCGCTGCCACTGTCGCCTCTCCCGCGGTGAAGCGGCGACCGGCGCGACCGGTCGGCGCGGGATCGTCGAGCATCGCCAGCGCCTGGGTGAAGTGCCCGGCCATGGCACGTGCCACCACCGCGGCGGTGCGCTGGGCGACCATCAGGCTCAGCACGGCACCGGGACGCAGCACGTCATGCAGGCTGCGCATCGCCTCGCCGACGTCCGCGACGTGCTCGAGCACACCGTGACACAGCACGAGGTCGGCACCCTCGGCGCCCACGACGCCGAGGAGGTCGGCCAGGTCGCCCTGCTGGGCGACGACCTCGGCACCCTCCTCGCGGGCCCGGCGGTCGAGCGCCGCCAGCGCGTCGGGACTCGGGTCGATGACCGTCACGCGGTGCCCGAGCCTGGCCACCCGTACGGCGAACCCGCCGGTGCCGCCGCCGATGTCGACCACGTCGAGCGGGGCGCCCTGCAGGTGCGGCTGCAGCGCCTCCCACACGATCGCCTCGCGGGCGACGCTGCGCCGCTCGCTGGGAGTGCTCATCGAGGTGTCCACGACTGCTCTGCTCTCGTTCAGCCCCGGGCGGCGGGGACGGCCGGATGCGCGGGCTGTGCCGCCACACTCGGGTGGATGTAGCGCGTCACCGGCGGCAGCCACATCAGGACCAGCGAGGTCACGCCGGTGATGATCGCCACGATCGTGCAGACGACGAACAGAGCCGGCGGGTCGGTGAGGATCGCGCCGACGCTGGCCACCGCCGAGCCGAGCAGCAGCACGGTGATGCCGATCCGGCCCCACTCGAAGCCGTTGCGCAGGAACTGCGCGAGCACCCACAGCAGGCCGACCATGACGACGTAGAGCGTGAGGGCCGGCGCGACGAAGTGCGGCGGCTTGACGGTGCCGGCCCGCACCGCCGCCAGCCCCTGCGTGCGGAGCAGGTGGCGGGTGGCCGGGTTGCCCTCGGCCCACGCCCGAGCCAGCGAGTCGCGGAAGAGCACCACGAAGAGCACCGTGATGCCACCGATCACCACGAGTGCGGTCAGAGCCTGCAGCGCGCGGGTCAGCTCGACTGGTCTCTCGTCCACGTGTCTCCTCCTCCGGCCCGCTCCGCGCCTGGGTAGGGTCCCGGACGTGGCGAGCGAACATCCCTCGATCAGCATCTTCCGGGCCGCGCACCAGGAGCGGGGCGGCACCGGCGACATCGTCATTCTGCCCGACTCGGTCCATACCGCGGCACTGGCGGCGGAGGCGCTGGGCTGCGAGGTCGGCGCGATCGCGAACAGCCTGCTCTTCGAGGCGGCCGGAGAGCCGGTGCTGATCCTCACCTCCGGCGCCCATCGGGTGGACACCGCGCGGGCCGCCGAGCGGATCGGCGTGCCGAGGCTGAAGCGCGCCCGCCCCGAGTTCGTCCGCGAGCACACGGGTCAGGTGATCGGCGGCGTGTCACCGCTGGGACATCCCACGGCGGTCCCGACGTACCTGGACCGCTGGCTCGCCCGCTACCCGGTGGTGTGGGCCGCCGCGGGCCACCCCGCGGCGGTCTTCTCCACCACCTATGCGGAGCTGCTCGCGATGACCGGCGCGACCGAGCTGACCGTGGACTGAGCGCTGCTGCCGAACCGCCCGGGTGAGCTGCGCGCTCCGCACCCGCTAGCCTTCCGCGAATGGCGCGTGTGGTGGTGATCGGTGGCGGGTTCGGCGGGATGGCCGCGGCCGCCCGGCTCGCCAAGCTCGGCCACGAGGTGACGCTGGTGGAGGCGTCGGACCACCTCGGCGGTGCGCTCGAGCCGATCCGGCAGGACGGCTTCACCTGGGACGGTGGCCCGACCATGACCCTGCTGCCGGCGGTGATCCGCGACCTGTTCCGCAAGTCGGGCAGGCCGCTGGAACGCGAGCTGGACCTGGAACCGGTCCAGGTGATCCGCGAGCACCGCTTCGAGGATCGCAGCAGGGTGCAGATGACGGGCGGCTCCCGAGCTGCGCAGCTAGAGGCGTTCGACACGCTCGGCACGGGCCTGGGCAAGCAGTGGGTCGACTTCGTCGCGTCCTACGCCGAGGACTGGGAGGTGCTGCGCCAGCACTACTTCGAGGTGCCGTGGACCCCGGCGGCTCTCCCCCGCGAGGTGGCCGCGCGGCTCGACTCCCGTGAGACGCTGGCCAAGCGGATCCGCCGGCGGTTCAAGGACCGGCGGATGCGGCAGGTGGCCGGCTTCCCGTTCGAGGCCGAGGGCCACAGCCTGCGCGACGTACCGGCCTGGGCGGGGCTGGTGCACTACCTCGAGCAGCGCTTCGGCGCCTGGAGCGTGCCCGGCGGGATGTTCCAGATGGCCGGGGTGCTCGAGCAGCGGCTGGCCACCCGCGGGGTGGACGTGCACACGAGCACCGTGGCGACCGACGTGGTGCTGCGCGAGGGCCGGGTCGCAGCGGTCACCCTCAGCGGTCCCACCGGCGAGGTCGAGCTCGCGACCGAGATGGTCGTCGCCGCCATCGACCCCCGCCGCCTGCCGGTCACCGAGCGCTACGCCGAGCGGACGCTCCCCGCGATGCCGCCACAGATCGTCCACCTCGGCCTGGCGGACGGCCCCGAGCTGCCGGCCGCGGAAGTGGTCCTGCACGGCGACCCGCTCCTGGTCGTGCGCGGGTCGGGCAACGCCTGGACCGTGCACGTGCGAGGACGGCTGTTGGAGGACGTCACCGTCGCGCTCGCGCGGCATCGGCTCGACGTCCGCGACCGCGTCCTGAGCCGGGTGGATCTCGGTCCGCGCGAGCTGGTGGGTCGCTGGGGCGGGTCGCCGTACGGGCCGGCGTGGATGGGGCGCGGCACGGTACGCCGACGGCTCGGTCCGACCACCCCGATCCCGGGCCTGTACGCCGCCGGAGCGCATGCCACGCCCGGCGCGGGGCTGCCCTTCGTCGGGCTCTCGGCCGCGCTGGTGGCGCAGGCGGTGACCACCGACACCGGCGGGGGCGACCTGCGGGCCTGACCCGCGCCCGACCCGGGGCCGAGCCCGGCTCAGACCCGGACGTTGAGCCGGTCGAAGATCTCCAGCGTCGCGGTGGAGCGGTTGAGCGTGTAGAAGTGCAGGCCCGGTGCACCGCGGTCCAAGAGCTCCTCGCACAGCTCCGCGGCGATGGCGATGCCCTCGGCCCGGATGGCCGCCTTGTCCTCGCCGTGGCGCTGGATCCGTTCGACCACACCCGCCGGCACCGAGGTGCCGATCAGGTCGCCCTGACGCTGGATCGCGCCGAGGTTCAGGATCGGCATGATGCCCGGGAGGATGGGGAGGTCGACGCCGCGCTCGCGCACCCGCTCCACCAGCGCCACGTAGTCGTCGGCGCTGAAGAACATCTGGGTCACGGCGAACTGCGCACCCGCTCGGGCCTTGGCGGCCAGCACGTCGGCGTCGGCGTCCAGCGAGGCGGCGGTCGGGTGGCCCTCGGGGAAGGCGGCCACGCCGATGTCGAACCCGCCGCGGCGCCGCACCAGCTCGACCAGCTCGCTGGCATAGGTCAGGCCGCCCTCGGTCGGCGTCCACGGGGCGCGCGGGCCCTCCTGCGGATCACCACGCAGCAGCATGACGTTGGCGATGCCGGCGGCGGCGTACGCATCGAGCACGCCCTCCACCTCCGCGACGGTGTGCCCGACGCAGGTCAGGTGCGCCATCGGCAGCAGGCTGGTCTCGCGGGCGATCCGGCCGGTCACCCGGACGGTGGTGTCGCGGGTGGACCCGCCGGCGCCGTACGTGACGGACACGAACGTCGGACGGTAGGGCTCCAGCGCCTCGATCGCCCGCCACAGCTGCGTCTCCCCGGCCTCGTCCTTCGGCGGGAAGAACTCGAAGGAGAAGGAGCGCTCACCCGAGCGGAGCCGCTCGGCGATGCCCTGCGGTGAGACCTCTGACATGACCCGAAGTCTAGGGTCGACCCGCCGCTAGGGTTGAGCCGTGAGCAGTACGTGGGACGCCGAGGGTTTCCGCAGCAGCGTCCAGACGACGCTCGACGCGTTCCTCGACGCCCAGGCCGGGCTGCTCGCCCCGCTGGGTGCCGACGCCTCCCGGCTCGTCGCGCAGGCCCGGGTGTCGGTGACCGGTGGCAAGCGGTTCCGGGCGGCCTTCTGCTACTGGGGTCACCGGGCGTTCCAGGCCGCTGTGCCCGATGAGGCAGCGTTGCTGCGCGCCTGCTCCTCCCTCGAGCTGCTGCACGCCTCGGCGCTGGTCCACGACGACCTCATGGACGCCTCCGACACCCGCCGCGGTCGCCCCTCCACCCACCGCGTGCTGGAGGCTCAGCACCGGGAGTCGGGCTGGCGCGGCTCGCCCGAGCAGTACGGCGCAGCGGGCGCGATCCTGCTCGGTGACATCCTGCAGGCCTGGGCCGATGAGATGCTGCGCGGTTCCGGCTTCCCGGTCGCGGTGACCCTGGCGGCGCTCGGGCTGTTCGACGTCACCCGCAGCGAGGTGATAGCGGGCCAGTTCCTCGACGTGTCGGTGCAGGCGCGCGGGCACGCCTCGATCGAGACGGCGATGACGGTGCTGCGCTACAAGTCGGCGAAGTACTCGATCGAGCGGCCGCTGCACATCGGCGCCGCCCTGGCCGGCGCCTCGGCCGGCGAGCTGGAGGCGCTCAGCGCGTTCGGCCTGCCGCTGGGCGAGGCGTTCCAGCTGCGCGACGACCTGCTGGGCGTCTACGGCGATCCGGCGACCACCGGCAAGCCCGCCGGCGACGACCTGGTGGAGGGCAAGCGCACGGTGCTGGTCGCGCTCGCCCTGGACGGCGCCTCGGTCGAGGAGGCGAAGCTGCTGGACTCATCGCTCGGCCAGCAGCTCTCCGCGGCGGAGGTCGACCGGCTCCGCGCGCTCATCACCGGCTCGGGTGCGCAGGAGCGGGTGGAGACGATGATCACCGAGCTGTGCCGGCAGGCCGTGGCCGCGCTCGAGTCGGCCCCGATCGATGGCGCTGCCCAGGAGGTGCTGCGCGGGCTGGCCGCGGCTGCGACCCAGCGGGCGCTGTAGCCCGTCGGCGGGGTAGTCCGGGGCGGAAATCAGGGGTTGTCGGCCGGGAGGGCTGATGTGCGCCCCGGACTACCCCGACGTCAGAACGCCATCGCCTGCGCCCGGCGCTTGACCTCCGAGCCGCGGTTCTCCCGCAGCGCGTCGATCGGCCGGCCGGGCAGGTCCTGGTCGAGGAACAGCCACGCGATGCACTCGCGATCGTCGTACCCGCCGTCGTGCAGCACCGTCAGCAGCCCGGCCAGTCCCTTGACCGGGAAGCCGTCCTGGACGAACAGCGCGGGCACCCGCTGGCCCGCACCCTTCTCCCCCGGGTTCGGTACGGCGGCGGCCAGCTGGTGCTCGCGCACGAGCGTCCGGACCTTGGCGGGCGTGACCCCGAGGAGCTTGCCCGCCTGCGCCCAGTCGAGCCAGTCGGTGACGAGCTCGGCCAGGTTGTGATCGGCGAGTCGAGGCTGGTCGGCGGCGGGAGCCGCGGCGTGCTCAGGGTTGTGCTCGGACATGGCCTCACTCTCCCACCTCACGTGTCGCGGCGGGAAACTCGCTCCCGCCTCCGTACCATGGGGGTCCCGGTCGCCTTCCCCGCCCGGGTCAGCAGGAGGAGTTCCACGTGCAGCCAGACCGACGTGGTCGCACGCGCGACGAGTCGCGCGCGCAGCGTCGTGCGCACGCCTCCTCCGGCGCCGCCGGCGACCCGATGATCGGCCGCGTGCTGGACCGGCGCTACCGCATCACCGAGCGGATCGCCCGTGGCGGGATGGCCAGCGTCTACCAGGCGCACGACCAGCGGCTCGACCGCATCGTCGCGGTCAAGATCATGCATGCCGGCCTCGGCGACGGCGGCGGTGACGACGCCGCGTTCGCGGCCCGCTTCGTGCGCGAGGCGCGCGCCGCCGCCCGGCTCGCCCACCCGAACGTGGTCGCCGTCTACGACCAGGGCGAGGACGACGGCACCGTCTTCCTGGCGATGGAGTACGTCCCCGGTCACACCCTGCGCGACACCGTGATCGCTGAGGCCCCGATGCCGGCCCGCAAGGCGCTGGCGGTGATGGAGCCCGTGCTCGGCGCGCTGGCCGCCGCCCACCGGGCGGGCCTGGTGCACCGCGACGTCAAGCCCGAGAACGTGCTCATCTCCTCCGACGGCCGCCAGATCAAGGTGGCCGACTTCGGCCTGGCCCGCGCCGTCACCTCCGAGACCCAGCACACCTCGACCGGCGTGCTCATCGGCACCGTCTCCTACATGGCGCCCGAGCTCGTCACCGACGGCACCGCGGATGCCCGCGCCGACGTCTACGCTGCCGGCGTACTGCTCTACGAGCTCCTCACCGGCACCAAGCCGCACGCGGGCGAGACGCCGATCCAGGTGGCCTACAAGCACGTCCACGCCGACGTTCCACCACCGTCGCGGCAGGTGCCCGGCCTGCCGGCGTACGTCGACGCGCTCGTGGCCCGCGCCACCGCGCGCGACCGCACGCTGCGCCCCGCCGACGCCGGCGTCTTCCTCCATCTGCTGCGCCGGGTCCAGCACGCGCTGGCCAACGGCGTCACCGACGACCCGGCGCTGGTCGCCGACCTGGCGCTGCCCGCCGGGGCGCTGCACGCCGATCCCGAGACGGCGTACGCCGAGCGCACCGAGGCGCTGCGCTCGCCCACGACGTACCTGCCCGACGGTCGCACGCAGCACGTGCGCACCACGCCCAGCGCGAGCCGGGAGACCGCTGCCCCCTCCGGCCGGGGCCGCCGTCGGCGCCGGCGCGGACCGATCCTCGCGGTGCTGGCGCTGCTCCTCGCCGTCGCCGTGGGCCTCGGCGCGTGGTGGTTCGGCTTCGCCCGCTACACCTCCACGCCGGGAGTGCTGCAGCTGACCCAGGCCGCTGCGACCAGCAAGCTGCAGGCGGCCGGGCTCGAGGTGAAGGTGTCCGATCCGGCCTACTCCGACACCGTCGCCGAGGGCAAGGTGATGGCCTCCGATCCCGGTGCCGGCGACCGCGTGCTGCACGGAGGGACGGTGACGATCACCGTCTCCAAGGGCATCGAGCAGTACGCGGTGCCGTCCCTCGCCGGCAAGACGCTGGCCCAGGCCAGGGCGGCGCTGGCCCAGATCAAGATGGACGTCCCCGACCCGACCCAGGCCTGGTCCGAGACGGTCCCGGCGGGTCAGGTCATCAGCACCTCGCCCAAGGCGGGCACCGTGCTGCGCCCGGGTACGGCGGTGACGATCACCGTCAGCAAGGGCCGCCAGCCGATCAAGGTCGGCACCTGGGTCCGCAAGAGCGCCAAGCACGCCGAGGAGGTGCTCACCGGCCGCGGTCTGGTGGTCAGGACCACTCAGGACTACAGCGAGAGCATCCCCCAGGGTCAGGTGATCAGCCAGTCCCCCGGGAGCGGCACGCTCTACAAGGGCGACACCGTGACGCTGCTGGTCTCCAAGGGGCCGCCGGTGGTGACGATCCCCGGCGGTCTGCGGGGCAGCGGCGTCGATGATGCCACCTCGAAGCTGGAGGCGCTCGGGCTCAAGGTCGTGGTGAAGCACTCGGAGTTCTACGCCGGCCTCGGCTACGTGATCTCGGTCGATCCGGGATCCGGCACCGAGGTCCGCAAGGGCTCGACGGTGACGCTCTCGCTGTTCTGAGCGAGCGGGGAGTGCCAGGCGCTGCCCCGGCGCCGCGCCGGCACTCACAACGCCTAGAGTTCTCCCTCGTGCTGCGCAACCCCATCGGCTCCCACGTCCCCGTCGGCAAGGGGCTCCGGGCCGGCGCGCTGGCGACAGCCGACGCACTCGGCTGCGAGACCTTCCAGATCTTCGTCGGCAACCCGCGCGGCTGGGCCCTCTCGGCTGGCAAGCCGGCCGAGGACCGGGCGTTCCGGACCGAGCTCGAGGCCCGCGGCATCCGGGCCTACGTGCACGCGCCGTACCTGGTCAATCTCGGGTCCCCGACGCCGGCCACCTACGAGAGGTCCGCGGCGGTGCTCGCGCACAACCTGACGCGAGCCGCCCGGATCGGCGCGGAGGGGGTGGTCGTGCACACCGGCTCGTTCGTCACCCCGGCGTCCACCGACGGCGACGCCGAGGAGCAGTACGCCGCGGCGCTCGGCCGGGTGCGAGAGGCGCTGCTACCGGTCCTGGACACGCTCGGTGACGACGGGCCCTGGCTGCTCCTGGAGCCCACGGCCGGGCAGGGGCGCTCGCTGTGTGCCGGCGTCGAGGACCTGGCGGCGTACCTCGGTGCACTCGACTTCCATCCGAAGGCAGCCGTCTGTCTGGACACCTGCCACGTGTTCGCCGCCGGCGCGCCGCTCGACGAGCCGGGTGGTGTCGCGGCCACGCTCGATCGGATCGTCGCGATCGGTGGCGCCGGGCGGCTGCGACTGATCCACGCCAACGACTCGATGGACGTGCGCGGGGCCTTCCGGGACCGGCACGAGCGCATCGGTGCCGGCCACATCGGCGCCGACGCCTTCCGCGACCTGTTCGCCCATCCGGCGACAGCGGGCGTGCCGTTCATCCTGGAGACACCCGGCTCGGGCGAGCCGGGGTCCCCCGACCTCCCGCTGCTGAAGGCCCTACGCGCCGAGGCACAGGCCCTGCGACCCAACGCAGCGCCGGTGGCATGACCCGACCCGGACGGCCGGGTACGGAGTCACTCGGCGCGCTGGCGCTGCTCGCCCTCACCATGGGGTGGGGCTCGACGTTCTTCATGACCAAGGACCTGCTCAGCCGGGTGCCGGTACTCGACTACCTCGGCGTCCGGTTCGCCATCGCCGTGATCGCCCTGCTCGTGGTCGCTCCCCGGGCGGTGCTCGGCCTCCCGCGACCGGCACTGGCCCGGAGCCTGCTGCTCGGTGCTGTCTACGGCCTCGCCCAGATCCTGCAGACCACCGGCCTGGACAGAACCCCCGCCTCGACCGCCGGGTTCGTCACCGGCCTCTACGTCGTGATGACACCCCTGCTGGCCGCACCTCTGCTCCGCCAGCGCATCCCCGCAGCGGCCCGGATCGCTGTCGTGCTGGCCACCGCCGGAATGGCGGTGCTCTCCCTGCGTGGTCTCCAGGTCGGAGCCGGCGAGCTGCTCGTGCTGGCCTCGGCCCTGCTCTATGCCCTCCACATCTGCGGCCTCGGTGCGTGGTCGACGCCCGAGACGTCCATGGGCTCCTCGATCGTGCAGCTGGGGGTGATAGCGGTCATCTGCCTGGCCGGAGCGGCACCCGGCGGCCTCACCCTGCCGCACACGGGCGTGGACTGGGCACGGATGGCCTACATGGGCGTCGTCGTCGGAGCCCTCGGCATGCTCGCGCAGGTCTGGGCCCAGGCCCACCTGCCCCCGACCCGCTCGGCGGTCATCATGTCGATGGAGCCGGTGTTCGCCGCCCTGTTCGCGGTCCTCTTCGGCGGGGAGTCGGCCACGCTCCGGATGATGGTCGGCGGCGTGATGGTGCTGGCCGCGATGCTGCTGGTCGAGCTCGCGCCGCGGCGCAAGGTCGAGTCCGAGGTGCTGCATCCGGCGCAATGACCGGCCCGGCCGCCGTGATCGGATCGGGTTTGAGCACGGCTGCCGCGGGAAGCCTGGCACCTATGGAGTTCTGCGGGCGGTGCGGCACCGAACTCGGCCGAGGCCTCGATCGGGGTCGGTTCTGCCCGGCGTGCGGACACGAGGCACCGGGCAACGCGCGCTACCCGCTGTACGCCGACGGCACCGTCGCCGTGACCCGACGCCGGCCGCCCTCGGTCTCGCAGCTGCCCGACGCCACGGTCGTCGCACGCCCGGCGCGCGAACGCCTCGCGGCCCGGGTGCCGGTCGCACCCCTCGTGGAGCCGCAGGATCGCGTCCTCACCCGGCCCCGGCTGCCGGTGGTCGATCCGGCGCCGGCGCCGTTCTTCGCCTCGGCCCGTTCCGCAACGACCCCGCCTGCTCCGTCGGTGCGGCACGCCAGGAGCGGCCGGGTCGCGGTCGCCGTCGCGGCGACGGCCGCGCTCGGCGCGATGCTCCTCGTCGTACTGCTGGGGCTGTTCCTGCTGCTGCGCTGAGGCACGGCTATCGTTCGGGAATGCCCCGGATCCTCGTCGACGTCGTCAGCTCGACGCCGGAGCGCGAGCTGGCGATGCGGGTCTGGCGTGCGGCCAACCACGCGCGCCGACGCCCGGCCGGCGAGCTGCGTGCCAGCCGGGTGCAGGAGAAGATCGATCGCGCCGAGCTGCTGCTGCTCGCCCACTACGGCACGCGCCCGGCCGGGATGCTGCTGGCCGAGCAGTTCGTCGACGGCTCGCCCGAGCCGGACACGGGTCATGTGTCGATGCTGTACGTCGATCCGGCGGTCTGGGGATCCGGTGTCGGCACCAAGCTCCTGCGCAGCCTGCAGGAGCATCGGTGGGACCGACTCTCGGCCTGGGCGCGCGCCGACAACCGCCGCGGACAGCGGGTGCTGCTGGCCGCCGACTTCGCCGAGACCGCGCATCGGTCGCAGCTTCAGGACGGCGAGGAGATCGTGCAGTTCCACTGGGTGCGGTGAGCGCGGCTGCGCGGTTTTGACCCCTGGGGGTCACGACCGCCGGGCGGTTTCGACCCCCAGGGGTCAAAACCGCCGGCCTCACAGCCGCGCCAGCACCGCCGCAGCCCGCTCCGCATCGGCCTTGCTGACGTCGAGGTGCGTGACCAGCCGGACCGCCTTGGCGCCGACGGCACCGATCAGGACGCCCTGCTCGCGAGCGGCGGCCACGAAACCCGCGGCGTCCTCGCGCGGTGCGACCACGATGTTGGTCGGCACCGTCACCGGGTCGACCCCGCAGGCCTCGGCGAGCAGCCGGGCATGGGCGTGGTCCTCCGCGAGCCGCTCGAGGTGGTGGTCGAGCGCGTACAGTCCGGCCGCGGCCAGGATGCCGACCTGACGCATCCCGCCGCCGAGCCGCTTGCGCCGTACCCGGCTCTCGGCGATGGCCTCGGCGCTGCCCACCACCAGCGAGCCGACCGGAGCGCCGAGCCCCTTGGAGAGACAGACGGCGAGTACGTCGGCGACCGCGCCGTACTGGCTCAGCGGCGTCCCGGTGGCCACGTGCGCATTCCAGATCCGAGCGCCGTCGAGGTGGATCCCGACCTTGGCGCCCGGCGTGGACTGGGCGTCGGCGAAGCCGCGCAGCGCCTCGAGGTCCTCGATCGGCAGCACCGCGCCGCCGGCGAAGTTGTGGGTGTTCTCCACAGCGATCGCTGTGGTCCGCACGAAGAACGGACCCAGGTCGGGGGCGAACATCGCCGCGATGGTCGGCAGATCCACCTGACCGCGCGGGTCGTACCAGGTGCGCATCGTGATCCCGGAGAGCGCGCCGTGGGCGCCCAGCTCGGCGCGCGCGATGTGGGCGGCCGACTCGCAGAGCACCTCCTGCCCCGGCTCGACCAGCGTGCGGACGGCGAGCACGTTCGCCATCGAGCCGGTCGGGGTGAACAGCGCCGCCTCCTTGCCGAACAGCCCGGCGACACGCTCCTCGAGCTCGGCGACGACGGGATCCTCGCCGTACACGTCGTCTCCGACCTCGGCGCGGACCATGGCCGCGCGCATCGCCTCGGTGGGCTTGGTGACGGTGTCTGAGCGCAGGTCGATCACGGACTCAACCTACCCACCGCCCCGAGGCGTCACTTCCTGCGGGTCGAGTGGTCGGATACGTCCGCAGCAGATCCACCCGCCGGGCATGGGTCGGCCGCCGGGGCCGTGGTCAGACGTCACGCGATGACCCCTCCACCGGGCGAACGTGACCTCTCAGCTCTTGCGCAGCATCTCCGCGACCAGGAAGGCCATCTCCAGCGACTGCACCCGGTTCAGCCGTGGGTCGACGACCGACTCGTAGCGGTGTGCCAGCCCCTGCTCGGACAGCTCCTCGCCGCCACCGATGATCTCGGTGACGTCGTCGCCGGTGTTCTCCACCAGGATGCCGGCCGGGACGGTGCCGAGGGAGCGGTGCACGTCGAAGAAGCCCTGCACCTCGTCGAGCACGTCCTCGAACCGCCGCGTCTTGTAGCCGTTGGAGGCCTCGAAGGTGTTGCCGTGCATCGGGTCGCAGATCCATGCCACGTCGACACCCTCGGCGGTGACCTTCTCCACCAGCGACGGCAGTCCGTCGCGGATCTTGCCGGCGCCGAAGCGGGTGATGAAGGTGAGTCGGCCCGGCTCGTTGTCCGGATTCAGCTTCCGGGCCAGGGCCAGGGCGTCGTCGGCGGTTGCGGTGGGACCGAGCTTGCAGCCGATCGGGTTGCGGATGTGGCGGAAGTACTCCACGTGGGCACCGTCGAGCTGCCGGGTGCGCTCGCCGATCCAGACGAAGTGGCCCGAGACGTTGTACGGGTCGTCGGTGCGCGAGTCGATCCGGGTCAGGGCGTGCTCGTACTCCATCAGCAGCGCCTCGTGGCTGGAGTAGAAGTCGACCCGGTGGAACTCGTCCGGATCGGCCCCGATCGCCTTCATGAAGGTCAGCGCGCGGTCGATCTCCTTGCCCATCGCCTCGTAGCGGGCGCCCACCGGGCTGCTGCGCACGAACTCGGAGTTCCAGGCGTGCACCTGACGCAGGTCGGCGTAGCCACCGGTGGTGAAGGCGCGCACGAGGTTCAGCGTCGAGGCCGAGGCGTGGTAGACCTCGAGCAGCCGCTGCGGGTCGGGGATGCGGGACTCGGGGGTGAAGTCGTAGCCGTTCACCGCGTCGCCGCGGTACGCCGGCAGGGTCACGCCGTCGCGGGTCTCGGTGTCGCTCGAGCGCGGCTTGGCGTACTGCCCCGCGAGCCGACCGATCTTCACCACCGGCACGGACGCGGCGTAGGTGAGCACGACCGCCATCTGCAGCAGCACGCGCAGCTTGTTGCGCGTGTTGTCGGCCGTCGCATCCACGAAGGTCTCGGCGCAGTCGCCACCCTGGAGGATGAACGCCTCGCCCCGCGATGCGGCAGCGATCTTGTCCTTGAGCTCGTCACACTCGCCCGCGAACACCAGCGGCGGCAGGGTGCGCAGCCGGGCGACCGCCGCGTCGACGGCGGCCTGGTCGGGGTAGGTCGGCTGCTGGGCGGCGCCGATCTGGTGAAGCTCTTCGAGGGACGGAATCACCCGACAAGCCTACGGCGTTTCGGAATGCCCCGGGCACGACGCCGGTTGTCGCGGACATGAGCGAGCTCACTGCGACCTATGTCAGCGCCGACGAGCACGGTGACGTCGACGTCCTCCGGCTCCGCGAGGAGCAGCTGCCCGAGCCCGGCCCGGGCCAGGTCCGGCTGGAGGTGCGTGCGATCGGGGTCAACCCCATCGACCTGAAGGTGCGCCAGGGCATGCGTGGCAACGCCGACGGTCCCTTCCGTCTCGGCTACGAGGTCGCGGGCGTCGTCGAGGCGGTCGGTCCGGACGTCACCCAGGTCACCGTGGGCGAGGAGGTGATCGCGTTCCGGATCGACGGCGGCTACGCGTCGGCGCTGATCGTGCCGGCCGCCGACGTCGTACCGAAGCCCGCGGCACTGCCCTGGCCGGAGGCCGCCGGGCTGCTGCTCGCCGGGGTCACCGCGGTCCACGCCCTCGAGGTCACGGGGGTCGGCGAGGGCGACGTCGTCCTGCTGCACGGCGCCGCAGGGGCCGTCGGGCAGGCGGTGATCCAGCTGGCGCTGTTGCGCGGTGCGCGGGTCATCGGCACCGCGTCGGCGCACAACCACGACCTGCTGCGGTCGCTCGGGGCGGTGCCGGTGGCGTACGGCGAGGGCGTGCGCGAGCGGATCCAGGCCGCGGCCGCCGACACCGGCGCTCCCACGGCATCGATCGACGCGGCCGGCACCGAGGAGTCGCTGGCCACCTCCCTCGACCTGGTCGGCCGCGAGCGCTCGGTGACCGTCGTGGTCTCGCCGCGCAGTGCCGAGGTGGGCATCCAGGGCATCGGCGGCGCACCGGGAGCGGACCCGGGCACCGAGATCCGCAACGCTGCCCGCGCTCCGCTGGCCCAGCTGGCCGGTGAAGGCAAGCTGGCGGTCCGGGTCGTCCGCGAGTTCCCGCTGAGCGAGGTGCGCGAGGCTCACCGGTTCGTCGCGGAGAATCACGCGGCGGGCAAGGTCATCCTGCTCCCCTGACCCGCGCGCCGGGCTGGTCGGCGATGCGCAGCCGGTCGAGCAGGTAGAGGAACGCCGAGGCGTAGGGATTGTCCGCGACAGCGTGGCGAACCCTGTCCCACTCGACCTGCTCGCGCACGGCGCGCGCCGCCGGCAGGGCAGCGGAGAGGTTGCAGGCGTGCTCCTCCATCGCGAGCATCTTGTCGATCATCAGGGTGGTCGCGGAGAGCACCGGCATGGCGACGGACTCGACCTCCAGCTCGTCGACGCCCTCGAAGTGGCGGCGCGTGACCGGCGACCCGGCGCTGCGGTACAGCACGTCGACCATCGCCGGCTGGGCCGGGCCGGAACCGATGAAGACCTTGAACAGCCAGTCCTCCGGGGGCTGCACGACCTGCAGACCGTGCTCGGCCAGCCGTTCCATCACGCGCGGCGCGTCGTCCTCGGCCACGATGAAGTCGACGTCGTGGTCGGGCTCGGGACCACCTCGCGCCCACAGGCCGTAGCCGCCCGCCAGCGCGAACGGGACGCCGACCGCCTTGAGGGCTACGGCGACGGTCTTGAGGGCCTCCCGAAGCCCGTGGCGTACCTCGTCTGGCATGGCGCCCCGATACCCCAGGGGGTGATCAGGCATGCCGAACGGGTACCGCACGCGGGTGCGACTGGTGACCTTCAACATCCTGCACGGCCGCTCCCCCGAACGCGACGAGGTCGACATCGCCATCTTCGCCGAGGCGATCGCCAGCCTGGAGGCCGACGTCCTCGCCCTCCAGGAGGTGGATCGCAACCAGGCGCGGTCCGGGCGGGCGGACCTGACCGCTGTCGCCGCCGAGGCGATGGGCGCGGACGACCACCTGTTCGTGGCAGCTCTCTCCGGAAGCCCCGGCGCGACGTGGACCGCTGCGACGGGGACCGAGCAACCCGACACGGCCGCCTACGGCATCGCACTCCTGAGCCGCTTCCCGGCGGTCTCGTGGGAGGTGGTGCGGCTGCCGGTGGTGCCCGGGCCGGCGCCGATGCGGTTCCACGGCAAGCGCCTGCCCACGCTGGTCCGCGAGGAGCCGCGGGTGGCGGTGGCGGCGTGCATCGACTCGCCGCTGGGCCAGCTCACCGTGGCGACCACCCACCTGTCCTTCCTGCCGTGGTGGAACGGTCATCAGCTGCGCACCCTGGTCCGCTCGCTACGGGCCGCACCCCGCCCGCTGCTGCTGACCGGCGACCTCAACATGGACACCGCGAAGGCGGCCAGGGTCAGCGGGATGCGGCCACTCGGCGCGCGCTGCCCGACCTTCCCGGTGCGGACGCCGCAGGTCCAGCTCGACCACGTCCTGGCCGACGGCTTCGAGGGGCTGGTCGCGAAGGCCTCCGTACGCCGCCTGCCGGTCTCGGACCACCTGGCCCTGGTGGTCGATGTGGAGGCGGCGGGCTGAGGCGTTCGCTGGGGTAGTCCGGGGCGCAGATCAGGGCGAATCCGCCAGAAGACCTGACGTGCGCCCCGGACTACCCGAGCTCAGCGCAGCTTGAGCACCTTCGTGGTAGCACTCGAGGTCTTCGCCGTGGCAGCGACGTGAGCCCTGTAGCGGGTCCTGGCCGAGCCGTTGTGGTCCTTGACCTTGATGGTGACCTTGCCGTTGGCGGCGACGACACCGTGGCCGAGCACCTTGCTGTGGCCGGCCTTGGTGATCGTGACCGTCGCGCCGGCGGCGCTCACGCTGCCCTTGACGGTCACCACGAGCACGTCCTTCTTGCCCTTCGAGTGGCCCTTGATGGTGGCGTGGACGGTCGTGGGCGGCGCCATGGGCTTGAGGAGCAGAGTCGCACAGTTCGTAGCAGCGCTCTTGCCTGCGAACCGATCGCCGAGATAGCTGAGTCCCTGGAGCATGAACGACGCGCCTACGGCCGCATGCTTGCCCGCCTGCTCGGTGTACTGCACCGGGAGACCGGCCTTGCAGTAGGTCGTGGCGAGCGCCTTGACGTCAGCGGCCACCATCACGCCGTCACCGATCCCGTCGGCATTGCCCTGCACCATCAGCATCGGCGTCTTCGGCGTGGCCCCCTCGCCCATCACCAGGCCGCTCACGATCTGCTTCACGTCGGGCAGGTTCAAGAAGTCGACGTTCGGCTTGAGCAGGTCGGCCACATGGAGGCTCGGATAGTTCGCGGCGAAGTCGCCGATGCACTTGTCCGCGACCGCCTGGGTGTCCGCGAGGCCCTCGGAGCTCAGGATGTCGCTGAAGTCGTCCCCGTATCCGCGGCTCAGCGAGACCATGGCGGCCGGGATCACGCCCGCCCAGTTCGCACGGTCGCTGTCGGCACTGCTGTCGACGTACTTCATCACGTGCGCGAGGTTGACCGGCACACCGCCGATCGCGGCGCCGACGATGTTGAGCCCGGCAGCGTAGGACGGCGCGAGCTCGCTCGCCCACTCCCCCGCGATCGAGCCGCCGGAGTAGCCGATCATGCCGACCTTGGTACTCGCGGGCAGGCCGAGATTCTGCTCGGTGGCGGTGATCGCGTCCAGGGTGTCCCACCCGGCCTCGTGACCGGCCGCCCAGTCCAGTGTCTCCCCTTCGAAGTCGGGGATCGTCACCGTGTAGCCGGCCGCGAGCAAGGCATCGATCACGAACTTCTCCCCGTTCGGGGTCGCACCCTGGAGCGTGTAGCTCGGATCGCAGGTGTCACTGAGACCGTCGTAGTAGCTCAGGTACGCGACCACACCCTTGCTCTGCGCAGCCGGGTTGATAACGCTGGGCTGGATCACGGTGGTCACCGTCTCGCTCATGCCGCCGGACGCGTTGCGCGTCCGGTAGAGCACCTGCTTCGCGGTGTAGGGACCCTGCGGCGTGCCCGAGACGTCGTTGAGGGTCACGCTGACCGGCCGGTTGGCGATCACCTCGCCGTGGGTGTAGTCGCCGAGGCTGCCGGCGTCGGTCGTGTAGAAGCTGTCCGCCGACGGGAGCGGGATCGCGGCGGGATCGGCATGTGCCGGGCTGAGCACGAGCGCGCTCGGCGCGAGCACGACGGTTGCGGCGGCCAGGGCGGCGGCAGCGCGGGTGAGGAGTGACATGCGCCACATCATCGCCCACCGCTCGCTCCGCATGCACAGCGCCCCTCCGGCGTGTCCTGGCCGGCGGGCGCCGCGAGCCCGCGTCAGTGACCGGCGGGTACGGCGAGGTCCTCCTCCTCCGGCACCACGACGTCCTCGATCATCCGCTCGATGACGTGCCGGGGCAGGGCCACCGCCACGGCCCAGTAGTAGACGACCAGGGCGAGCACGGCGGTCAGGCCGAGGGAGGGCCACACGCCCATCTGGTGGCTGGAGGCGCCGTCACCGCCGAAGGTGGAGAAGTAGGTGATCACCCCGATGCCGATCAGGTAGACCGGAAGCCAGGAGGCGGCCCGCCAGTTCATGTGCTCGCGGTCCATCTCGCGGTTGAAGATCAGCAGGCTGCCCAGCACGATCAGGATGCCGAGCTTCCACTGCGTCTCCCAACCGGTCCACAGGATGATCCAGGTCGAGACCACGAAGGCCAGCGGCGCGAACACCTCGCCCAGCGGCAGTCGGAACGGCCGCTCGGCATCCGGCAGCCGGCGCCGGAAGGCACCGAAGGAGAGCGGCGCTCCGGCGTACATGAGGACCGACGCCGAGGTGATCAGCCCGACCAGCGACTGCCAGCTCGGGAAGGGCAGGAAGCAGACGCAGCCGGCGATGAAGGAGATCAGGACCCCGAACCACGGCACCCGCGCCCGGGTCAGACTCGCGAAGACCGAGTGGAAGTAGTTGTTCCGCGCCAGGCCGTAGGACACCCGCGATCCCGCCGCCGTGTAGATCAGTCCGGTGCCGGCGGGCGAGACCACCGCGTCGAGGTAGAGCACGCTGGCCAGCCACCCGAGGCCGACGCCGGAGGCGACCTGCGCCCAGGGGCCGTCGAAGGAGCCGAAGTACGGCTTGCTCATCGTGCTCCAGGTGTCGCCGATCACCGACGGCGGCAGCGCGAGCAGGAAGGCGATCTGCAGGCCGATGTAGATGATCAGGCCCAGCACGATCGAGCCGATCACCGCCAGCGGGATGTCACGCTTGGGGTTCTTCGACTCCCCCGCCAGCTGGTCGGCCTGCTCGAAGCCGAGGTAGGAGAAGATGATGCCGGCGGCGGGGATCGCGACCAGGATGCCCTTGACGCCGCCGGGGTCGAAGCCGTCGGCGGCGTGGAAGTTCGAGGTGTGCAGCCCGCTCTTGGAGAAGAGCACCACGATCACCACGGTGAAGACCGGGACGATCACCTTCCACCAGGTGAGCGCGCTGTTGGTGAACGCGAGGATCCGTACGCCGAGGTAGTTGACCACGCACATGATCGCCATCAGCACGATCGCCACCGCCAGGCCGGTGTGGGTCAGCGTCTGGTCCTGACGCAGCCAGCCGCTGGCGAAGTCGTAGTGGGTGAGGTACAGGATCATGGCCGAGACCTCGATCGGGGCCACGGTGACGGCCTGCAGCCACGAGAACCAACCGAAGCCCGCCCCGGCGACACCGCCGAAGGCATAGTGCGGGAACCGCGCCGACCCGCCGGAGAGGGGGTACATCGCGCCGAGTTCGGCGTGCACGAGCGCGAGCACCAGGATGCAGGCGCCACCGATGCACCAGGAAAGGATCGCGGCCGGTCCGGCGTTGATCAGGCCCTTCTGGGCACCGAAGAGCCATCCCGAGCCGATGATCGAGCCCATCGAGGCCCAGAGCAGACCGATCACGCCGATCTCACGGGCCAGCGAGGCGCCGCTGCGGCCCCCGCCACCAGAGGCGGCGGAGTCGGTGGTGGGACTGTCGGTCATGGCGCATACCTCCTGCCGTATTTCGTCCAGCACTGGCTAGTGCCCCGATGCGACACATCCCACGCGCCACGCAGCCGTAGAGTCACGCCCGTGCCCCGGTCCGCAGGCGTGTCGTTCCCCGTCTTCGGCCGCCGCCTGGTCCTCCTGGTAGCCACGGCCGTGGCGGCCTGCACCTCCCCTGCCCAGGGCGACACCTGGTGGGCGCTGCGGGCCGGTCGCGACATCTGGCATCGCCGCACCGTGAGCCTGACCGACCGCTACTCCTACACCGCCTACGGCGACCGCTGGCCCGACCACGAGTGGCTCTGGCAGGTGCTGGCCTACGCGCTGCACGCCGTCGGCGGCCTCCCGCTGCTCACCCTCGCGGTCGGCCTGATCGCAGGCGGGACCCTCGCGCTGTCCACCGCCGCGGGCGAGGTACGGCGTACCGACCTCGTGGTGCTGATCCTGGCGGTCCCGGGTGTCATCGGCGGCTGGGCGCTGCGCCCGCAGGTGCTCAGCATGCTGCTGTTCGCGCTCACCCTGTGGCTGCTGCGCAACCGGCGCTGGTGGTGGTGCGTGCCGGTGATGCTGGTGTGGGCCAACGCGCACGGCGGGGTCGTCTTCGGTGGGCTGGCGCTCGGCTCGGCGTGCGTCGCGGCGCTCTGGCACCGCCGCCACCTGCCGGTGCTGCTGGTCGTGACGGCGCTCGGCGCGCTCGCCACGCTGGCGACGCCGCTGGGCACCGGGCTGTGGCACTACGTGCTCACGTCCGGCAGCCGTCCGTTCGAGGAGCGCATCACCGAGTGGCGCCCGGCGTACGAGCACCTGACCTTCTACACACTGGCCTTCTGGGTGTGGGTGGGGCTGACGGTGCTGGCCCTCGCCGTACGCCGCCGGCGGCTGGGGACCTTCGAGGCGAAGCTGGGTCTGGTCTCGACGCTGGCGGTGCTGCCGCTGGCGATCGACGCGAACCGCAACATGACGATGTTCGTCCTGGCCGCGACGCCGCTGCTGGTCGTGCTGCTGCGACGCGAGCGGCCGGCGGTGCGCGCGCACGACACCGTGCCGTTCGGCCGACCGGTGCTGGCCGGTGCAGCGGTCGTCGCAGCGGTGGTGACGGCACTGGTCTACCTCGCCCCGCCCGACGACCTGGGCTGGCACCCGATGAGCACCCCCGTCGCGCGGGCGATCGAGCGCTGCCCCGGGCACGTCTACACCAGCTACGACTCCGGGGCGTACCTGATCTGGTTCACCCCCCAGGTGCCGGTCTTCGCCGACAATCGCCAGGATCCCTACCCCGAGCGGATCCTCGACCTGAGCGTGCTCGCCGCCGATTCGCCCTACGTCGGCGTCTTCGAGCAGTACGACGTCAGGTGCGCCGCGCTGCTCAGCTGGGGCACCGGCGCCGTCGACACGCTGCACCGCGACGGCTGGACCACCGCACTCGACGACGACGGCTGGGTCGTGCTCACCGCTCCGGGCACGACGCTCGCGCGTGCCCTAACCTCGGCGTCATGACGTTCTCGATCGTGGCCAGGTCCGCCGACGGCAGCACGTGGGGTGTGGCCGTCGCCTCCAAGTTCCTCGCGGTGGGCAACGCCGTGCCGGCCGCCGTCGCCGGCGTGGGCGCCATCGCCACCCAGGCGAGTGCGAACGTCGCCTACAAGGGCCTCGCCCTGGCCCACCTCGACGACGGCGCGACCGCCGCTGTCGCGCTGCAGCGGCTGCTCGAGGAGGACGAGGGCCGCGACCACCGGCAGGTCGGCATCGTCGACGTGGACGGCGGTGCCGCCTCGCACACGGGCCCGGCCTGCTTTCCGTGGGCCGGCAGCCTGACCGGCGAGGGCTACGCCATCCAGGGCAACATCCTCACCGGCTCGGAGGTGGTCGAGGCCATGGAGCGCGCCTGGCTGGACAGCGCCGAGGAACCCGACCTGGCACGGCGTCTGCTGGCCGCGCTCACCGCCGGCGACGCCGCCGGGGGTGACTCGCGGGGACGGCAGTCGGCCGCGCTCCTCGTCGTACGTGAGGAGGCGGGGTACGGCGGCGCCGACGACATCGCCGTCGACCTGCGCGTCGATGACAACGGCTCCCTGCCGGACGGCGATCCGATCGCCGAGCTCGCCCGGCTGCTCGACCTCAACGACCTCTACCTGACCGCCTCCACCGAGGAGGAGAAGGTGCCGGTGACCCCGGAGCTCGAGGCCGAGCTGAGCGCGTTCGCCGAGCGCGAGGGCTCGCGTGACTTCCTGTCGTGGGTGGGTGCGCAGAACTACGAGATGCGGGTGGCCGAGGACCTGTCCTGGATCGACCAGCGGATCCTGGCGATCGTCCGGGCGTCATGAGCGATCCGGCCGGCGCCGATCGCGCGATCCTGGCCATCGACGCCGGCACCACCGGGGTCACGGCACTGGTGGTCGGCCGCGACGGCGGGATCCTCGCCCGCGGCTACCAGGAGTTCGGCCAGCACTTCCCTCGGCCGGGCTGGGTCGAGCACGTGCCCGAGGAGATCTGGCAGGCGACCCTGGAGGCATGCCGGGAGGCGCTGCTCGGCGTCGGCCGGGAGCGGCTGGCCGGGATCGGCATCACCAACCAGCGCGAGACGGTCGTCCTCTGGGACCGCGAGACGCTCGGCTCGCCGCGCCGCGCCATCGTGTGGCAGGACCGGCGCACCGCCGGACTCTGCACGGAGATGGCCGCACACGAGGACCGGGTCTCCGCCCTGACCGGGCTTCGGCTCGATCCGTACTTCTCGGCGACCAAGCTGGCCTGGATCCGCGAGCACGAGCCGCACACCTGGGCGCACGTGGAATCGGGTCGGTACGCCGTCGGCACGGTCGACTCCTACCTGATCGCGCGGATGACCCGCGGCCTGCACCACCTCACCGACGTCTCCAACGCCTGCCGCACCCTGCTCTTCGACCTGGAGAGCGGCGACTGGTCCGATGAGCTGTGCGCGCTCTTCGGCGTACCGCGCGATGCGCTGCCCGAGCTGGTACCCAACTGGGGCGAGCTCGCCGTCAGCGACGCACGCTCCTTCCTGGACCTGTCGCTGCCGGTGGCGGGGATCGCCGGCGACCAGCAGTCCGCTCTGTTCGGGCAGACCTGCTTCGCGCCCGGCGAGGTGAAGTGCACCTACGGGACGGGCTCGTTCATCCTGACCAACACCGGCTCGTCCGTGGTCCGCTCGGATGCGGGGTTGCTCTCGACCGCCGCGTGGCGCTCCCCGGCGGGCGAGCTGACCTACGCCCTGGAGGGCTCGATCTTCGTGACCGGCGCCGCCGTGCAATGGCTGCGCGACGGACTGCAGATCGTCGGCTCTGCGGCCGAGACCGAGGCGATCGCCACCACCGTGCCGTCCTCGGACGGCGTGGTGTTCGTGCCGGCCCTGACCGGCATGGGCGCACCGCACTGGGACCCGACGGCGCGCGGCCTGATCATCGGGCTGACCCGCGGCACCACACGCGGGCACATCGTCCGGGCGACGCTGGAGGCGATCACCTTCGAGGTGCGCGACGTGGTCGCCACGATGCCCTCGGTCCGGGCACTCAAGGTGGACGGCGGCGCCGCCGCCAACAACCTGCTGTGCCAGCTGCAGGCCGACCAGCTGGGCCTCGAGGTGTCGCGCCCGCGCCACGTCGAGACGACCGGGCTGGGGGCGGCGTTCCTGGCGGGGTTGGGCGTCGGGGTGTGGTCGTCGTACGACGACCTGCGCGAGACCTGGGCCCTGGACCGGACCTTCTCGCCGGCGGCCGACCGCTCCAGCGCCGACGCCGATCACGCGCGGTGGCTGAAGGCGGTGGAGCGGGCCAAGTCCTGGAGTTGATTCGGGCCTCCGTCCCGGTCGAGTCGGGGCTCCGTCCCGGTCGAGTCGGGGCTCCGTCCCGGTCCAATCGGGGCTCCCTCCCGGTCCAATCGGGGCTCCCTCCCGGTCGAGTCGGGGCTCCCTCCCGGTCGAGTCGGGGCTCCCTCCCGGTCGAGTCGGGGCTCCGTCCCGGTCGAGTCGGGGCTCCGTCCCGGTCCAGGCCCCACTCAACCCGGACGCAGGCCCCACTCAACCCGGACGCAGGCCCCACTCAACCCGGACGCAGGCCCCACTCAACCCGGACGCAGGCCCCACTCAACCCGGACGCAGGCCCCACTCAACCCGGACGCAGGCCCGACTCGACCTGGGCGGCAGCGTCCCGGCGGCGTACGGCGGACGCCACGGCCGTCTCCGCCTGGGTATGGGTCTCCTCGGCCTCGGCGAGCTCGTCGTCGACCTCCTGGGCGGTCTCCTCCAGCTCGGCGAGCCGGCGCCGGAGTTCATCGAGCTCCGCCTGCACCTGGAGCGACCGCGCCTGCAGCCGTTCCAGGTCGGCCGCGGCAGCGTCCCGCTCCGCCTCCGCCTCGGTCACCGCGGTGTCCGCCTCGGCCAGTGCCGCCCGGGCCTCCTCCAGGGCTCGCCGATCGGGCTCGGGGTCGGGGACGACGCGCAGCGAGACGGGCGGATCGGCGACCGGCGCGGCCGCGAACCCGAGCGCGTCGGGCAGCGCCACCGCCGAGGCCGCGTCCACCGGGCCGACACCGGTAGCGCGCAGCGGAGCCACCAGCAGGCCCGAGCGCACCGCCTGGGCTGCGAGCGGGTCGATCATCGCGGCCGTCAACGTCTCCTCGACCTGCTCGGCCACCTGCTCGGTCACCTTCAGTCCCACCGACCTCGCCAGGGCCCGCGCCCGCACCGTCAGGGCGGCGGTCAGCTGGCGCCGCTGCTTGGTCAGCTCGCGCAGCGCTGCCGCGTCCATCCCCTCCTGGGCCTGCCGCAGCGCATCGCCGACGGCGATCATCCGGGTCACCTGGTCGTTCTCGCGGCGTACCAGCAGGTCGACCACCCAGGCCGCGGTCGCAGGCTTGCGCAGTGCCTTCACCGGCCCGGCGAGCTGCTGGCCCTTCAGCTCACGCGCCCGGGCGTCGCGCGCGGCGGTGAACTGCGCCAGCGGCAGGCCGTAGAGATCCTCCGCGATCGCCAGCAGCGCATCGGCGGTCATCGCTGGAAGCGTCCGCGGCGGTGGTGCAGCGCCTCGGCGTCCTCACCCAGCTCGATGTGGTCGATCTGCGCCGTCACCAGCAGCGACCAGCCCACCTCGGCGAGCTCCTCGACCGTCACCGCCGCCCAAGCGGCCGCGTCCACGAGCCGCGGCCCCCACTCGGAGTCCTCGAACGTACCGGTACGGAACGGGCCGCCGGGAGCCGGCGCCGTACCCCCGAAGGCCTCGGCCAGCTGGCGGTGCGACCAGGCCAGCAGCTGCACCACCGCCCGTGAGCCGACCTCCAGGGACTCGCCCAGCTCACTGTCCGGATCGACGAGCAGCAGCAGCCGCCCCGGCGTGCCCTGGGCCACCATGAGCGAGGAGACGGTCAGACCCGCCCGGTCCGCACCCGACCCGTGGGTCACGAGCGCGACAGCGCCACCAAGCCGACCGCGTAGCCGCCGTACGGGGTCGTCCTCGGTCGGGAACGGGTGACCGCTGTGGATCGTCACGCGGCCGGCTTGTCGCCCGTCCGGTTGCGCTTGTCGTCGGCACGGTCGCCGGACCGCTCACCCGAGGTGCCGGTGTCGCGCTTCTTGGCCTCGGTCGCGTAGAGGTCGACGTACTCCTGACCGGAGAGGCGGAGGATCTCGTACATGATCTCGTCGGCGATGGCCCGCAGGATGAAGCGGTCGTTCTCCATGCCCTCGTAGCGGGAGAAGTCCAGCGGCTTGCCGTAGCGGATCACCGGCTGCACGATCTTGCCGAACTTCTTGCCGGGAGGCGCGATGACGTCCGTCCCGATCACGGCGACCGGGACGACCGGCGCCTTGGTCTCCAGCGCCAGCCGGGCCACGCCGGTGCGGCCGCGGTAGAGCTTGCCGTCGTGCGAGCGGGTGCCCTCGGGATAGATGCCGAAGAGCTCGCCGTCGCCCAGCACGCGACGGGCGGCGATCAGTGCCCCCTCGGCCGCGGACGCACCGGAACGATCGATCGGGACGTTCCCGGTGCCGGCGAAGAACGTCCGCTGGAACCAGCCCTTGGGGCCCTTGCCGGTGAAGTACTCGTCCTTGGCCACGAACCGCACCATCCGCGGCAGGCCGAGCGGCATGAAGAGCCAGTCGGAGTAGGACAGGTGGTTGCTGGCCAGGATCGCCGGGCCGGTGGTGGGGACGTTCTCCACGCCTTCCCACCGGGGCCGGAAGACCAGCTTGAGCCACGGGCCGATGACGACGTGCTTGAGCACCGAGTAGAACGTCTTCTCGTTCACGGGCCGAGCCTATCGGCAAATCGATCGGTGGCCGCCCTGCGATCACTGCGGCACAATGCCGGGCATGGCGGAGCAGACCGAGACGTCCACGTCCTCACCGGACCACGCAGACCTCCACGCGCCGCTGTCGGTGGCCGCGCGGCCCGAGCTGACCGGCGGCCGCCGCATCGGCGTACTCCTCTCGCACGGCTTCACCGGGTCGCCCTATTCGATGGTCCCGTGGGGACGCTCACTGGCCGATCTCGGGTACGCCGTCGAGGTCCCCCGGCTGCCCGGCCACGGCACGACCTGGCAGGAGATGAACGGCACCACCTGGTCCGATTGGTACGCCGAGGTCTCGCGCGCCTTCGCCAAGGTGCAGGCCGAGAACGACGTGGTGGTGGTAGCCGGCCTCTCGATGGGCGGTGCCCTCGTCCTCCGCCTCGCCGCCGACCACGCCGATGCCATCGCCGGGGTGGTGGTGGTCAACCCGGCCGTCGCGACCAAGCGCCTGGACGTGAAGCTGCTGCCGGTCGTGAAGCACCTCGTCCGGTCCTTCCCCGGCATCGCCAGCGACATCAAGAAGGAGGGCGTGGCCGAGCACGGCTACCTCCGCACACCGCTGAAGGCCGCGCACTCGATGTTCCGTGCGTGGCCCGAGCTCGTCGCCGACCTGCCGAAGGTGACAGCGCCGGTGCTCTACTTCCGTTCGACGGTCGACCACGTCGTCGACGCCGCCTCCCAGCCGCTGATCACCTCGCGGGTCTCCGGCCCGGTGACGGTGCGCGAGCTGCCCAACAGCTACCACGTCGCCACCCTCGACAACGACGCACAGCTGATCTTCGACGAGTCGGCCGCCTTCGTCGCCCGGGTGACCGCCGGCTGAAGACTCGGACTAGGTAGCCCTGGATCGCCGTCCTACTCTGGTGGGGTGAGCGAACCGGTGAGCGACCCGGACAAGGCTGCGCAGGACGCGGCCTGGCAGGAGATCGTGGAGAACTTCGGCGAGCGCGTCGAGCTCTCGGACGATGACCTCGCGCGGCCCGAGCCGGTCGAGCTGATCTTCGACGACGATGTCGACGAGCCGTTCGAACCCGACCCGGAGATGTACGACGAGGACTACGACGACGGCTTCGTCGCCCCCAGGCCGGCACTCCCCCGCCCCTCTCCGGACCGGCTGTTCGCCTGGATCGGTGTACTCGGGGCCCCGGTGATCGCCATCGTGCTGTTCGTGCTGCGCGCGACGCTCAACTGGTGGATCCCGAACTGGGTCGTCGACTTCCTGATCCTGGGATTCCTGGTGGGCTTCGGCTACCTGGTCTTCCACATGCCGCGCGAGCCGCGCGATCCGTGGGATGACGGGGCGCGTCTGTAGGTCGACTCGGGCCTGCGTCCGGGTTCAGTCGGGCCTGCGTCCGGGTTGAGTCGGGCCTGCGTCCGGGTTCAGTCGGGCCTGCGTCCGGGTTGAGTCGGGCCTGCGACACCGGCCGTCGTTCGGGGTTGGTCTGAGGAAAAACGAAAGGCGTGGGCCAGTACCAGCGTGGCCCGGTGTCTTGGCTGGGTCGGGAGCCTTCCCTACGGTTGCGTCGGGCCACCATGGCTGTGATCCAGTACGACGAGCACGCGCCCCGATGTGGCATCACAACAGGGGGTTGACCACACACATCCGACCACCTAGGATTCGAACATGCGTTCGAACTGATCTCTCTCGGTGGTGATCCCTCATGCATCAGATCCAGGCGACACTCGCCACGATCGCTGCTGCCCTCGATGAGGCCACGGACGCGAACCCGGTCTTCCTCGCGACACCGGACAAGGCAGACGTGCTCGCACGACTGGAGCAGATCACCGCACGTGTGGCCGAGCTACGACTCCGCGTGATCGCCTCCGCACAGGACGTGGCCGAGGAGGTCGGTGCCCGCGATGTCGCAGCCTGGCTAGTGGCGCAGCACCGGGTCGAGAGTCCCGCCGCGCACGCCACCCTTCGGTTGGCCCGGGAATTAGAGACTCGGCCGGTGGTCCGGGCAAGGCTCGCGCAGGGTCGGTTCAGTCTCGAGCACGCCCGCGTGATCCTCCGTGGCTTGGACGACCTGCCCGACGACCTACCCGCCGAGGTGCTGGCGCGGGCGGAGGTCACCCTGTGCGACCTCGCCGGGGAGCACCGCCCCAAGGACCTGCGCCGCCTCACCAGCCACCTGCTGGAGGTCATCGCCCCCGAGGTCGCGGAAGCCGCCGAGGCCGAGGCGATCCGTCGGCTCGAGGAGACCGCGAACGCGAACGCCACGCTGTCGATCACCGACCAAGGTGACGGGACGACCAGGATCCACGGCATCGTGCCCGAGGTCGTGGGTCATCGGTTGCGGACCTACCTGCAGGCCTACACCCAGCCCCGCATCGCCGCCCTGGAAGCCGACGGGAAGGTCCAGCCCCGCAGCCGGCTCCTTGCGCACGCGTTCGCCCAGCTCCTGGAGAACACCGACCCCACCCGACTCCCCGCCCACGGCGGCGACGCGACCACGGTGGTGGTGACCATGACGCTGGACCAGCTACGGGCCGGTCTGGGTGTTGCGTGGCTCGATGACGGCACCCCGATCAGCACCGGGGAGACCCGACGGCTGGCCTGCACCGCGGGGATCATCCCCGCCGTCCTCGGCGGCAACTCCGAACCCCTCGATCTGGGCCGCACCCGACGACTCTTCACCCCAACCCAGCGCAAGGCCCTCGCCCTACGAGACAAACACTGCCGCACCGAAGGCTGCACCGTCCCCACCGCCTGGTGCGACGCCCACCACGACCAACCCTGGAGCCACGGCGGCCACACCAACCTCGCCCACGGATCCCTCCTCTGCGGACACCACCACAGACGCGCCCACGACCCGAACTATTACACCGACAGATCGAAAAATGGAGAATACCGGTTTCGACTCAGAAACAACCGAGGAACCTTCTCCACAGATATGAGTTCACGGCTTCCCTCTACATAACCCGTCGCGTTACGGTCAGCGTCAGCGCCATTCCGCTCGGGAGGGATCGATGCGCCGTTTGTTGTTGCTGTCTGTTCTGCTGACCGCACCACTCGCCGGTTGTGGCGGTGGGGCGCAGGACCGTGCCGACGGTCCCTCCAGGGGATCTGTCACCGCGCCCGGGATCCCTACGATCACCGCCGGCTCTTCGAGTGCGAAATCGTCGATGCCGACGCGTGAAACGGCGAGGCAGTTCATTCGTCGCTGGCAGGAGACCGCCGACGATATGCAAAGGACGGGCGACACATCGACCTTCGACGGCCTGAATGACGCATCGTGCCATTCATGTGCCACGTTCGAGAAAAGCATCATCCATATCTACGCCGCCGGTGGACACGTGGAGGCAAAACCGACGCACATTAACTGGGTGAGACGCAGCCTTGCGGTCAAATACGGGGCCGAGGTCAGCTATCGCGTGCGCGAGACCGCTGGACCGAGCCGCTATCAGGAGAAGTCGGGAGGCAGCTGGAAGTACCTCGCGGGCGGCACCGACACTCAGATCCTGTACCTGAGGAGAAGCTCAGGAGCATGGCAGGTGGTCGAGTACGCGCAGCTCGCAGGGAGTGCCTCGTGAGGCTGATCCTCGCCCTTCTCTGCGCCACGGCGACGGTTGCACTGGTTCCAGCAGCCTCGCATGCAGAAGGCTGCACGGGAGGCGCGACGCTGCAACAGGTGGGCGAGATCTGCGCTATCTCCGGGCATGACGCGGCCACCATCGCCAGCTCCGGCGACGGCGGAGACCGCATCAACTACACCTTCAAGCCCAACTGCCACGAAGGAACACGGGTCTGCTCGGAGACTCCCACCTGCACGGCGGAGGACGGCGGCGAGGGCGAGGATCTGCTGGTCTACGAGGGCTCGGCGAAGGTCGGCGAGACGTGTTGGACCGGGAAGGCCGCCGACCCGCAGCTGCCGACCCCCGATCGGGTGATGGCGGCGGCACGCAGGCTCTCCTGGCCGGCCGCCACCTTGATCATCCAGCCGCCGGACGGCGAGACCCTGGTCAACTTCGCGACGAACTTCTACACCACCACCACCCAGCACCAGATCCGGACCGTGTCGCTCCTCGGCGTTCGCGTGACCATCGACGCCGCGCCGGCGGCGTACACCTGGCTCTTCGGTGACGGTGAGAGGCAGACCGGCAGCGATCCCGGCGCGGCCTACCCGGCGATGGGCGTCGAACACCGCTACCGGACCAGGGGAACGGTGAGCGCGCAGGTCGACGTCACCTACCGCGGCCGCTACCGCTTCGGCACCGGACCCTGGCAGCCGCTGCCCGACACGCTGGCGGTCCCCGGCACCGCCCGACAGCTCCGCGTACGCACCGCCACCCCGCTCCTCGTCGGCGGCTGAGCCCGTCCTCAGCAGACCGCGCGCGCCAGCGCCGCTGCTCCCACGACGCCGGCCTCGGGGCCGAAGTGCGCCCGCACGACCGGCGGGACGATGCGGTGCGCCGCCCCGACCAGCGACTGCTCCAACGCCGACCGGGCAGGGGCGAGCAACAGGCCGTCAGCAGCGGAGACGCCGCCGCCAACCACCACCAGCTCCGGGTCGAACGCCGCGACCAGGTTCGCGATGCCGATGCCGAGCCACTCCCCGACCTCCTCGAAGGCCTGCAGCGCGAGGCTGTCGCCCCGCTCGGCCGCGGCCGTCACCATCGGGCCGGTCAGCGCGTGCGGGTCGCCCCCGGTGAGCTCCGCGAGCAGCGTGGTGCCGGCGTACGACTCGTGCCACATCCGGCCCCGGGCGTAGCGCACCAGCGCGTTCCCGGAGGAGTACTGCTCCCAGCAGCCCTCGCCACCGCACTCACAGCCCCGGCCGTCCGGCACGACCTGCATGTGCCCGAACTCCCCGGCCATGCCGTTGCGCCCGCGCAGCAGGGTGCCGCCCAGCACCACCGCACCTCCGATGCCGGTGCCCATCGTCACCATCAGTACGTCGCGCGCAGCCCGCGCCGCACCGAGAGCGATCTCGGCCCGGGCCGCACAGTTGGCGTCGTTGTCCAGGGCGACGGGCAACCCCCACCGCGTCTCCAACCGGGACCGGGTCGGATCGTCGCGCCACGGCAGGTGGGGAGCGAACATCACCCGCTCGCCGTCCGCGTCGACGAAGCCCGCCGCCGCGATGCCCACCGCCGCGATCGGCCGGCCGGCGGCCGCCTCCTCGATCGCCTCGGTAAGCGCGTCCTCGACCAGCTCCACCTCGACCCGTCGGCCGGGCGTGGTACGGCGCGCGATCGGCCCGACCTCACCCTCCTCCGAGACGGTCGCCGCCATCACCTTGGTGCCGCCGATGTCGACGCCGATGTACACGCCCGCGGGTGTGTCCGTCCCGTCGGCCATCGGCGCTACCGCCGGGCCAGGTCTGCCGCGCCGATGAGACCGGCGCTGTTGCCCAGGCTCGCGCCCCGGATGTCGAGCTCGGGACGGTGGCCGCGCCCGGTCAGCTGGTTGCGGAAGGCCGTGCGCGCCGGGCCCAGGAGCAGCTCCCCGGCATCGGCGACGCCGCCGCCGATCGCCACCACAGCCGGGTCCAGCACGGCAGTGAGCGAGGCGATGCCCTCGCCCAGCCAGGTGCCGAGCGTGGCCAGTGCCTCGATCGCGAACGGGTCGTCGGCCTGCGCGGCGGCCGTCACCATCGGTCCGTTGATCGCCGCCGGGTCGCCCCCCGCGCGCGCCAGCACGCCGTCGGCACGACGGTCGCCCTCCAGGGCGGCAGCGCGGACGTCACGCACCAGCGCGTTGCCCGACGCGTACTGCTCGAAGCAGCCGAGGTTGCCGCAGCCGCAGATGATCCCGTTCGGGACCACCCGCATGTGCCCGATCTCGGCACCGACGCCGAAGGCGCCACGGTAGAGCTCGCCGTCCAGCACCAGGCCGCCGCCGACCCCGGTGCCGACGGTGACGAGGAGAAGGTCGTCCACGTCGGCACCCGCGCCGTACGCGAACTCACCCCACGCCGCCGCGTTGGCGTCGTTCTCGATCACGACCGGCAGCTCGACCTGCTTCTCCAGGCCCTGGCTCAGGTTCACGTCGCGCCAGGCGATGTTCGGCGCGAACATCACGGTGCTGCGCCCCTTGTCGATGTAACCGGCGGCTCCGACGCCGACCGACGAGATCTCGTGACGGCTCTTCAACTCGAGCACGACCGAGGCGATCGCCGCCTGGATCGCGTCGGGGTCGGTCGCCGGGGAGGTCACGCGCAACTCCTCGACGATGGTCCCCTTCTCGTCGACCACGCCTCCGAGGATCTTCGTGCCGCCGACGTCGACGCCACACGCGAGTGCGGTCACTCCTGGTTCTCCTGTCCATCGCTGGAGTCATCCGGCCAGTCATCGGACCAGCCATGCTCCGGGTCGAGGTCGATCTTCTCCACCGAAGGGCCTCTACGGGAAGTCGAGCCCGATTCCGCCGCTGCGGTGATCACCGCCGAGACGGCTTGCATGAGCGAGGCGGCCGCCGAGGCGAGGTGCACCATGACCTCGGGCGAGGCCTCGCGTACGACGTGCACGGTGCGGCAGATCGGGCAATAGGTGCATTCGGGCGCGCCGGTGGCCAGGTGCTCGCCGAGGTCGCGCGCCGCCTCCCGGCCGAGGTCGGACGCGGCGGCCTGCGCGTGCCCGGCCAAGCCGGCCAGACCCGTCGTCAGACCGACGGCGAGGTTGTTGGCGACGTCGCCGCCGTGCTGCTTCGCCCAGTCGCCGAGCGCTCCGAAGAGGCGGGCCGCCTCCTCGGCGGCGCTGCCCAACGGCTCGTGTCCGGACTGGTGATCGGCACCTGGCCGATCACCCGCATCCTCGGTCACAGCTGCTCCTCCCCGGCTCCGGCTGCGGTCTTTCGCTCGCGGAACCGTACCTGCAGCTCGCCCTTCTCCACACGCGCCCCCGCCACCTGGAGCCTGGCGAGTCCCGCCGGCAGGCTCAGCAGGCGTCGGTAGGACCCGACCGTGACGACCAGGTCGTCGCCGTTGCGACCCAGGTGCACCTGCTCGCGCGCCGCGCCCGGCAGGGCCAGGTGCGCGATCGCGCCCTCACCGGTACGCGTGATCCGGAACGGCCCCGCCCCGCTCGGTACGGCGAGGGCGTCGGCGCCGGCGTAGACCCCGTCGGCCAGTGCCACCAGGGCGGCCACGCCGACGGGCTCCCGCGGCCGGTAGACCGACCGCCAGACGGGCAGCCCCGGGAACGACTCGTCCACCTCGGCCAGGACCTCGTCCTGCGCCACCACCCACCCGGCGCGCCAGTCGTCGGCGCCGTCGGCGGGGAAGACCCGGTTCGCGACCACGCCGTCGACCCGGTAGCCGTAGAGCGAGAGCGTGGTGAAGCTGCGTCGGGCCTCCGCCGCGACGACCCGCTCCGGGGTGAGCACCAGCCGGACCGAGGCCGCCGGGCCCGCCAGCAGCTCGCGCACCTCGCGCAGCTCGGCATGCAGTCGCTCGACCGCGTCGAAGACGGACTCCGCGGGCATCGGCACCCCGGCGGCCCGGGTGAGCACCGGCTTGAGGGCCTTGGTCAGGCGGCGCTGCATGGGCAGGATCCGCTGCATGTACCAGCCCAGTGCCTCCGGCAGCGCCAGCAGCCGCAGCGTCTCGGCCGTCGGCGCGCAGTCGACCACGATGACATCCCAACGGCCCGAGCGCGCCTGCTCGCGCAGCTCCAGGAGCGCCAGGACCTCCTCGGCGCCCGGGATCACGGTCAGCTCCTCGGCGGCGACGGGGTCCACCCCTACCACCTCCAGCACGCTCAGCAGGTAGCCCTGGATGTCGGCCCACGACTCCTCGAACCGCCGCTGCGCATCGATCTGCTGGACGAACAGGCCCGGTGCCACCTCCGTGGGTGAGCCGTCGGGGATGGCCGCGCCGTACGCGTCGGCGAGTGAGTGCGCGGCGTCGGTCGACATCACGAGGGTGCGCCGGCCCGCAGCGGCGGCCTGGGCGGCCGTGGCGGCGGCGACCGTCGACTTGCCGACGCCGCCCTTGCCGGTGAAGAGCAGGACCCGCATGCCCTCGGACCGGCCGGGCGTGCGGCTCTCGGGGGAAGAGGCCGCTGTCACAGCGACTCGACGCGCGTCTTCAGCCCCCGCAGCGCGGTCTCGATCAGGATCTTCTCGCCCTTGCGCTTGAGCATGCCGATCAACGGGATGCTGACGTCGAGGGAGAGCTGGTAGGTGACCTCGGTGGAGCCGTCACCGAGGTCGCGCAGCAGGTAGGCCCCGTCGAGCGTGCGCAGCAGGGTGCCCTTCACCAGGGTCCAGGAGACCTTGCGCTCGCCGTCCCAGACGTAGGACAGCGTGTAGTCGTCCTTGATCGGCGGCACGTCCAGGACGAAGTGGACCTGCTCGGCACGGCCGTCGGGGCTCGTCGAGAGCGGCTCGGCGACCTTCATGCCCTTGGCCCAGGTCGGATACGACGGGAAGTCGGCGATCACGTCCATCACCGCGCCAGGAGCCGCCTGCACGACGATCGATGAGGTGGTCTGTTCGGCCATGAGATGCCTTCGCGTTTCGGGCCGGTGCGGCGGGCTCGGTTGACGGGCTCCGACCTTTGTCGGACGGATTCGCAGCGTACCGGATGGCGGGGAGGGATCCCGCGGGACATCTGGTCGGAGTAGTGTGCCGGAGTTCACCTACCAGCAGTATGTGCGGAGGAAGTAGTGCGCGAGTTCTCGACCCCGGCCACCCTCGAGCTCCCGACCGCGGGAAACCTGACGGACGACGTCGTGAGCAACGCGCGCGACTTCCCCGAATCGGTGGCCTTCAGCCGCCCCGGCCCCGGCGGCTGGGAGGACGTCACCGCCGCGCAGTTCCACGCCGAGGTGGTGGCGGTGGCCAAGGGCCTGATCGCCTCCGGCATCGAGCAGGGCGACCGGGTCGCGCTGTTCTCCAAGACCCGCTACGAGTGGACCCTCCTGGACTACGCCATCTGGTTCGCCGGTGCCGTGACGGTGCCGATCTACGAGACCTCGTCGGTGGAGCAGGTGCGCTGGATCCTGGAGGACTCCGGTGCGCGCGGGATCGTGGCCGAGGGGCCCGACCACATCGCCCGGGTCGCCGAGGCGCGTCACGACCTGGAGTCGCTCACCAGCGTCTGGTCGTTCGCGGACAACGCCGTCGACGTGTTGGTCAGGCTCGGCGGCGACGTCGCCGACGAGGAGGTCGAGAAGCGTCGTACGGCGATCGTCCCGGCCGACCCCGCCACCTTGATCTACACCTCCGGCACCACCGGACGGCCGAAGGGCTGTGTGCTCACCCACAGCAACTTCATGGTCGAGCTCGGCGTCGCCGTCGACGAGCTGGAGCGGCTCTTCCAGACCGAGAACGCCAGCACGCTGCTCTTCCTCCCGCTGGCGCACGTCTTCGCCCGGATCATCCAGATCGGCTGCGTCAAGTCGCGCACCCGACTGGGCCACTCCCCCGACATCACCCATCTGCTCGACGACCTCGGCGGCTTCAAGCCGACCTTCATCCTCGCGGTCCCGCGGGTCTTCGAGAAGGTGTACAACACCGCCTCCCAGAAGGCCGCGGCCGACGGCAAGGGCAAGATCTTCAACGTCGCCACCGATGTGGCCATCAACTACTCGCGCGCCGACGAGGCCGGCCGGGTGCCGCTCGTGCTGCGTGCCAAGCACGCCCTGTTCGCCCGGCTCGTCTACGGCAAGCTGCTGGCGGCGCTGGGGGGCAGCTGTCAGTTCGCGGTGTCCGGCGGCGCGCCCCTGGGCGAGCGGCTGGGTCACTTCTACCGCGGCATCGGGCTGACGGTCCTGGAGGGCTACGGCCTCACCGAGACCACCGGCGCCCTGACGGTCAACCTGCCCGACGCGCTCAAGATCGGCACCGTCGGACGGCCGCTGGCCGGCACCTCGGTCAGGGTCGCCGACGACGGCGAGCTGCTCTTCAAGGGCGGGCAGGTCTTCGGCGGCTACTGGAAGAACGAGACCGCCAGCCGCGAGGCGCTCGACGACGGCTGGTTCCACACCGGCGATCTCGGCGAGGTCGACGACGAGGGCTTCGTGCGGATCACCGGCCGCAAGAAGGAGATCATCGTGACCGCCGGCGGCAAGAACGTCGCTCCCGCCGTCCTCGAGGACCGGTTGCGGGCGCATGTGCTGGTCGACCAGTGCATGGTGGTCGGTGACGGCCAGCCGTTCATCGGCGCGTTGGTGACGCTCGACCCGGAGTCGCTGCCGACCTGGGCCGAGGCGCACGGCAAGCAGGGCGGCGTGGAGGAGCTGTACGACGACGCCGACCTGCGGGCCGAGGTGCAGCGCGCCGTGGATGACGCCAACAAGGCGGTGTCGCACGCCGAGGCGATCAAGAAGTTCGTCATCCTCCCCGACGCGTGGACCGAGGAGGGCGGCCAGCTCACCCCCAGCCTGAAGCTGAAGCGCGGCGTCGTGATGCGGGAGTTCCACGACGAGGTGGAGGCGCTCTACCGGCGCTGAGAGCAGGGCACTGCGGCGGCGATCTCGCCGCGGTGCCGAACGACGGTGCCGCACCACAGGGCGGACACAGCAGCCGGACAGACACGCCCGAACATTCGGGACTCTCGACCCAGAAAAATGGCCCGATCGCGCTACGGTCGGCGCCGGGGGACGACTCGAACGGATCGCTGGAAACTCCTTACCAACTGTCCTGGTCATCCCTACAGTCGTCCCCGGGGAGCAAGGGTCCGCAGTCGCGGAGGCCTGGGGGACCTCCCCGGACTGATGTGACGGAAGGCCGTGATGGACCGACGCAGAATTCTCGTGGTGGCTGCAGCGGTGGTGGCGGCGCTCGGCGTCGTCCTGGTGCTGCTCTACGTCCGGGGCGCCGATCATCGGGCCCAGGACAGGTTCGCCACCGTCGAGGTCCTCACCGCCACCGGACAGATCAATCCCGGCGAGACGGTCGAGCAGGCGTCCGCCGCCGGCAGGCTGGCCCTGCGCGCCGTCACCCGCAACGAGCTCCTGGACGGCTACCAGACCAACACCGCCGGCCTGGCCGGCCAGGTCGCGCTGACCACGATCTACCCGGGCGAGCAGATCATCGCCTCGAAGTTCGGCACCAGCGCGGCGCCGATCTCGGCGCTGACGATCCCCGACGGGATGGTGGCCATCTCGGTCAATCTCACCGACCCTGCTCGCGTCGCCGGCTTCGTCGTCCCCGGCTCGCAGGTGGCCGTCTTCGTCAACGGCACGACGGCAGGGCAGCCCTACACCCGCCTCCTGCTGCCCAAGGTCCAGGTGCTGGGCGTCGGCTCCACCACGCCCGTCTCGACCACCACCGCCGGCAGCCAGGGCCAGACGACCGGCGAGCAGCTGCCGAGCACGCTGCTGACCCTGGCCGTCGATCAGCAGGAGGCGCAGAAGGTGCTCTTCGCCCAGGGCAACGGCCAGCTCGCCTTCGCCCTGCTCACCGACAGCAGCAGGGTCGCGCCCGGCCCCGCCACCACCCTCGGCAGCCTCTACAAGCAGGGCTGAGGACCATGCCCGTCGTCGTCGAAGCCGATCAGCAGGTGGCCGCCGGCCTGCTGCGCAGCCTCCCCTCCGGCACCCAGGCGGTGCCCGACACGGAGCGCATGCGCGCGTGGATGGCCCAGCACCCGGACGAGTACGTCGTCGTCCTCGGGCCGACCATGCCGCTCCCGGACGCACTGGCCGCCTGCGAGGGCCTCCGTGTCACCCGTCCGGCCGCCTCCGTGGTGCTGGCGCGCGCCGAGGTCTCGGCCGAGGTCTTCGCGCAGGCCGTCGCCGCGGGCGCGCGCGAGGTGATCCCGGCCGGATCGCCCGAGGCCGTCAGCGAGGCTGCGGAGCGTGCCTATCGTCTCTTCACCGCGCTGCGTGGTGCTGCAGCCGTGGGTCCCAGCGAGGGCAAGGTGCTGACCGTCTGGTCGCCGAAGGGCGGCGTCGGCAAGACCACGATGGCGGTGAACCTCGGCCTCGCGCTGGCCGAGAAGGGAGCCCGGCGTGTCTGCGTGGTCGACCTGGACCTCGCCTTCGGCGACGTCGCGATCACCATGCAGCTGTTCCCGACCCACTCGATCGAGCACGCCGTCGGCTCGGAGGACGCGATCGACACCGAGCTGCTCGAGGGTCTGCTGACCCGCCATCACGACGCGATGATGGTGCTCGCGGCCCCCTCGCACCCCGACGTCCGTGACCGGATCTCGGCGACCCTGGTCTCCCAGGTCATCCGGACCCTGAAGCAGACGTTCGACTACGTCGTCGTCGACACCGCACCGGCGTTCGACGAGCAGACCCTCACGGCCCTCGACGAGACCGACGACATCGTTGTCGTGGCCACCCTCGACGTACCCACCCTGAAGAACGTCAAGGTCGCCCTGGAGACCCTCGACATGCTCGACATCGCGTCCGATCACCGGCACCTGCTGCTCAATCGCGCCGACGACGAGGTCGGGATCAGCGCCGACCGGGTGGAGGGCATCCTCGGGATGCGGCCCAGGGCGCGGGTGGCCAGCTCGATCGAGATCGCCGCCGCCACCAACGCCGGCAAGCCGATCGTGCTGCGCGACCCGCACCATCCCACCAGCCTCGCCATCCGGGAGTTGGCCTCGCTGCTGGCCGGTCAGAGCGTCGGGCCGCCGGCCGGGGTGAGCACGGCCACCCGAACGGCGCCGCAACAGCGGGGGTTCCGGTGGAAGCGCAGGTAGGCCGATGAGCCTCGCCGATCGGCTCGCCGCCGCACGACGCGCCGAGGTCGAGAACCACGGCGTGGGATCACCCCCGGACGAGCCCGAGCACGCGCCGGCCCGAGCAGCTGACAGCGGCAGCGAGACCGGCAGCGAGACCGGCAGTCACCCCGGAGACGACGCAGCTGCCGAGCAGGCAGGGCCTGCGGAGCCGCCGCGCGCCGCCGACGACTCCCCCGTGGCCCGCGCCGTACCGGACCAGACCGCCGGCAAGCGCCGCGCCGACAGCCCCGGCCGTGCGCCGACGCCTTCGGGCGACGGCCTGCCGCAGCGACGGGCGATAGCGGTCCAGCAGCAGGAGCGGATCGAGGAGCTCAAGGCCAGCGTGCACGCCGAGCTGGTCAAGCAGCTGGGCCCGCACCTCTACGACGTCGACATGGACCAGCAGGAGCTGGACCGGCAGGTCCGGGCGGTGCTCGCGGAGGTTCTGGGCAGCCAGGACCGTCCGCTGTCCAGCAGCGACCGCGCCCGGGTCAGCCAGGAGATCGGCGACGACATCCTCGGCTACGGCCCGATCGAGCCGTACCTTCGCGATCCGGAGGTCTCCGAGGTGATGGTCAACGGCCACGACCGGATCTGGCTGGAGAAGGGCGGCCGGCTGACCCGTGCCGAGGCGCACTTCAGCGACGAGGCCCACCTGCGCCGCACCATCGACAAGATCGTCTCCCGGATCGGCCGCCGCGTCGACGAGTCGTCCCCGATGGTCGACGCGCGGCTGCCCGACGGCTCCCGCGTCAACGCTGTCGTGCCGCCGCTGTCGATCGACGGCTCCGCGCTGACCATCCGCAAGTTCGCGGCCGATCCCTACACGGTGGCCGACCTGGTCCGGTTCGACACGCTCACCGCCGCGGCCCGCGACTTCCTGGAGGCGGCGGTGCGCGGCCGGCTCAACATCGTGGTCTCCGGCTCCACCGGCGCCGGGAAGACCACCACGCTCAACGTCCTGTCCGGCTTCATCCCCGGCGACGAGCGCATCGTGACCATCGAGGACGCCGCAGAGCTGCAGCTCAAGCAGGACCACGTGGTCCGGCTCGAGTCGCGGCCGGCCAACATCGAGGGCAAGGGCGCCGTCACCATCCGCGACCTGGTCCGCAACAGCCTGCGGATGCGGCCCGACCGGATCATCGTCGGCGAGGTCCGCGACGCCTCCGCGCTCGACATGCTGCAGGCGATGAACACCGGCCACGACGGCTCGATCTGCACCCTGCACTCCAACGGCCCGCGCGACACGCTGTCCCGCCTGGAGACGATGGTGCTGATGGCGGGCATGGACCTCCCCGTCCGGGCGATCCGCGAGCAGATGGCGGCCGCCGTGGACCTGATCGTGCACCAGACCCGCTTCAAGGACGGCACCCGCCGGATCACCCACATCACCGAGGTCGAGCGGATGGAGGGCGAGGTGATCACCCTGCAGGACGTGTTCGCCTTCGACAGCGCTGCCGGCTTCGACGCCGAGGGACACGCACGCGGGCACCTGCGACCCACCGGCCTGCGGCCGAGGGTGTTGGAGAAGATGGCCTACGCCAACGTGACGGTCGACCCGCTGCTCTTCACCACGGATCGGTTCCGGTGACCGGCGTGGGCAGGCTCGTGCGTGCGGCGCCTCTCGCGCTGGCGTGCCTGACGCTGCTGCTGGCCGCACCGGGCATGCCCGCATACGCCGCCGGCGGCGCCCAGATCGACCACTTCGAGCAGACCCCGGGCGGGCTGTCGATGCTGGTCGCGGTGCCGGCCGACGCCACCGTGGAGCTGGGTGCGGTCACGGTGAGTGTGGCGGGACGCCCCGCCACGGCCGCTGCACAGGAGGGGTCGTCCGGGCGGGTCCGGCGTACCGCCGTGCTCGCGATGGACACGAGCGTCTCGATGACCGGCGCGAAGTTCGCAGCCGCGAAGGCGGCGGCCGCCGCCTACGTGCGGGCCCTGCCCGCCGACGTCTACCTGGGCATCGTCACCTTCGGCGGCTCGGTACGGACGGCTCTGGTCCCGACCCGGGACCGTTCCTCGGTGGCCGGCATCCTGGACGGGCTGTCGTTGAGCGCCGGCACGTTGCTCTACGACGGCGTCGGGGCTGCACTGAGGGCGGCCGGCAGCTCCGGACAGCGCTCGATCCTGGTCCTCTCCGACGGCACCGACACCCGGAGCGCCGAGAGCCTCGCCCGGCTCACCGGCGCCGTCGCGCAGGCCGACGCGCTGCTCGACGTGGTCGCCGTCTCCGACGGTGGTGGCACCAGGCCGTCGCTGCAACAGCTCGCCGCGGCCGGCAGGGGATCGGTGCTGCCGTCGGACCCCACAGCGCTCGCGCGGACCTTCGCCGCCGAGGCCGGCGTGCTGGCACGGCAGGTGCTGGTCACCGCTCAGCTGCCGGCCGGCCTGACCGCCACCAGCGGGACCGTCGAGGTCATGCTGCCGACCGCCGAGGGCGGCACGCTGGACGCCTCGGCGTACGACGACCGGTTGCAGGCGTCGGCGCCGGCGCCGGCTGCCGATCCGACACACCGTTGGGTGCTGCCCGCCTGGGTGATGTACGCCGGCATCGGGGCGCTCGCCGTCGGACTCGCCGGCCTGGTCCTGACGCTGCTCCCGCGGCGCCGGGCCGGGACAGCGGAGGAGCTGGTCACGAACTACACCGCCCGCACCGGCGCCGGCACGCTCGTGAGCGGCGGTACCGGCCGTGGCCTCCCCCGGCTGGACGCGGAGCAGGCGCTAGCCTCGGCTACGACCGCCGCCGCCGGCCTGCTGCGACGCAGCAGGGGGCTCGAGGACCGGATCGCGCACGCCCTCGACGGTGCCGGCAGCGACCTGAAGCCCGCCGAGTGGCTGCTCCTGCACGTGGCGATCGCGCTGGTGGCCGGCGTGGTCGGGCTCCTCGTCGGCGGCGGCTCGGCCCTGGTGGCGCTCGTCCTGCTCGCCGTGGGCGTGCTCGGCCCCTGGGCCTCGTTGCTCCTACGGCGCCGCCACCGCCGGCGCCGCTTCGACGACTCCCTGCCCGAGACGCTGCAGCTCATGTCCGGCTCGCTGTCGGCGGGGCTGTCGCTGGCGCAGACCGTCGACACCGTCGTCCGCGAGGCGAACGACCCGATCGCCGGCGAGTTCCGCCGGGTGCTGGTCGAGACCCGGCTCGGCGTGGAGCTGGAGGACGCCCTCGACGGTGTCGCCGACCGCTTCGACAGCCCGGACTTCAGCTGGGTCGTGATGGCGATCCGGATCCAGCGGCAGGTCGGCGGCAACCTGGCCGAGCTCTTCGACACCGTCGCCGCGACCCTGCGCGAGCGCCAGTACGTCCGCCGGCAGGTGCTGGCGCTCTCCGCCGAGGGCAGGCTCTCCGCGATGGTCATCGGCGCGCTTCCGCCGGTCTTCCTGCTCTACCTGCTGCTGACGAACCGCGCCTACCTGCACCCGCTCTTCCACGACCCTCGCGGGATCGTGCTGCTGGTTTCCTCTGTCGTGTGGCTGGGCATCGGAGCCTTCTGGATGAGTCGTCTGGTGAAGGTGGAGGTCTGAGGTGGTAGCGCTGCTGGTGCTCGGCGTCGTCCTCCTGCTCGGGGCGCTCCTCCTGCTCAGCCTGGCGCTGCGCACCGACGAGGAGTCAGCGGGCGTCAATCGGTCGTTGGCGGTCCTCGAGACCATGGGCCAGGCGCCCAAGGAGCTCCGAGCCGAGCTGGATCTGCCCTTCGCGGACCGGGTGATCGCACCGCTGCGCGCGCGAGCACTCACCGTCGGCCGGCGGATCAGCGGCTCCGATGCGGGTGAGCGGCTCCGCCGCCGGCTCGATGCCGCCGGGAACCCGCCGGGGTGGACCGTCGACCGGATGGTCTCGGGGAAGGTGCTGTTCGGCGTCCTGGGGCTGATCCTCGGCGTGGCGATCGCCGCTCTGTTCCAGATCGGCCCGCTCACCGGCGTCGTGGTAGCGCTGGCGGGCCTGCTCGTCGGGTTCTTCGGCCCCGATCTCTACCTCTACCAGCGCACCTACGACCGCAACGAGCGGTTGCAGCGTGACCTGCCCGACGCGATCGACCTGCTGACTATCAGCGTCGAGGCTGGCCTCGGCTTCGACGCGGCCGTCCAGCAGGTGGCGGTCAAGACGCACGGGCCGCTCGCCGACGAGTTCACCAGGATGCTGCGCGAGATGCAGCTGGGTCAGGGTCGCTCCGAGGCCTTGCGGGGACTGGCCGAACGGTGCACGGTGGACGACGTGCGCGCCTTCGTGAGCGCGATGGTCCAGGCCGACGGCTTCGGCATCCCCATCGCCCAGGTCCTGCGGATCCAGGCGGGCGAGATGCGGATCAAGCGTCGCCAGCGCGCCGAGACCAGGGCGCAGCAGGTGCCGGTCAAGATCACGGTGCCCCTGATCTTCTTCATCCTGCCGTGCCTGTTCGTGGTCGTGATGGGTCCGGCGCTCCTCCACTCGATGGACAGCTTCTCGCGCCGATGAACCCGACCACGCCCGAGGCCAGCCTGTTGACCGACCCGCACCACCGCCGGGTCGCGGGGCTGGCCCGCGGGTTCGCGCTGGTCGCGACGCTGGTGCCGCTGCTGTGGACCCGGGACACCGGCTCGCTGGTGGCACTCGGGTTCATCGCCGCGATCTGGGCCGCCGTGACGCTGCTGGAGTGGCGCAGCCGCGTCACCCTCGACGTCATCGGGGGGATCGAGGCAGCCGGCGTCGGGCTGATCAGCGGCGTCGCCCTGGACCGGTCGCCAGTGGTCCTGGCGGCGCTGGCCATCGTGCCGTTCAGCGCCGGCCTGTACCGCGGCATCTGGGGTGTCGCGCTCTCGCTGGCGACCGAGCTCTTCGCGGTGCTCACCGCCGCGCTGGCCGTGCGGCACGGGATCACGCCCGAGCAGGGCTACAGCATCTTCAGCTGGTGCTTCGCAGGCCTCGGCGTCGGTCTGATCGCCACCTTCCTGCACAGTGCGCTGCAGCAACGCGCCGATCCGCTGGCGCCCTACCTCTACGCTCAGTCGCTGCTGCGCCAGCTGATCGACATCAGCGGCGGCTTCGACGGCGGTCTCGATCCGGTCGCGCTGGGCGGCGGGATCCTGGGCCAGGTCCGCGACGAGCTGCCGACCAGCTCGATGGCGCTCTACGTGACCCGCGGGGAGACCCTCACCCCGCTGGTGACCAAGGAGGTCGGCGCCACCATGGGCACCGGGTGGGAGGACGCGGCGCTGGCTGCCTGGGCCACCGCCGGGACCTTCGTGGAGGGCAACCTGTTCGCGGTGCCGCTGCAGTCCGCCCACGACGGCAGCGTCTCGGCCGTCGTGGTCGCGTGCCTCTCCGAGCGGGTCAGCGCCGAGAGCATGGGCCTGCAGGACCGGCTGGAGCGGTTGCGCCGCTCGCTGCAGGTCGGCGCGGTGCAGCTCGACACCGCGTTGCTGTTCGTGGCCTTCCGCGACTCCGCCACCGCCGAGGAACGACGGCGGCTGGCCCGCGAGATGCACGACGGGGTGGCCCAGGACATCGCCGGGCTCGGCTACCTCGTCGATGCCCTCGCCGGTACGGCGTCGACCCCGCAGCAGGCCGAGCGGATCGCTGTCCTGCGCGAGCGCATCAGCGCGGTGGTGGCGGAGATCCGCCGCTCGCTGGTCAACCTGCGCACCTCGGTCGGCGCCAGCGAGAGCCTGGGGGCGGCGATCGGCTCGATCGCCCGCAACCTCACCGAGGTCTCCGGTGTGCCCATCCACGTCACCCTCGACGAGACGACCGACCGGCTGCGGCCCGAGGTGGAGGCGGAGCTGTTCCGCATCACCCAGGAGGCGATGAACAACGCGATCAAGCATGCCCGGGCCTCTGCGATCGAGGTGCACTGCCAGGTGCGTGCCCCGCAGGCGCGGATCACCGTCAGCGACGACGGGCGCGGCATGCAGAGGCCGCGGACGGGCTCCCACGGACTCTCGATCATGCGGGAGCGGGCGCTGCTCATCAACGCCACCCTCGCGATGACCGAGCGGGACGGCGGCGGGGTGTCCGTCACCGTCGAGATCACTGATGGAACTGATGACGCCTCCGCTGCGGAGGCCGGGAAGGCGAGGGTGGACGCATGACCTCGGTGCTGTTGGTGGACGACCACGAGCTGATCCGCGAGGGCCTGGCGGGCGTGATCGACCTGGAGGAGGATCTCGACGTGGTCGCTCAGGCCGGTACCGTCGCCGATGCGCTCGCGCTCTACGCCCGGCTCTCCCCCGACGTGGTCGTCGCCGATCTGCAGCTGCAGGACGGCACCGGGCTCGACATCCTGCGCGCGATCCGGCGCCAGAGCAACACCACCGGCGTGGTGGTGCTCACCATGCACTCCGGGGACGACCAGATCTTCGCCGCGATGGAGGCCGGCGCCTCGGGCTTCGTCGGCAAGGACGCCCCCTCCCAGGAGGTCGTCCGCGCCGCCCGGCATGCGGCCGTCTCGCCGCGGTCGTTCGTCTGCTCAGGGCTGGTCGGAGCGATGATGCGCCGGCACACCAGCGAGTCGACCCGCCTCTCCGATCGCGAGCACGACGTGCTGGTCCTCCTCGCCGACGGACTGGGCGCGGCGGCGATCGGCGAGCGCCTCTACCTCTCGGAGTCCACCGCCAAGTCGCACATCGCCCGGATCTACCAGAAGCTCGGCGCCGCCAACCGGGCCCAGGCCCTCGTCACCGCCATGCGGATCGGGCTGCTCTCCAGCGTGAATCCCACCGGCTCCACGAGCTGACCCGGGACCACCCCGCTCCCCCGGATAGTCCGAACGGACTACGCCGGTCGGCACCATCACCCGATCCCCCGCGAGCCCTCCTCAGGTGACCATGGACACATCGGCGGGTGCGTTCGCCCCGCCCGGGGGAAAAGATCCTGAGGGGGACTCTTCATGCTGGAATATCTGCGCATCATGCTGGACGCGCGCCTGGCCAAGATGGACGAGCGCGGTGCGTCCGCCGTCGAGTACGGGCTCCTGATCGCCGGCGTCGCCGCACTGGTGGTGGGCATCGTGTTCGTCTTCGGTGACAAGCTGCACAGCGTCTTCCAGAACACCTGCAACTCGGTCAGCAACTCGGACTGCTCGAAGGCGACCAACACCACCGGCGGCTGACCGCATGACCCGGGCGAGCACGCCGACCGGCATCCGCCGGATAGCGATGACCGAGCAGCGACAGCGCACCGACCGCGGGGCCTCCGCGGCCGAGTACGCGCTGCTCGCCGCCGGCATCGCCGCCCTGATCGCCGGGATCGTGTTCCTGCTCGGCCCGCACGTGAGCGATCTGTTCGGCAACACCTGCGACAAGGTCGCGGGCGCTACGCACCAGGGCGCGTGCACGTGACGGCGGCGCCGCTCACCTGCCGCCCAGCACCCGCTTCGCGACGGCGATCCGCTGCAGTGCCGTCGGGTGTGACCCGAACAGGAACTGCGACCACGCCGGCGGCGTCGGGTCGGCCAGCGCGCTGATCGCCAGCCGGCGCTGCAGCGCGACGAACGAGCCCTCGTCCCCGGTGGTCTCCAGGGCGGCCACGTCGGCCCGGGTCTCGATCTGCCGGCTGATGGTGTTCTCCACCGGCAGCGCCAGCACCGAGGCCAGGGCGAAGAGCGCCAGCAGCAACGGCACCACGGCCGGGTCACGCAGCCGGGTCCCGCGACGGCCGAGGAGGAGGCCCAGCAGACCGACGCCGAGGAACGCCGCCGCCACCCCGAGCAGGGTCCCGCTCAGCACGTCGTCGTGGTGGGCGTGCCCGAGCTCGTGGGCCACGACCGAGAGCACCTCGCCTCGCGGCAGGTCGTGGATCAGGTTGTCGTAGAGCACCACCCGGCGGGTCGATCCGAAGCCGGTGACGTAGGCGTTGAGCTCGGTGGTCCGCTGCGAGGCGTCCACGACCAGGACGTCGTCGAGGTGGACGTGCTCCTTCGCCGCGAGCTGCATGATCTGGGTGCGCAGGTCGCCCTGGGGCAGTGACGTGAAGTCGCTGAAGAGCGGCTCCACCAGGACCGGGTAGACGAAGGAGCCGAGCAGCACCAGCGCGGCGATCACGACGCCGGCGATCGCGGGCCACGCCCGCTGCCAGCGTCGTGCGATGCCGAGCAGCACCACCACCGCGATCGCCGTGGCCACCACGGTGACGCCGGTCCCGATCCCCAGGTCGGAGAGGTACGACGCCCAGCTCTGCCGTGACAGCCCGTAGCGCAGTTGCTGGTGCTGCAGCGCGATGTCGAAGGGCAGGGTGACGATCCGGCCGAGGACCGTCACCAGCACCACCAGCACCGTGGTCCGCAGCCACCACGGGCCGCGCAGCCGCGCGTCCACGGCCCGTCCGAAGCGGGTGAAGCCCAGCAGGCAGGCGACCAGCACCGAGACGACCAGGCTGCTGCGGCCCAGCCAGCGCGCCGCGTGGGAGTACGCCGTGGCGCGCTCGATCTGCGCCGGGGTGAAGACGCTCTGGGCGCTGGGCGGGTGCAGCCGGCCGCCCGGGTAGGGGTGCCAGGGCACCAGCACGACGGCGAGCACGACGAAGGCCACCGCTCCCCCGGCTGCCATGGCGAGCGAGAGCCGCCGCACGGTGATCACCGGGCGAGCCCCTGCAGCTCCCGGCGCCACTGCGTGGTGAAGTCGGTGAGCCCGAAGCCGAACTGGCGGCGCATCGTCGCGTCCAGGCCGGCACCGCCGCGGACGTCGTCGTACAGGTGGACCAGGGCCTGCTCGCCGCCCAGCCGGGCCAGCAGCCGGCAGGCCAGCCAGGCCGCCTCGTACTCGGCGCCGAAGGACTCCGACTGGTCGTTGAACTCGGCCGAGCCCGGCAGGTGCGCCGGCGCACCGTCCGTGCGCACCTCGGCGATGATCTGGCGGGCGGTCGTGGACAGGGGCAGCGTGACGTCGCGCAGCGCGACGTAGTCGGCGAAGCCCTCCAGCAGCCACGGGGGGAGGGTCTGGTTGGTGGCCACGTCGGTCGCCGCATGCGTCGCCTCGTGACTGAGCACGATCTGCGCGCCCTGGGTGTTGAGGCCACCGATCACCTGCGGGTTCACCAGCACGTGCACGGGGCCGCTGGCGCTGCCGTCGACGCTGGCGGTCACCGCGGCGACGCCGTGGTAGGTGCCGCTCGCAGCACCCATCATGCGCTCCAGGCCGGCCTCGTCGGACGGCACCTCCAGGACCAGGTCGGGGTGTGGCCAGGGCAGCACCTTGCGTACCGCCGCGACGGCGCGGTCCGCCAGCGTGCCGTACCGCGCCGCGCGCCGCTGCGCGGCCACACCGCTGCCGGCGAGCACCACCGTCGCGTCCTCCGTACGCCGGACCTGCACGGGGCCGGCGAGCCACAACGGCAGCCGCCCCTCACCGGCACCGAAGCCTGTCACCTCGACACGGCCGCCGCCGTCGTCGCCGGCCGGGGCGAAGGTAGCGCTCACGTCCGTCGAGGCGGTCGAGGCGTCGACGCCGCCGAACCGCCAGGTGATCGCGACGTCGGCACTCCACGAGCCGTCGCGCGCCACCGCACCGTCCTGCGCGACGTAGCGTGCGGTGAAGTCCTGCACCCGCAGCGCCACCGCGTTGGCCACGGCCGTCCGAGCGGCCGTGCCCTGGACCTGGTCGGGCCGAGCGTCGCGCACCGCTCGCTGCAGGGCGTTCAACGCGGCCGCCGCCTCACCCGGTTGCTCGGCCGCCGGCCGGCCCGAACGGGCGGCTCCTGCGGGCACCACGTAGGTGTCCCGGCCGTGCAGCCGCCAGGCGAGCACGCCGAGGGCCACCGCCAGCACGACGACAGCCGCCACGACGACGCGGACCGCCACTCGCGAGGAGCGGCGGTCCGTGGTCATGGCGCCGAGTCAATCAGACCCGACCCAGGTGAGGTGGTCGGGGTTGGTGCGGGTCAGCCCGGGCGGACGGCGCCCACGTAGGGCATGGAGTACAGACCGGTGACCTTGACGCCCACGCTCGGGTTCTCGGCGTTCACGATCAGGCCGTTGCCGATGTACATGCCGACGTGGCTGATCGGGTGGTAGTAGAAGACCAGGTCGCCGGGCTGCAGGTCGGAGGCGGCGATGTGACGACCGGAGTTGTACTGCGCGGCCGAGGAGTGCGGCAGCGAGACGCCCGCGGCGCCCCAGGCGCGCATGGTCAGGCCGGAGCAGTCGAACGCGTTCGGCCCGGCCGCGCCGTAGACGTAGGCCTTGCCGACCTGCGCCATCGCGTAGGAGATCGCCGTGGCGGCGCTGCCCGTGGCAGCGATGTCGTCGGTCGAGACCCGCGTCGAATCGCGGGAGAGCAGTGCCTCGCGCTGCTTGGCCTGCAGGCCGTCGAGGACCTTCTTGGCCTCGGCCAGCTTGTCGTCGATCGTCGCCTTGGCCGCCTTGAGCTGGGCCTGGGTGGCGGTGACGTCGGCGGCGCGCTTCGCTGTCGCCTGCTGGCGCAGCTCGAGCGCCTGCACCTGGTGGGAGTAGTCGGTGAGCAGGCTGTCCTGGATGCCGTCGTAGGCGGACATGGTGGACAGCCCGGCAAGGAACGCCTTGGGGTCGTCGCTGACGACGACCTGGCCCACGGCGGACATGTTCGAGCCCTCGAACTGACGCATCACCGAGTCGCGGACCTGGTCGCGCACACCGCTGAGCGCCTTGTCCTGGCGCTTCTGGTCGGCCTGGAGGTCGGAGAGCTCGCTGCGCAGCTGCTTGAGCCGGACGTTCGCGGCGTCGTACTTCTCACCGGCGGCGTCAGCCTGCTGGTAGAGGTCGTCGACCTGTGCCTGGACGTCCTTGATGGAGGGGGTCGCGTGGGCGGAGGTCGAGGGCAGGATCCCCACGACTCCGGCGACGGCGAGCGTCGCGATACCAGCGATGAGGCGGTTCCGACCGTTCAGCACGAGCGGGCGTTCTCCCTTGTCTGTCGTACGCCTACCGGGTGAGCTGACGGATTCGGGCACGACATGCCCTACTCCCACTCCTCACGTCCACCTCGGACGTGCCTTGCGGGAGATTCACCCCAGATGACGGCCAGGCCGTCGATGGTTCCCCGGCTCGTGATCCACCCCGATGTGGCTCACGACTCAGCGCGGCACCCGCGCGGATCCGGTGTGATCCACTGCCTCGGGCACCAAGTGACCTAGACCTTAACCGAGGGCGGCACAGCCTTGCCAATCCCTCTCCACAGTGTGTCGATATCCAATCTGACCCACGCATCACTCCTGTCACATCCGTATCAGGAGCCCCACGCATCGGCTAGGCCGACTCGATCGCGGGACCCTCCACCGGGGAGACGAGCCGCAGCGGTGGCACCAGGCCACCGTCGGCGAGCACCTGCAACGCCCGCCTCTCCTCGTCCTCCATCGTCAGCTCGGGTGGCAGGCCCAGCAGCACCGTCACCACGCAGTCGTGACACTCCAGGCCTCGCACCACACAGGTGTCGCAATCGATCGTCGTGCTCATGTCGGCGACGTTCGCAGCCACCACCGACAGTTTTGGTACGGCGGTCGGCCGGTGTGTCGCAGCGATGCCGACCCCGGCCCCGGTCAGCGCAGCGCCTGCAGCAGCACCGGTGTCGGCACCGGCCGGCCGCCGCTGAGCGCGATGTCGCGCGCCACGGCCTGGTCGTCGCTCACCACCAGCACCACCCGCCCCGGGGGCTCGGCCGCTACCAGCTCACGGATCACGTCGTCGGCGATCACGCCGGCCGGGCTGAACACGACCCGCACGCCGCGCGGCGCGCCGGCCAGGTGACGGGCAGCGGCACCGGGCACGGCTGCGGCGTCGAAGACGACGGTCGTCTCGGCACCGGTACGCGCGACCAGCGGCGCCAGCGCCTGCATCAGCCGGATCCGCTGCGCGTCGAGCGCCGAGGCGGGCCAGGCCTGCTTGGTGACGTTGTAGCCGTCGATGACGAGCCTCGCCCGGGGCATCGCCAGGTAGCCCTCCAACTCGCCGAGGCTGGCGACCGTGCGACTGCGTCCGGCGGGCCCGGGCGGTGCCTCGGCGTACGTCGCCTCCACGCTCTCCCCCGGCGTGCCGCTGGCCTGAGGCAGGGCGAGCTCGCGGCGCAGTCCGGAGGCGGCGTCGATGATGGTGTCGAGCAGTAGCCGCGAGCGCAGCGTGGCCTCCTCGCGCTCGCTGCGCGCTGCCCGGCGCTCGTCGCCGGCTTCGGCCTCGAGCTGGGCGACACGCGCCCGCAGCTGGCGCAGCTCCCGGGCCTGGCCGGCGACCGTAGCCTCGGCCTCGGTCCGGGCGGCCTCCGCGACGGCGAGGGTCTCCTCGACCCCCGCGAGCGCCTCGCGCCCGCCGGCCCGCGCCTCGCCCAACCGGCGACGCAGCAGCAGGTTCTCCTGCCTGGCCGCCTCGAGGTCGGTACGGCGACGCTCGCGGGCCTCGCGCAGCTCCTGCTCGAGCTGGTCCACCCGGCGCTGCAGGCGGGTCACGTCCTGATCGGCGACCCGGGTCCGGGTCTGCAGCCCGCGCAGCGCCTCGTCGAGCTGCTCGGTCCAGCCGACCGGCCGCACCAGCCACGCGAACGCCGCCGCCTCGGCCGGGTCGGCACCGGAGGGCAACCGGTCCGCGGCGTAGCGCGGACGGGAGGAGCGCAGCTGCACCGCGAGCCGCTCGCGCAGCCCCTCCTCGGCGTCGGGCTCCGCCTCGAGCGCGGCGGTGATCGCCGTACCTCCGGCCCGCGCCCGGCGCGCGGGCGCGAACGCCGCGATCCGTCGCAGGGTGGCGGGCAGCTCGGGGACCTGCGGGAGCACCTCGGCGCTGAGCGCGACGATCCGCGTCCGCACCGGCTCGGGGAGCTCGGCGACGGAGGGCACCGGGCCCGGGGCTGTGGTCACGAAGTGAAGGATAGGTGCGCCGACACAGCGCGCCGCCCCGGAACTGTCGGTGCTCGGTCCTACGGTCACGGACATGAGCAGCACCGCAGCAGCGACAGCGCGATCGCGTTGGGAGTCCCAGCGCAGCTTCGACGAGCTGGGGCGCCAGCTGCGCGACGTGACGTTCTGCGTGGTCGACCTGGAGACCACCGGCGGCTCGGCCGAGGCCGGGTCGATGATCACCGAGATCGGCGCGGTCAAGGTCCGTGCCGGCGAGATCCTGGGCGAGTTCCAGACACTGGTCAACCCGCACAGCGCGATCCCGCCGTTCATCGCGGTGCTCACCGGCATCAGCGACACCATGGTGGCCGATGCGCCAGGGATCGAGTCGGCGCTGCCGGCGTTCCTGGAGTTCGCCGCGGGGTGCGTGCTGGTGGCTCACAACGCACCCTTCGACGTCGGCTTCCTCAAGCACTTCGCCGCCCGCCAGCAGCGGCCCTGGCCGGCCTTCGAGGTGGTCGACACCGCGAAGCTGGCGCGCCGGGTGATCACCCGCGACGACGCGCCCAACTGCAAGCTGTCCTCGCTCGCGCAGGTCTTCCGCTCCGGCACCACGCCGAACCACCGCGCGCTCTCCGACGCGCGCGCGACCGTCGACGTGCTGCACGGCCTGATGGAGCGGCTCGGCGGCCTCGGGGTGCACACCCTGGAGGAGCTCCAGACGTTCTCCGCACGGGTCTCCACCGCGCAGCGCAAGAAGCGCCACCTCGCCGAGTCGCTGCCGCACGCACCAGGGGTCTACCTGTTCCGCGACGACCGCGAGCGGGTCCTCTACGTCGGCACCAGCCGCGATCTGCGCACTCGGGTGCGCTCCTACTTCACCGCCTCCGAGACCCGCTCCCGGATCGGCGAGATGGTCGGCCTGGCCGCCACCGTCACCGGGATCGAGTGCGCCACCACCTTGGAGGCACAGATCCGCGAGCTGCGACTCATCGCCGAGCACAAGCCGCGCTACAACCGACGCTCGCGCTTCCCGGAGAGGATGCACTTCGTCAAGCTCACCCGGGAGCCGTGGCCGCGGCTGTCCCTGGTCAAGCGCGTGCTCGACGACGAGGCCGACTACCTGGGGCCCTTCTCGTCGAAGAAGGTCGCCGAGAAGGCGCTCCAGGCGCTGCACGACACCTTCCCGGTCCGCCAGTGCTCGGACCGGCTGGCGCGCAGGGCGTCGAAGTCCCCCTGCGTGCTCGCCGAGATGGGGCGTTGCCTCTCCCCCTGCGACGGCAGCGCCGACGAGGAGGCCTACGCCGCGGTGGTCAGGCAGCTGCGCGACACCCTGCTGCGCCGACCCGACGAGGTGATCACCTCGATCAGTGAGCGGATGCAGGCACTGGCGGCAGCGGAGCGGTTCGAGGAGGCCGGGGTGCACCGCGACCGGCTGGCGGCGTTCCTGCGGGCCGCGGCGCGCACCCAACGGCTCTCGGCGCTGGCCCGGTGCGGCCAGATCGTCGCCGGCCGCCGCCGCGACGACGGACGCTGGGAGGTGCACGTGGTCCGACGCGGCCGGCTCGCCGCCGCGGGAACACTGCCACCGGGCGGCGATGCCCACGATTACGTCCGCCAGCTGTGCGCCTCGGCCGAGACCGTGCTGCCCGCCCCCGGACCGGTCCCCGCGGCGAGCGCCGAGGAGAGCGAGCTGGTGCTCAAGTGGCTGGAGTCGCCCGGGGTCCGGCTGATCGACGTCGACGGGGAGTGGACCTGCCCTGTCGCCGGCGCCACCCGACACCTCGCGGTGCACGATGCGGTCGAGGAGTCCCGCCGTACGCTCGTGCCCTTCGACGAGCGTCGTGAGCTGTCGACGGTCCATCAGGGCGTGCCGCTGGCGCGGTAACGTGCCGTGCGTGATCACCGCCATCGTCCACGTCTCCGCCGAGGTCGCCAGCATCCCCGAGGTCGCCGAGGCGATCGCCGCCATCGACGGGGTCAGCGAGGTCTACTCGGTCACCGGCCCGATCGACCTGATCGTGCTGGTCCGGGTGCGCACCCACGACGAGATCGCCGCCGTCGTCGCGGACCGGCTCAACAAGGTCCCGGGCGTCCTCGACACCGAGACGCACATCGCTTTCCGGACCTACTCCCGCCATGACCTGGAGGCGGCCTTCTCCCTCGGCCTCGACTGAGTCGAGTCGGGCCTGCGTCCCGGTCGAGTCGGGCCTGCGTCCCGCCGTCAGCGCGACGAGCCGGCGATCCACCGATCCAGGGCCGCCGCGGCAGCACCCGAGTCCACCGCCTCCGCGGCCCGTTCGACACCGGCGGCGAGCCGGTCCTCGATCGAGCCGGCGGCGTCGTCGTAGACCGCTAGGGCGGCGCCGGCGTTGAGCAGCACCGCATCGCGCACCGGCCCGCGCTCGCCCCCGAGCAGCCGCCGTACGACGTCGGCGTTGTGCGTGGCATCCCCGCCGCGCAGATCCTCGGCCGTCGCACGGCCGATGCCGAGCCGCGCCGGGTCGATCTCGTGCCGGGTGGTCTCGCCGCCGCGCACCGCCCACAGCGAGGAGGTGGTCGTCGTGGTCAGCTCGTCGAGCCCGTCGTCGCCACGGAAGACCCAGGCGTCGGTGCCGCGGGCGGCGAAGACGCCCGCCATCACCGGGGCCATCCGCAGGTCGGCACAGCCGATCGCGCTCGCTCCGGCATGCGCCGGGTTGGACAGCGGGCCGAGGAAGTTGAAGGTGGTGCCCACACCCAGCTCGCGCCGGGTGACGGCGGCGTGGCGCATCGCGGGGTGGAAGACAGCCGAGAAGAGGAACGTGATGCCTGCCTCCTCGGCCAGCGCGGCCACCCGCTGGACCGGCAGGTCCAGCCGGATCCCGAGGGCCTCCAGCACGTCGGCGGAGCCGGAGGTGGACGAGGCGGAGCGGTTGCCGTGCTTGACGACCTTCGCGCCCGCCCCGGCGGCCACGATCGCCGACATCGTCGAGATGTTGACCGACATGGAGCGGTCGCCCCCGGTGCCGACGATGTCGAGCAGCCGGCCCGGGATGGAGATGGGGGTGGCGCGCTCGTACATCGCCGAGACCAGCCCGACCAGCTCCTGCGACGTCTCACCCTTGGCCCGCAGCGCGATCGCGAAGCCCGCGATCTGCGACGCGGTGGCCTCGCCCTCGAGGATCTCGCCCATCGCCCAGGCGGTCTGCTCGGCGCTGAGATCGACGCGCGCTACCAGCGACCCGAGCACGTCGGGCCACGTGATGGTGGACATCTCCTCCCCAGCCGCGCTCAGGCGGGAACGCCGGCGCGGAGCAGCCCCACGACGGTCTCGGCCAGCACGATCGGGTCCAGCGGCTGTGACACCGCCGCGTCGGCCCTCGACCAGGTCGCCAGCCAGGCGTCCTGCGGTCGCCCGGTCAGGACCACGATCGGCGGGCAGGAGGCGATCTCGTCCTTCATCTGCTTGGCCACCCCGATGCCGCCGGCGGGCACAGCCTCGCCGTCGAGGATCGCCAGGTCGATGGTGCCGGCGTCGAAGTTCTGCACGACGATGGGCTCGGTGGCTACCTCGACGTACTCGACGTCGGGAAGATCGGGGTGAGGCCTGCGCCCGAGGGCCAGGATCACCTGCTTCCGGACGCTGACGTCGTCGCTGTAGACAAGCACCTTGAGCGGCTTCGCGGAGGCGGTCACGGCGCGACTCTACTCGCGAGAGGCCTACGGCGGCAGCAGGGAACCAGCGGTCGGGATCATGAAGTGGTCCACCCAGCCGACCTGCATCCGGATGCCGACAGCCGCCACGACCCCCATGGTCACCACCCGGATCCACCGCTGCGTCCCGGCCGGGGCGAGTGCCGGCAGCGGCAGCCACGGCACCGCCGCCAACAGCATGTAGCGCTCGATGGAGCTGGTCGGGCGCAACGTCAGCGCCAGGTAGAGCCCGTAGGCCATCGCCCAGACCCGCAGCTCGAGGGGCCACGCCCGCGCAGCCGGTACGACGAGGGTCAGCAGCAGCACCAGCAACACCAGCACCGCCCTGACCGCCGTCTCGTGATCGGCGCCGCCGAAGAACCAGCCGAGGTAGCTGCTGCGCAGGCTCAGCTGGTTGCTCCAGGCTCGCTGCGTGGCGAAGTAGGCGTCCCAGCGGCCGGTGACCAGACCCGTCACCGCCGGCCACAGCAGGACCAGGGCGCCGGAGGCGACGGTCAGCCCGGCGAGGGTCCAGCGCTGCCGGGGGCTGGAGTCGTGCCGGTGCCGCCAGCCGTGCACCACGATCACCGGCGCCGCGACGACCACGATCGGGCGGGTCAGGGCGAGCAGCAGCAGCACCGCGAAGACCTCGCCGTACCGGCGACGCGTCAGGCACCAGATGAGCAGCGCGATGCCGAACAGTGCCAGGCCCTCGGTGTAGGCGGCCTGCAGGATGGGCGCCGAGGGGAAGACGCACAGCCCAAGGACCGTGATCGCCGCGGCGAAGCGGTCCGCGCGGTCGAGGACCACCCGGTAGATCAGCGCCAGTCCGGCTGCGGCGAACGCCATGCTGACGACCGACGCCGCCGGACCGAACCCGAGCGGTGTGACCAGCATCACCATCCGCACGATCAACGGATAGAGCGGGTAGAAGGCCCAGGCGGTCTGCGGGACCGGGCCGCTGGCCGGCAGCACGTGCGGGTAGCCGTGGCGCGCGATGGTCTCGTACCACTGGCCGTCCCAGTTGCTCAGCGCTGCCCAGTAGCCCGGGTGCGCGGGCTTGAGCTCCTCGACATGGATGCCGAACGAGCCGTCCATCGGCACCTGTGCATGCGCCGCGTGGGCGATCACGAAGACGTCGACGATCCGGGTCAGGGCGAAGATCGCGAGCGGCACGAGCCACCACGTCGTACGCGCGGACGTGCCCGCGGAGAGCCTCACGGCCCGAAAACTATCGTTTAACTGAGGGGGGCGGGGTGCCCTCGCCGAGAGGTCACGACATAATGGCGCCGTGGCGACAGTTTCGACTCTTCCGGCTTCCCGTCTGCACGGGCATCACGACCGGCCCAGCATGGTCAGCGTGGGAACGATCATCTGGCTCTCCAGCGAGCTGATGTTCTTCGCGGCGCTGTTCGCGGCGTACTACACGATCCGCGCGGTCAGCCCGGACCTGTGGGCCCAGAGCACCCCCCACCTCAACGTGCCGTTCGCCTCGGTGAACACCACGATCCTGGTGCTCTCCTCGTTCACCTGCCAGTGGGGCGTGTTCGCCGCTGAGCGGGGCCAGGTGGGCCGCACCGGCTCCCTGTTCAACGTCGCCAAGTGGGGTCTGCGCGAGTGGTTCGTGCTCACCTACCTCATGGGAGCGATCTTCATCGCCGGCCAGGCGACGGAGTACGCCAGCCTGATCCAGGAGGGCATCAAGATGAATGCCTCCGGCTACGGCACGGTGTTCTACCTGACCACCGGCTTCCACGGCCTGCACGTGACCGGCGGCCTGATCGCCTTCCTCTTCGTGCTCGGCCGCACCTTCGTGGCCCGTCGCTTCACCCATGAGCAGGCGGTGAGCGCGATCGTCGTGTCGTACTACTGGCACTTCGTCGACGTCGTGTGGATCGGTCTGTTCGCGACCATCTACCTCATCAAGTAGTTCGACCGCCTGCGTAGATCAAGGACTGAATGTGCGTCTCCTGAACCGCTCCGCCGGTCGCCTGTCGCGGCACCGTCGCGGCCCGATCGCCGGCCTGGTGCTGCTCCTCCTGGGCCTGGCCCTCTCCGGTGGTCTCTACGCCGCCTTCTCCCCCTCCTCCTCGGCTGACACCGCCGAGGACCAGGCCGCGATGGCGGCCAAGGGCCGTCAGCTCTTCCTGGTCAGCTGCGCGTTCTGCCACGGGCAGAACGGCGAGGGCCTCACCGCCAAGGACGGCCAGCTCATCGGCCCGGCGCTCGCCGGCGTCGGTGCCGCCGCGGTCGACTTCCAGGTCGGGACCGGTCGCATGCCCATGGTGCAGCCGGGTGCCCAGGTCCAGAAGAAGAAGAACATCTTCACCCAGGACGAGATCAACGAGCTCGCGGCGTACGTCGCCAGCCTCGCGCCCGGCCCGGCGATCCCGTCCAAGGCGGACTACAGCACCGACGGCATGAGCGCTGCGGAGAAGCAGGAGGCCATCGTCCGCGGTGGTCAGATCTTCCTGACCAACTGCACCGCCTGCCACAACTTCACCGGTGAGGGCGGCGCGATGCCGCGTGGCGGCTTCGCCCCGAAGCTGCTCGACACCGACCCCAAGCACATCTACGAGGCCATGCTCACCGGCCCGCAGTCGATGGACTCCTTCTCCAACGGCAACCTCTCGCCGGAGATGAAGCGCGACGTCATCGCCTACATCCAGTCGATGAAGACCCAGCCGGGCTACGGCGGCTTCAGCCTGGGCAACCTCGGCCCGGTGAGCGAGGGCCTGTTCGCCTGGATCGTGGGTCTCGGCGGCCTGGTCGCCTTCGCCGTCTGGATCGCGGCCCACACCGCGCGCACGAACAAGAAGAAGGGAACGGCCCAGTGAGCGACACTCACGAGATCGAGGCGCACACTGACGCGCTGCTGCCCGACCCGGGTCATCCGGAACACCACTGGCGTCCCACCGACGTCGACCCCCGGGCGGAGCGCCGCGCCGAACGCCAGGTGGCCACGCTGTTCGGCCTCTCGGTCGTGTGCACCATCCTGTTCGTCGTCGCCTACGTGACCCTCCAGACCGGCGTCGGCGGTCAGGAGATCATCGGTCTGGGCGCCTCCAACGTCGCTCTGGGCCTCACCCTCGGTGGCGCGTTCCTGTTCATCGGCGTCGGCGTCATCCAGTGGGCGCGCAAGCTCATGGCCGACGTCGAGCTCGTCGAGGAGCGCCACCCGGCCTCCTCCTCCGAAGAGGACCGCAACGCCACCCTGGCCGCCCTGCAGGCCGGGCTGGAGGAGTCGGGCATCGCCCGGCGTCCCCTGATCCGCAACTCGCTGCTCCTCTCCGTCAGCGTGCTGGTCGCGCCGGCGGTGGTCATGCTCCGCGACCTGGGCCCGCTGCCCGGCGACAAGCTGCGCCACACCGTGTGGGCGAAGAACATGCGCGTGGTCCGCGACGTCGTCGGTACGCCGATCCGTCCCGCCGACCTCGAGATCGGCGACCTGGTCAACGCCGAGCCGGAGATCATCTTCGGCACCGAGAACGGCCAGTCGGTCCCCTCGGGCGAGGCCCTCGAGGGTGCCGCGCTGCAGGACGCCCGCGCCAAGTCCGCCACGATCCTGCTGCGCATGGACCCCGATGACATCGTCTCCGACGTCACGCGGAACTGGTCCGTCAGCGGCATCGTCGCCTACTCCAAGATCTGCACCCACGTGGGTTGCCCGATCTCGCTCAACGAGCGCACCACGCACCACCTGCTGTGCCCCTGCCACCAGTCGACCTTCGACCTCGCCGACTCCGGCAAGGTCGTGTTCGGCCCGGCGGGTCGTCACCTCCCCCAGCTTCCGCTGGGCGTGGACGACGAGGGCTTCCTGGTGGCGCTGAGCGACTACCCGGAGCCGGTCGGCCCGAGCTTCTGGGAGCGCGAGACCAAGTCGCCACAGGCGATCTACGATGAGTGGAGCAAGGAGACCGGACAGTGAGTGTCGACACGAGCAAGGTCGCCACGAGCAACACCTCCGCTGCGACCGCAAGCAAGCCGACCAAAGTCGGCGCCGTGGCCCAGTGGTCCGACGAGCGCCTCGGCCTGGCCGCCATGGGCAAGAAGAACCTCCGCAAGATCTTCCCTGACCACTGGTCCTTCATGCTGGGCGAGATCGCGCTGTGGAGCTTCGTCGTCCTGCTGATCACCGGCGTCTTCCTGACGCTGTGGTTCCGGCCGTCCATGGCCGAGGTGACCTACCAGGGCAGCTACGCCAACCTGCGTGGCATCTCGATGTCGGAGGCGTACTCCAGCGCGCTGAACATCTCCTTCGACGTGCGCGGCGGGTTGCTGCTGCGCCAGATGCACCACTGGGCCGCGATGCTGTTCATCTCGGCCATGATGATCCACATGCTGCGCGTGTTCTTCACGGGCGCGCACCGCAAGCCGCGTGAGCTCAACTGGGTCATCGGCTCGCTGCTCCTCCTGCTCGGCACCCTCGAGGGCTTCACCGGCTACTCGCTGCCCGACGACCTGCTCTCCGGTACCGGCGTGCGAGCCGCGGACGGCTTCATCCAGGCCATCCCGATCGTGGGCACCTACATCGGGTTCTTCCTCTTCGGCGGCGAGTTCCCGGGTGACGCGATCATCCCGCGCCTCTACACCATCCACGTGCTGCTGATCCCGGGCATCCTGCTCGCCCTGGTCGCGGCCCACATGCTGCTGCTCGTCTACCACAAGCACACCCAGTGGGCAGGCCCCGGCCGCAAGGAGACGAACGTCGTCGGTTACCCGATGCTTCCGGTGTACGCCGCGAAGGCGGGCGGCTTCTTCTTCGTCACCTTCGGTGTCACCGCCATCATGGGTGCGATCCTCTCGATCAACCCGGTGTGGAAGTTCGGGCCCTACGACCCGACCAAGGTGACGGCCGGCTCGCAGCCCGACTGGTACATGGGCTGGCCCGACGGCGCGCTGCGGATCATGCCCGGTTGGGAGTCGCACTTCTGGGGCTCGACCTGGTCCTGGAACATCTTCATCCCAGTCATCCTGATGCCGATGCTGTCGTGGATGGTGGTCACCATGCTGCCGTTCCTGGAGGCCTGGGTCACCGGTGACAAGCGCGAGCACCACCTGCTCCAGCGGCCGCGCAACGCGCCGACCCGCACGGGCGTGATGGTCGCGCTGATGGTCTGGTACGCGATGTTCTGGCTCGCGGGCGGCAACGACATCATCGCCATCAAGCTGCACATGTCGATCAACCAGATCACCTACTTCCTGCGGGCGGCCGTGTTCGTCGGTCCGGTGATCGGGTTCTTCGTCGCACGTCGCTGGTGCATCGCGCTGCAGCGCCACGACAACGAGGTGCTGCTGCACGGCTACGAGACCGGTGTCATCATGCGGTCGGCCGCCGGTGGGTACTCCGAGGCCCACCTGCCGATCAACGAGGCCAAGGCCTACGCGATCACTGTCCGCGACCGCGGCCCCGAGGGTGCTGGACCGGCCGACGGCCCGAAGGCCAACGGCAAGGCCACCCTGCGGGACAAGCTCCGCACGCTCTACTACGAGGACGACGTGCAGAAGCCGACCCCCGAGGAGATCGAGGAGGCGCACGCCCACGCCGCCCACGCGGTCGAGGGTGGTCACGACGACGCGCACGCGATCGAGGGTGGCCACACCGAGCACTGATCGTCTCGAGCCGACGGCAGACGAGACGCAGGCACGACGAGGGCCCGGGAGCACCGCTCCCGGGCCCTCGCCCATCCCGCCAGCCCGCATGAGGAGAAACCCGTGTACGACGTGAAGTTCGGCCTGGACACCTTCGGAGACGTCACTCTCGGTCCCGACGGGACACCCCTCCCCCACGCGGACGTGCTGCGCAACGTCGTCGAGGAGGGCGTCCTGGCCGACCGGGTCGGCATCGACGCCTTCAGCGTCGGTGAGCACCACCGGCCGGACTTCGCGATCAGCGCTCCCGACATCGTGCTGGCCACGCTCGCTGCCCGCACCGAACGGATCACGCTCGGCACCGCGGTGACGGTGCTCAGCTCGGACGACCCGGTCCGGGTCTACGAGCGCTTCGCGACCCTCGACGCCCTCTCCCACGGCCGCGCCGAGGTCACCCTGGGACGCGGCTCCTTCACCGAGAGCTTCCCGCTGTTCGGCCTGGACCTGGCCGACTACGAGGTCCTCTTCGAGGAGAAGCTGGAGATCTTCGCCGCCTTGCGCAGCGAGCGGCACGTGCACTGGGAAGGCACCACGCGTGCTCCCCTCGACGCCGAGGTGCACCCGAAGACGGAGCGTGGCTCGCTGGCGGCCTGGATCGGCGTCGGCGGATCACCCGAGTCGGTGGTGCGTGCGGCTCGGCATCGATTCCCCCTCATGCTCGCGATCATCGGCGGTTCCCCGGAGCGCTTCGTGCCGTACGTCGACCTCTACCACCGCGCGCTGGATCAACTCCATCCCGACCAGCCGCGACTGCCGATCGGCGTGCACTCCCCCGGCTTCGTGTGGGACGACGACGCCCAGGCCCGCGAGCTGCTCTTCCCGCATTTCAAGGCGAACCGTGACCGGATCGGCCGCGAGCGCGGCTGGCCGCCCAGCTCGATCGCCGAGCTCCATCAGGAGGCCGAGCACGGTGCGCTGTTCGTCGGCTCGCCGGACACGGTCGCTGCCAAGATCGCCGGCACCGTCCGGGCGCTCGGCCTCAGCCGCTTCGACCTCAAGTACAGCAACGGCCCGATGCCGCACGAGCAGCTGATGCGCTGCATCGAGCTCTACGGCACCGAGGTGATCCCTCGGGTCCGACGGCTTCTCGCCGAGGAGTGATCGAGACCCGCCGAGCGAGCCGCCGCTTGCCCGGCGCCGGGCGGCGACCTCAGGCGAGCGCCGAACCCGCCTTGTAGTCCTTGAAGGACATGTTCCAGTCGCCGTACCCGTTGGTGACCTCCATCTTCCGGGAGGTGCCGAACTCGTTGACGACGTCACCGACGCGCGTCAGGTGGTAGAGCCAGTCAGCGTTGGCGGTGCTCATGCCGGTGCAGCCGTGGGACACGTTCTCCCGGCCTTGCGAGGAGACCGACCAGGGCGCGGCGTGGATGAACTCACCGGAGTAGGTCATCCGCATGGCCCACTGGACATCCTTCATGTTGTAGTAGTTCGGGTCGCCCTTGGGGATGCCGATGGTCTCGGAGTTCATCGTGTGCTTCTCGTACTTCTGCACGATGACCTTGATGCCCGAGCGGGTGATGAAGCCCGGCTGCCCGGTGGTGACGGGGATCGTCCTCAGCAGCTTGTCGTTGGAGTAGACCTTCATCTGGTCGGTCTTCATGTTCACCCGGTAGACGTGCTTGGCACCGACCTTGAAGGTCACGTCGCGGTCGCTCTGGCCGTAGATGCCGTTGCCCGCCGGGACGCTGTTGATGTCGGCGTGCACGGTGACGGTGCTGCCGGCCTGCCAGTAGTGCTGGGGGCGCCAGTGCACCTCGGTGTCGGAGAACCAGTGCCAGGAGCCCTTCTGGGCCGGCTGCGCCTGCACGGAGAGGTGCTTCTCGATCGAGGCCCGGTCGGTGACGGGTACGTCGAAGTGCACGATGACCGGGAAGCCGACGCCCACCTTCTGGCCGTTGAGCGGCGAGACCGAGGCGTAGGTCTGCTGCGAGAGCGCCAGCTGCTGGGTGTGGAAACGGCGCTTCCAGCTGGTGTCGCCGCCGCTGGAGGACATCGACGCCTTGAGGACGTACGTCGTGTTCGGCTCCAGCAGGCTGCCGGCTCTCCACGTGCTGCCGTCGCCGGCGAGCGTCCCCTCGATCGCGTCGCCCGCCTTGCTGGTCAGCGTCACGTCGTGCAGCTGGCCGCCGGTGCCGGTCACCTTGACGGTGGTATCCACCGGGACCGGCTTGGCCCGCGTCACGTTCGCGCTGATCGAGGTCGGGCCGCCGGTGCCGTCGGCCGAGGGTGACGGCGAGGACGCGCCCGAGGCGCCACCGGCGCCACCGGCACCGCCGCCACCGCCGCCACCGCCGGCCCCGTCGGCGTCCGAGGAGGTGCCGGCTCCGCAACCGGCGAGTCCCAGGGCGACCGCCGCGACGACCGCCGAGACCCCCAGCCGGAGGCTTCGTGCCCGCCTGATGCGGCGCGACGGTGGTGCGGTTGCGGTCATGCTGACTCCCGGAAGCTCTGGTCATGAAGGGGACCCGTCCCCCCGGACGAGTCCGCCAACAGGGTAACCGTTGCACCCCCCAGACGACCGAACCCCGCGCGCTGGGGTGTCCCAGCGGCACGGGGTCCTGTCGATGTCTCAGCGGGCACTCAGTGGCTGAACTCGCCTCGGTAGTACTCGAAGATCCAGCCCGAGAGGGCGATGATCCCCACGACGCCGGCGATGATGAAGAGCCACCAGGCCATCATCGCGAGCGAGAAGGCGATGAACGCCACGCACAGCGCCGCCCACAGCGGCCACCAGGAGAACGGCGGGAAGAAGCCGAGCTCACCGGCACCGTCGGCGATCTCGCCGTCCTTGCGGTCCTCGGGGCGGTCGTCCATCTGCCGGGCGTGGAAGCCCAGGTAGGCGGAGATCATCGCCAGCAGCAGCGTGCACATCGTCAGCGCGGACGTGCCCGTCCAGTCGCCGCCGTGGCTCGAGCCGGCTGTCACGAACCAGTAGGTCGGCGTCACCAGCACGAGGAAGATCGTGCAGCCGACGAACATCCAGGCTTCGGCCTTCATCGGGCCCCTCCTTCGTCATCGACGGAACGACCGGGGATGTGCGCGTCGAGCTCCTGCTCGGACTCCAGCTCCAGCGCCGCGATCTCCGGGTGGTGGAGGTCGAAGGCCGGGGACTCCGAGCGGATCCTCGGCAGCGTGTGGAAGTTGTGCCGCGGCGGCGGGCACGAGGTGGCCCACTCCAGCGAGCGGCCCCAGCCCCACGGGTCGTCGACCATGACCTTCGGCGCATGCCGGGACACGTAGAGGTTGAGGAACCACGGCACCATCGACAGGCTCAGCAGGAAGGCGCCCACGGTCGAGACCTGGTTGAGGCCGGTGAAGCCGTCGGTCGGCAGGTAGTCGGCGATGCGCCGCTGCATGCCCTCCACGCCCAGCCAGTGCTGCACCAGGAAGGTGGTGTGGAAGCCGACGAACAGCAGCCAGAAGTGCACCTTGCCGAGCCGCTCGTTGAGCATCTTGCCGGTGATCTTGGGCCACCAGAAGTAGAAGCCGGCGAACATCGCGAAGACGACCGTGCCGAAGACCACGTAGTGGAAGTGCGCCACCACGAAGTAGGAGTCCGAGACGTGGAAGTCCAGCGGCGGGCTGGCCAGGATGATGCCGGTGAGGCCGCCGAAGAGGAAGGTCGTCAGGAAGCCGATCGACCACAGCATCGGGGTGTCGAAGCTGATCGATCCGCCCCACATCGTGCCGATCCAGTTGAAGAACTTCACGCCTGTCGGTACAGCGATGAGGAACGTCATGCCGGAGAAGAACGGCAAGTCGACAGCGCCGGTCACGAACATGTGGTGGGCCCACACCGCGACCGAGAGGATGGCGATGCCGAGGGTCGCGCCGACCAGGCCGACGTAGCCGAACACGGGCTTGCGGCTGAAGACCGGCAGGATCTCGGTGATGATGCCGAAGAACGGCAGCGCGATGATGTAGACCTCGGGGTGACCGAAGAACCAGAACAGGTGCTGCCACAGGATCGGGCCGCCGTGGCTGGCGTCGAAGACGTGGGTGCCGAGCTGTCGGTCCGATTCCAACATCAGCAGGGCGCCGGCGAGCACCGGGAACGCGATCAGGACCAGCAGCGAGGTCACCAGCGTGTTCCACACGAAGATCGGCATCCGGAACATGGTCATGCCCGGAGCGCGCATGCAGATGATCGTGGTGATGAAGTTGACCGCGCCGAGGATGGTGCCCAGACCGGCGATGTAGAGACCCATGATCCACAGGTCACCGCCGACGCCGGGCGAGCGGACGGCGTTGGACAGCGGCGTGTAGGCGAACCAGCCGAAGTCGGCCGCACCCTGCGGGGTCAGGAACCCGGAGCCGGCGATGATGCCGCCGAACAGGAACAGCCAGTAGCTGAACATGTTCAGGCGCGGGAACGCCACGTCCGGAGCGCCGATCTGCAGGGGCATGATCATGTTGCCGAACGCGAAGAACAGCGGCGTCGCGAAGAGCAGCAGCATGATCGTGCCGTGCATCGTGAACATCTGGTTGTACAGCTCGTCGTTGAGGATCTGCTGACCCGGGAACGCGAGCTCGGAGCGGATGAGGAGCGCCATCACGCCGCCGATGAGGAACCAGCAGAACGAGGTGACGGCGTACATCTTGCCGATCAGCTTGTGATCGGTGGTGGTCAGCAGCGCGTAGAGCTGCTGGCCCAGCGGCCGGCGCACGGGCACGGCGGTGGTGGGGTGAGGTGCTGTCGCGGTCACTCTGCTTGTCCTCCGGACTGGAGACCGGCCTGGCTGCGGGCGTCCGTGCCGCCGATGAGCGGCTGGGCGGCCGTGAAGCCTTCGGTCTCGAGGTTCTTGAGATACGCCTCGTAGTCAGCCTTCGAGACGACCTTGACGTTGAAGAGCATCCGCGAGTGGTAGAGGCCGCACAGCTCGTAGCAGGCACCCCGGTAGTTGCCGATGCGCGTGGGGGTCACCGCGTAGTGGTTCACCCGGCCCGGGACGACGTCCATCTTCATGTTGAAGTGGTCGACACCGAAGTCGTGGATGACGTCGGGCGAGTGCAGGTTGAACCGGGTGGTCTCGTCGACCGGGAGCACCAGCGTCGGGATGTGCGAGGCGGTGCCCGCGTCGTACACGTAGTTCGTGTAGGGGTACTTCTGGTCGGCGGCGTCATCGTTCGCCGAGGCGTCCATCGAGCCGATGCCGTAGTTGAAGGTCCAGGTCCACTGCTGGCCGGTGACCTCGATGGTGTTGTCGACCGGGAGCTTGTCGTCCAGGATCGCGTCCTGGGCCTTGACGGTGTGGAAGAAGAACACGATGACCATCAGCACCGGAGCGATCGTGTAGAAGATCTCCAGCGGAAGGTTGTAACGCGTCTGGACCGGGATCTCGTCCTCGCTGCGCCGGCGGAAGCGCCAGATCGCGTAGAAGATCAGACCCCACACGATCCCACCGGTCACAAGCGCGGCGATCCAGGCGCCCCGCCAGAGGTGGAGCACGTGCTCGCCCTGCGTGGTGGCGGGCGACGGCATGCCGAAGTTCTTGGCGGCGGTGGAGCAGCCACCCAGCAGGACGGCGCTGGCGCCGAGCCCCGCCACCAGGGCGAGCCGGCGCATGCGTGCCGCCGTCCCCTTGGCGCGCTTGGGCCCGGGCGATCCGGGCATCTGCAGACCCACGAACGAGCCTCTCTCTCTACGACCAGTCACGGATAGCCGCAGACTATCGGAATCGACGCCGAGTTGAGAGGGCGGGTGGGCCGTTAGGCTTCGGCTGTGACAAATGCCGCCGTGTATCTCGACGCGGCGTCCGCCGAGCCGCTGCACCCCGCTGCGCGCGACACGCTTCTCGCCGCTCTCGAGCACGGCTACGCCGATCCGCGCCGCCTCCACGGGCCCGGCCGCAACGCCCGGCTGCTGCTCGACAACGCCCGGGAGGTCGTCGCCGAGGCGCTCGGAGTACGCCGCGACGAGGTGCTCTTCACCTCCTCCGGCACGCGGGCGGTCCAGCTCGGCCTGCTCGGCCTCGCCGCTGGCCGGTCCGCCCCCGCCCTCGGCTCCGATGGCGGTCGGTCCGGGCGGCGGATCGTGCACACCGCCGTCGAGCACCAGGCCGTCACCGATGCCGCCGCGTGGTGGGGTGAAGCGGTCGAGGTGGAGGTGGATCCGCTCGGCCGCGTGCTGCTCGAGCAGTTGCGTCGGGTCGCTCCCGGGGCCGCCGCGATGGCGGTGCAGAGCGCCAACCACGAGGTCGGCACCGTGCAGCCCGTCGCTGCCGCGGCCCAGGTCGCCGCCGACCTCGGCGTACCGCTGTTCGTGGACGCCTGTGCCTCCCTGGGTCGCCTCCCCCTCCCCGACGGTTGGGACGCCCTGGCCGGCTCCGCGCACAAGTGGGGCGGACCCGCGGGTGTCGGCGTGGTGCTGGTGCGGCACCGGGCACGCTGGAGCCATCCCTTCCCCAGCGCGGACCCGCTCGCCCGGGTGGACGACGGCTTCCCCGACGTCGCCGGAGCGCTCGCCGCGGCCGCGGCGCTGCAGGCGGTGCTCGCCGAGCAGGAAGCGGTCGGTGCGCGTCAGCGCGCGCTGATCGACCTGATCCGGGCCCGGGTGGCCGAGCTTCCCGACGTCGACGTCGTCGGCGATCCGGAAGAGCGCCTGCCCCACCTGGTCACCTTCTCGTTCCTGTACGTCGACGGCGAGGCGCTGGTGACCGAGCTGGACCGACTGGGCTTCGGACTGGCCAGCGGCTCGGCCTGCGCGACCGACACCCGGGAGCCGTCCCGGGTGCTGGCAGCGATGGGAGCGCTGACCCACGGCAACGTGCGGCTCTCACTGACCCGGGACGCCGATCGGGCCGAGGTCGATCGGTTCCTGGAGGTGCTGCCCGGCGTGGTCGGCTCGCTGCGCGAGCGGGCGGGGCTGTGACGGCGCCGGCCGACGGACTTGGGAGCGAACCCGACCCGGAGCTCCTCGACTGCCGCGGCCTGCTGTGCCCGGCACCGGTCATCGCGCTCGCGCGACGGATCACCGGCATCCCCGTCGGCGGCCTGCTCGCCGTGGCAGCGGACGACGTCGCCGCGCGCCACGACGTACCGGCCTGGTGCCGGATGCGCGGCCAGCAGTTCGTCGGCGAGCGGACGGCGCCGGACGGGGTGCCGATCTACGTGATCCGCCGGATCACGTGATCAGGTAACAGGCAGCGGGAGGTCAGCTCGGCAGGTGCTTGGCGACCTCGGCGGCGGCGTCAGCGCCGTACGCCTCCTCCAGACGGGCGAGGAACTCGGGCCCGGTGAAGGAGTACTCCTGGGTCCCGACGGTCTCCACGACGTAGGCGGCGAGCACGCAGCCCACCTGCGCGGACCGCTCGAGCGAGAGGCCCCAGGCGGTGGCCGCGAGGAAGCCGGCACGGAAGGCGTCGCCGACCCCTGTCGGCTCCACGGCGGCCACGCCCTGGACGGCGGGCAGCACGATCGGCTCCTCGCCCTTGCGGGTGATGCGTACGCCGTCGGCGCCGAGGGTGGTGACCTGGGTGCCCACGCGCTCGAGGATCTCCTCGGCCGACCAGCCGCTCTTCTGCTCGATCATGTGCGACTCGTACTCGTTGGAGAACAGCAGTGCCGCGCCGTCGACCAGCTGGCGGATGAGCTCCCCGGAGCCGAAGGCGAGCTGCTGGCTCGGGTCGGCGATGAAGCGGTAGCCGCGCTGGCGGCACTCCTCGGTGTGCCGCAGCATCCCGTCGGGATCGTCCGCGCCGACCAGGACGTAGTCGGGCTCGCCGACGGCGGCGACGATCGGGCCGAGCTCGATCAGCCGGGCCTCGGCCATCGCGCCCGGGTAGAAGCTGGCGAACTGCGCGTGCGTCTCGTCGGTGGTGCACACGAAGCGAGCGGTGTGCTTGGCCTCGGAGATCCGGACGTGGTCGCAGTTCACACCGTGCCGCTCCAGCCACGAGCGGTAGTCGGCGAAGTCCTCGCCGGCAGCGCCGACCAGGACCGGCTGCAGGCCGAGCCGGCCGAGTCCGAAGCACATGTTCGGGGCCACACCGCCGCGGCGGATCTCCAGGTCGTCGACCAGGAAGCTCACGGAGAGCTTGTCGAGCTGCTCGACCACCAGGGAGTCGGAGAACTTGCCCTGGAAGGTCATCAGGTGGTCGGTGGCGATGGAACCGGCGATGAGGAGTGAACCCATGCGCGGAACACTACCCAGGGGTACTCCTGGAGGTACTCCACGGTAGCCCCTAGCGTCGAGGCATGACCTCCAGCCGCACCGCCTACGACGACCCCGCCACCCCCGCGCAGCTGCGCGCGGACTGCCGCGAGACCGAGCGCCGCCTCGCGATGACCGGCGTGGCTCGCGCCGCCCTGCGGCCGAGCCCGAGCCTGCGGTTCGAGGACCACGCGCAGGGTCTGGCGAAGCGGGACATCGACCTGCTCGCCGCTGCGCACCGGCTCTCGGCCGCCCTGGGTCTCGACCTGGACTGAAGCGACGTAGGACACGACGAAGGGCTCCTGCCGATCGGCAGGAGCCCTTCGTCGTGTCGTCTCTACGACGTCAGCTCAGTGGAAGGAGTCTCCACAGGCGCACGAGCCGGTCGCGTTCGGGTTGTCGATCGTGAAGCCCTGCTTCTCGATCGTGTCCACGAAGTCGATGGTCGCGCCGTTGAGGTAGGGGACGCTCATCCGGTCCACGACGACGCCGACGCCGTCGAAGTCCGTCAGCACGTCACCGTCGAGGCTGCGCTCGTCGAAGAAGAGCTGGTAGCGCAGACCCGAGCAGCCACCAGGCTGCACCGAGATCCGCAGGTTGAGGTCGTCGCGACCCTCCTGCTCGAGGAGGCTCTTCACCTTCGCGGAGGCGACGGGGCTGAGGTTGATGCTGTCCGTCCGGTGCTCGAACTGAACCTGCTCGGTCATGCTGTGCTCCCTGCGATTCTGGGGTGCGGAGTCTGTCTTCGGGTTCAATCGTCGCACATGCCCGGTTATTCCGCTGGGCTCCAGGTTCGCGCGACCCGCTCCGCGAGATCGGCCAAGGCGGCGCTCGGATCGCGCAGGGCGCGCTCCTCGCCGAGCACGTCGACGACGGCGTACGCCGACTCCACTCCGAGCGAGCGGTGCTCGCGTGCGCCCATGCCGACCCGGCCGGCCAGCACCACGCACGGGCGGGCCCGCTCCCCCGCCAGCGCTGCCACGCCGACCGGGACCTTGCCGCCGCGGCTGGAGGCGTCGAACGAGCCCTCACCCGTCAACACCAGGTCGGCGCGCCCGATCCTGTCCGCGAGCCCGACCGCCTCGGCGACGACAGCGAGCCCGGGCCGGCGGGTGCCGCCGGCCAGCAGCAGGGCGAACCCGACCCCGCCACCGGCTCCCGCTCCTGGCAGGGTGGCGGTGACGCGATCGGTCAGCTCCGCCAGGTGCTGCAGGGCTGCATCGGCCTGGAGCTGGCTCTCCTCGCTCAGGCCCTTCTGGGCTCCGAAGACCTTCGAGGCACCGAAGAGCCCTGTCAGCGGGTTGTCCACGTCGGTCGCGGCGACCAGCTCCACCCCGGCCAGTCGGGAGCGCACCGGCTCCAGGTCCACGCCGGTCAGCGTCCCGAGGGCGCCGAAGCCGCCGTCGAGCCCGGCGTCTTGGGCGTCTTGCGCGTCTTGGGCGGCTTGGGCCCGGGCGCCCAGCGCGGCCAGCAGACCGGCGCCGCCGTCGTTGGTCAGGGTCCCGCCCACGCCGACGACGACCCGGGTGGCGCCGTCCTCGACCGCATGGCCGATCAGCCTGCCCAGGGGGTGACTGGAGCGGTGTTCGGGAGCGGTCCGGACGGGCTCGGTCCCTCCGGTCCGGCCGAGCACCTGGGCGGCCTCGACGTAGGCGCTCGTCCCGACCCGCAGGATCGTGGCCGGCTCGACCGCCCCGTCCAGACCCGGGACCGGGACGAGCACGAGCTCACCGCCCAGCGCGGCATGGAGGGCGTCGACGAACCCCGGCCCACCGTCGGAGAGCGGGCACCGATCGATCTCGTCGTGCACAGCCGTACGCCGCCACCCCGCCGCGATCGCCTCCGCCGCCTCGACCGCTGTCAGTGTTCCGGCGTACTTGTCCGGGGCGACCAGGATCCGCATCCGCTCACCCTAGGGGCGCGCTGTGGCCGGGGTGGTCGCGGCCGCCGCCGATCGTCCTCAGTCTCCCTTCCGCCTTCAGTTTCGAACGCGCTCCCAGTCACACCCGCCGGCCAAATACAATGGAGCCATGACCACCGTTGACCTTCCGCTGCTGCCGCTGGGCCGCGGCGTCGACCTTGACTCCGAGCGCGGCGTGGACTGCCCCGGCGACCTGCCGCCGGCATCGGACCCGGACCTGGTCGCCCGTGCGAAGGCGGCCAAGGAGAAGCTCGGCGAGCGGGTCTTCGTGCTCGGCCACCACTACCAGCGCGACGAGGTCATCCAGTTCGCGGACGTGACCGGTGACTCCTTCAAGCTCGCCCGGGATGCGGCGGCCCGGCCGGAGGCCGAGTACATCGTGTTCTGCGGCGTCCACTTCATGGCCGAGTCCGCCGACATCCTCACCACCGACGAGCAGCAGGTCGTGCTCCCGGACCTCGCGGCCGGCTGCTCGATGGCCGACATGGCGCGGCTGCAGCAGGTCGAGGCCGCGTGGGAGGCGCTCGAGGCCGCCGGCATCGCCGACCAGGTGGTTCCGGTGACCTACATGAACAGCTCCGCCGACATCAAGGCCTTCTGCGGTCGCCACGGCGGTGTCGTGTGCACGTCCAGCAACGCCCAGGCGGTGCTGGAATGGGCCTTCGAGCGCGGATCCAAGGTGATGTTCCTGCCCGACCAGCACCTGGGCCGCAACACGGCGGTGCTCAAGCTCGGCATCCCGCTGGAGAAGAACGTCGTGTGGAACCCGCGCCTGGCCGGCGGTGGCCTCACCCCCGAGCAGCTCCGGGACGCCACCATGATCCTGTGGCAGGGCCACTGCTCGGTGCACGGCCGCTTCTCCCCTGACACCATCGACGAGCTGCGTGCCGAGATCCCCGGCATCCAGATCCTCGTCCACCCCGAGTGCCAGCACGAGGTGGTCCTCAAGGCGGACCTGGTGGGCTCCACCGAGTTCATCATCAAGACCATCGCCGAGGCCCCGGCCGGCTCCTCGTGGGCGATCGGCACCGAGCTCAACCTCGTGCAGCGCCTGGCCAAGGCCCACCCCGACAAGCGGATCGTGTTCCTGGACCGCACGGTCTGCTACTGCTCGACGATGAACCGCATCGACCTGCCCCACCTCGTCTGGGCGCTGGAGTCCCTGGTCGAGGGCACAGTGGTCAACCGGATCGAGGTCGACCCGCAGACCCAGGCCGAGGCCACCGTCGCCCTGCAGCGCATGCTCGACCTTCCCGGGTAGGACGACCGGGCGAGGCTCACTGCGGCAGCACCACGCTGATCGTCGTGCTGCCGGGCCACGACTGCAGTGAGACAGTCCCTCCGTGCGAGGTGACGATCGCCTGCACCAGCGACAGGCCGAGCCCGGCACCGCCGTCGCGGTGCTCCCGGTGTCGCGACTGGTCACCCCGGCTGAACCGCTCGAAGGCGTGCTCGACCAGATCCGGCGGAAAGCCGGGGCCGTCGTCGTGCACGCTGAACCCGTCGGGGCGCACCGCCACCGTCACGGTCGTCCCCGCCGGGGTGTACTTGCGGGCGTTGGTCAGCAGGTTGGTGATCACCTGGTGCAGCCGCAACCGATCCCCGGCCACCGACACCGGCGCCGGGTCCTCCGGGTCGCTCCCGGCCTGGAGCACCAGGCGCCAGTGGTGCTGGGGTGAGACGACGCGGGCGTCGGAGACGGCTTCGAGGAGGAGCTGGGTCAGGTCGACCGGCTGACGCTCGAGCGCGCGGCCGGAGTCGAGCCGCGCCAGGAGCAACAGGTCCTCGACCAGCGCCGACATCCGGATCGACTCCTCCTCGACCTTCGCCAGGGCGGTCTTGGTGGCCTGCTCGTCCCCGGGCCGGCGCTGGGCCAGCTCGGTGTAGCCGCGGATGGTCGTCAGCGGCGTCCGCAGCTCGTGGGAGGCGTCCGCGACGAACTGGCGCACCTGCTGCTCGCTGCGGTGCCGCGCCCGCAGCGACGCCTCGACGTGCTGGATCAGCGTGTTGAGTGCCGCACCGACCTGACCGACCTCGGTCTCCTCGTCGGTGAGATGGTCGGGCACGCGGGCGGTGACCTCGATGGCGCCGGAGGCCAGGGGCAGCGCAGCCACCGCGTGCGCCGTGCCGGCGACCTCGCGCAGCGGCCGGAGCTGGCGCCGTACGACGACGACGCCGACCCCGGCTGCGATGCCGACCCCCAGCAGGGTCAGCAGAGCCTCCCACCCGATCAGGTTGTGGATCGTGGAGTCGACGTCGGAGGTGGGCAGCCCCGTGACCATCACCATCGAGCCGCTCTCGCCGATGACCTGACCGCCCCGAGCGATCACCCGGTAGCCGCCGAACCCGGGCACCCGGACACCGTGGATCCGGCCGTCGCGCGGGACCTCGAGCAGCGCCGAGGTCGCCGCATCCGACATCCCGCGGTACTGACCCGAGACGTCGGTCAGCACCCCGCCCTCGACCTGGGACCCGGCATCGAGCGGGATGAGCGCGAGCAGCGTGCCGGGGCCGCGGTTGTGGGTGTCGGGGGCGCTGACCCGGGCCGGCAGCCGCTTCACGTCCTCGTCGAGCCGGTCCATCAGGGAGGACCGCATGGCCAACGTCGTGAGGGTGACGGTGAGCACGCAGACCACCGCCACCAGGACCACCGCCGTGATCACGAGCCGGGACGTGAGTGAGACCCAGCGCCTGGGCGGCCCCTGCGCCGCGTGGAGCGTGGACACGGCTCCCCCTGTCGGACTGTCGGTCGTGGCGACCGGTGCGCGGCTCAGTCTGCCTGCTCGAGCTGCTGGGCGGGCTTGAGCACGTAGCCCGCGCCTCGCATGGTGTGGATCATCGGGCTGCGGCCCACGTCGATCTTCTTGCGCAGGTAGGAGATGTAGAGCTCCACGACGTTCGCCTGGCCGCCGAAGTCGTAGTTCCAGACCCGGTCGAGGATCTGCGCCTTGCTCACGACGCGGCGCTGGTTGCGCATCAGGTAGCGCAGCAGCTCGAACTCGGTGGCGGTCAGGTTGATCTCGTCGCCGCCGCGGAAGACCTCGCGGCTGTCCTCGTCGAGCTCGAGGTCACCGACGCTCAGCACGGAGCGGGCGTCGGCCCGGTGGGCTCCGGCGCGGCGCATCAGCGCCCGCAACCGAGCCACCACCTCCTCCAGCGAGAACGGCTTGGTGACGTAGTCGTCGCCGCCGGCGGTCAGGCCGGCGATCCGGTCCTCGACCGCGTCGCGGGCGGTCAGGAAGACGACCGGTACGTCGGGGTCGTCGCGCCGCACCCGGCGCAGCACCTCGAGGCCGTCGATGTCGGGCAGCATGATGTCGAGCACGATGGCGTCGGGCTCGAACCCGCGTGCCGCCTGGACGGCGTCGGCCCCGGTGTGGGCGGAGCTGACCTGGAAGCCCTCGTAGCGCAGCGCCATCGTGATCAGCTCGGCGATGTTGATCTCGTCATCGACGACGAGGACCCGCAACGGGGACCCGTCGGGCCTGGTCAGCTCGGGCGCTGCAGACGTCATGGCGCACAGGTTCCCGCACCAGACTGTGGGGAACCTGTGCGCCTGTTGTCAGCCTCGACCGCCGAAGCCGCCGCCTCCGAAACCGCCTCCCCCGAAGCCGCCTCCGACCCCACCTCCGGCACCGCCGAAGGTGCGGTTGGTGGTGGTGGAGTCGCTGGTCGGCAGCGCGGTGGACATGTCAGCCAGGACGACCTCCTGGCCCGCCTTGAGGCCACTGCTCACCACCGTGCGGGTGCGACCCACCAGGCCCGTGGTGACGCGGACCCGGTCGACCCCGCCATCGGCGTACACCTCGACGGAGCCGTTGGAGATGGCGGAGGTCGGGACCGTGAGGACGTTCGTCGCCGAGCCGAGCACGACATCGACCGATGCGGTGGCACCCGCGAGGACGTTGAGCCCCACCTGGTCGAGGGTGACAGTGACCGGGTACGTCGAGGAGCCGGTGGTACCGGTCGTCGGCACCTGCCCGATCCGGGTGACGCTGCCGGCGTAGGCAGCGCTGGCGCCGGCCGGCGTGACCTCCGCCTTCTGACCGACCTTGAGCTGGGCGACCTGGGTGCTGCTGAGGTCGAGCTCGACCGTGGTGGTACCGGGCGCTATCACGACGAGCACGGCGGTGCCGGCACTCGCCGAGTCGCCCACCGACGAGGACAGCTGGCCGACCGTGCCGCTGGCCGGCGCCTTGATGGTGGCACCGGTCAGGGACCGGGTGGCGGTGATCAGGCTGGCCTTGGCCGAGTCGATGGTGGCCTGGTCCTTGGCCAGCGTCGCCGCGGTCACGGTCGTGCCGCCGGAGTAGGCGCTCGTGCCGCCGGAGCCCGAGGAGCCCGAGGAGGTGGCGGACGCGGAGGACGCGGCCGACGCGCTGGTGCCGGTGCCACCCGCCGAGCCCTTGCCCGTCGAGCCCGTCGAGCCCTTGCCCGTCGAGCCGGTCGAGCCGGTCGAGCCCGAGCCCTTGGCGTTGGACCCGCTGGACCCGCTCGCCGCCGAGCTACCGGCCACCTTCGCGGCGTTGCCGAGCGTGCTCGACAGGGCCGCGAGGGCGTCCTTGAGGTTGCCGGAGCCGGCGTACTCGGCGTCGGCGGCCTTCTGCTGAGCGGTCTGGACGGCGTCGATCGCCGCGGCGCAGGCATCGCTGCCGGCGCCGGTGGACGCCTCCGCCGAGGGTGAGGCGGTGCTGGAGGGATCGGACGAGGGATCCGAAGCGGAACAGGCGGTGGTCTCCTGCTCGGTGGCGTCCTTCGCGGCCGCGATCGCTGTATCGACGGCGGTCTGGGCCGTCTCGACGGCCTTCTGCTGGCCGGCGAGCTGGGCCAGCGCCTTGGTCAGCGCTGCCGACGACGACCCGGTCGACGACGTCGAGGACGCAGCGCTCTGACTCGACGTCGCCGAGGAGCTGCCCGTCGAGCTGCCCGACGACTTCGTGGACCCGCCACCGCCCGAGCCCGAGGAGGACCCCGAGGAGGTGGACGTGCTCGAGGCGGAGCTGGTGGTCTCGTCGGCCTGGGCGGCCTCGTCCTTCGCCAGTTGCGCACGCGCCGAGGCGAGCTCGGCATCGGCCTTGGTGACGGCCTTCCTCAGGCTGGCGGTGTCGAGCCGGGCGAGCACCTCGCCCTTGGTGACCTTGTCGCCGACCGCGACGTTCAGCGTGGCGATGGTGCCCGACGTACCGAAGGACAGGTCCGCGCGGCCGGACGGATCGACCGTTCCGGACAGCGCCAGTGTCTGCTCGACATCGCCGAGCGTCGCCTTCGCGGTCCGGTAGTGATCCCCGCCGTCGCCGTGCTCGGCGTACGCCGCGACGCCACCGCCCACCAGGACGGCGACGATCGCGATCCCGGCGCCGACCCGGACCGCCCTCGTGCGCCAACGACTCACGCCGCGCCGCCCTGCTGAGCGCCGCCCTGGCCGCCGTTCTGGCCGCGTCCGCCGAAGCCGAAGCCGGTCGAGCAGGCGCCGTCCACGGGGTCGCTGACGATCAGGCGGGTGGCGGCGACCGTGCCGGTGTCGTCGGCCTGCCCGGTGGCGACGAGGCACTTGCCGACCTTGAGTGCCGAGGAGTCGGAGGTCTTGGTGGTGGTGTACGTCGTCGAGCCGCTCACCGTGACGGTGATGCTGGTGGTCGTGCCGGACGTTCCGCTGCTCGAGCCGGTGGTCGGCACGCTGGAGGCCACCGTGAAGCCGCTGCCGGAGACGGCGGTCACCTTGCCGTTGGCCCCACCGAAGCCGCGGCCTCCACCCGGGAAGCCGCCGGCACCGCCGCTCGGGAGGTTGGTCGGCCGACTGGTGGGCATCCCGCTGGGTGCGCCACTGGGCCGGTTGCCGCCGGCTCCTGCCCCGAAGCCGCCCCCGAATCCGCCGGTGCAGGTGCCGTTCACTGCATCGGTGAGGCGGACCGTCGCGGCCGCCACGGTGGTGCTGGAGCTGGTGCTGGGGGCCGCGCCGGCCGAGCTGGTCGCGGGCGTGACGGTGACGCAGCTGCCCACGGTGACGTCCTTGAGGGCGGCCGCCACCTGGGCACTGATCGTCGTCTTGGCGGTGTAGGTCACCGCTACCTGGCCGTCGGTCTGGTTCTGCACCTGCAGGGTGGAGCCGGACTTGGCGGCGATCAGGCCCGAGGCACCCGGCGTACGACCTTGACCGGCGCCCTGGCCGGCGGCCTGACCGGCGGCTCCGCTGGACTGGGCCGAAGGCGCGGAGCCGGCACCGTTGCCCGAGGCGCTGTCGGAGGACGAGCTGCCGCAGGCGGTGAGTGCGAGGAGGGCGACCGCCGCGGTGGCGACGGCGATGACGGGACGAGACATGAACAGGCTCCTTCTATTCCGAGCGGAGGGCGTCGATGGGGGTGAGGCGGGCGGCGCGACTGGCGGGATAGACCCCGAAGCCGATGCCGAGGACCAGGGAGGTCCCGATGGCGCCGGCGGTGGCCAGCAGCGAGAGTGAGACGGGCTGGTCGATCAGGCGGGGCAGGACCTCGGCGCCGACCACGGCGATGATCACGCCCACGACACCGCCGGCCAGGCCCAGCAGTGAGGCCTCGACCAGGAACTGTCGTCGGATCACCCGCGGTGCAGCGCCGAGCGCCTTGCGCAGCCCGATCTCGCGGATCCGTTCGGTGACCGAGACCAGCATGATGTTCATGACCCCGATCCCACCGACCAGCAGCGAGATGCCCGCGATGCCGGCCAGCAGGACGGTGAGGGTCTTGTTCGTCGAGTTGGCGGTCGCCACCAGTGACTGCTGGGAGGCGATCGAGAAGTCGGCGCTGGTGGTGCTGACCCCGTGCAGGTTGGTCAACAGCCCCTCGATCTCCTGGTACGCCGCGGACAGGCTGGAGCCGTCCCGGGCCTCGACATAGATCGTGGAGACCGAGGCGTTCGTCGAACCGGTCAGCCGCTTGGCGGTGCTCAGCGGCACCACGGCCTGGTCGTCCTCGCTGGTGCCGCTGGAGGAGGACCCGCTCGAGGCGAGCACCCCGATCACGGTCAGCTGCGCACCGTCCACGCTCACCGTCTGACCGACCGGACTGACCGGCCCCGAGAACAACTCGCTGGCGGTGTCAGCACCCAGCACCACCACGTTCGCTCCCTGCGCAGCCTCGCTCGCGGAGAAGAACCGGCCCGCGGTCAACGTGCGCTTGCGGACCTGCGGCCAGCTGGTCGTGGTCCCGACCACCGAGGTCGTCCAGTTGGTGGTGCCGTTGACCAGCTCCGCACTGGAGGAGGTCTGCGGCGCGACCCGCTCCACGTCCGGCGCTACCGTCGCATCGCCGATCGCCTCGGCATCCTGCAACGTCAACGTGGACGCCGAACCGAACCCACCCCGCACTCCCGTCGTACTGGTCGTGCTTCCGGGAGACACGATCAGCAGATTCGAGCCGAGCGCACTGATCTGGTCCTTGACCTTGTCCTGAGCGCCCTGCCCGAACCCCACGGTCAGGATCACCGAGGAGATCCCGATCACGATCCCCAACATCGTCAAGATGCTGCGCATCCGATGCGCCCGCACGGCGTCCAACGCCGAACGCAACGTCTCCACCCAGCTCATGCCACACCACCAGCCGTGACGAGTTCGTCGGAGGTGATCTGACCGTCCCGGATGACCAGGTTGCGCTGGGCGCGCGCGGCGACCTCGCCCTCGTGGGTGATCAGCACGATCGTGCGACCACTGCGGTGCAGCTCGTCGAGCAGGCCGAGCACGGCCTCGGTGGAGTGGGAGTCCAGATTCCCGGTCGGCTCGTCGGCCAAGATGATGTCCGGCTCGCTGACCAGGGCCCGCGCCACCGCTACCCGCTGCTGCTGACCCCCGGAGAGCTCGCCCGGCCGGTTCTCGACGCGGTCGCCGAGCCCCACCCGCCCGAGCGCGGCGATCGCGCGCTCGCGCCGTTCGGCACGGTGCACGCCCGCATAGATCAGCGGCAGCTCGACGTTGCGCCAGGCCGGGAGCGAGGGCAGCAGGTTGAACTGCTGGAACACGAACCCGATCCGCCGGTTGCGGACGTGGGCCAGCTGGGCCTCCGACATCGTCGAGACGTCCTCGCCGCCGAGCAGGTAGGCACCTTCCGACGGGTTGTCCAGGCAGCCCAGGATGTTCATCAGGGTCGACTTGCCCGACCCGGATGGGCCGACGACGGCGACGTACTCCCCTTCGTCGATGCGAATGTCCACACCGCGCAGCGCCTCGAACTCGATGCTCCCGCTGCGGTAGGTCTTCCGGATCCCGGCCAGCTCCACCACCGGCCCCGGCCCCGGCACCGGCACCGACACCGGCGAACCGGCCAGCGCGGGCGAGCCCCCAGCACTCACTGCCCACCACCGGGGAAACCACCGGTACCGCCACCGGGGAAGCCGCCGGAACCACCGGAGAAGCCACCGCCACCGGTGAGACCGCCGCCCGTCGTCGTCCCACGCCGCGTGGTGCCCGTGCCGGCACCGCTGGGCAGGGTGACACCCGGGATCTGGACAGTGTCGCCGGCCGCGAGACCGGAGACGATCTGGGTGGTGGCGCCGTAGACGGTGCCGATCTTGACCGGCGTCTTCACGGCCTTGCCGTTCACCATCTTCATCACATAGGTGCTGCTGCCGGACGACTGGATGGCCCGGCTGCTCACCGTCAGCACGTTCTCGACCTGCTTGACGGTGATGGACGCCGTCGCGCTGGTGCCGGCGTACAGATCCTTCTGCGCACCCGTGACATCGATCGTGACCGGGAAGACAGCCGCACCGCTGTCACTGGTCTGCGCGACCAGCCCCACCGAGGCGACGGTCCCATAGATGCTCGCGGTGCTCCCGGTGACGGTGATCGTGGCCTGCATCCCCTTCTTCACCTGGGTCGCCTCATCGGCCGAGACGGTGGCGTCCACGACGTACCTGTTCGTCGAGGTGATCGTGACCGCACTGCTCGACGTGCTGGTGCTGGCCGCGTTCGACAGCGAGCTGCCCGAGCTGCCGGAGCCGCCCGAACTGCCGCTCGCACTGGAGCCGCTCGAGCCCGAGCCGCTCACCACGTCACCCACGGCCAGGTCGATCGCCGAGACGGTCCCGTTGATCGTCGAACGCAGCACCGCGTCCGCCACGTCCTGCTCGGCCGACTCCAGATCCGACTTCGCCGACAGCACAGCTGTCTGATCCGCCGCGAGCTGCACATCCGAGGCATCGTCGTCGATGTCCACGCTGTGCTGGGTCACCGCCGCGTCGTAGGAGGCCTGAGCGGCGGTCCGGGCGGCCACCAACGCCGCGCTGTCGACCTTCGCGATCGCCTGACCCTTCCGCACCGTGTCACCAGCGGCGACGTACACCTTGGTCACCGTGCCCGAGACACCGAAGTCCAGATCAGCCGTCTTCGCCGGCTCCACCGTCCCCGACGCGGACACGCTCTGCTTGACCGTCCCGGACGATGCGGTGGCCGTGAGGGCCTGGGTGGCGGCGGTCCCGTCGTCGCGGGTCGTCAGCCACATCCCGACACCGCCGGCCACCACAAGGGCCGCGACGAGCACGGCGAGCCAGCCCCGCTTCCCCGGTCGCCTCAACCTGCGCTTCACTTCACGCCACCTCTTCACGTTCGTAAGGACGGGAAGAGCCTCGCGACGATGCCTGAAAGAAGCCCATGGGCAAGGCAAAGACGATCCTGTGATCTCCTCACAGGTTCAGCTGCTGGCGGTGGCGGCGTCAGCAGGCACCAGCCAGGGGCCTGGCGCCGGGTCCCTCAGAGACCGGGAGCACCCCACAGCGCCATCCAGCGCGCCAGGTCGGGCTCCAGCGGCAGCTCGTTCTTCAGCGCATCCCTGATCTGGATCTCGAGCAGGTTGTCGCGGCTGTCAGCGCCGGTGGGGGCGAAGGGATAGAAGGTGCCCTGCTTGTAGAGGTAGACCAGCGCGACCGAGCGTCCGGCGGAGTCGGCGAACGGGATCAGCGAGCACAGCAGCCCGGGGCCGAAGCCGTCCTGCTCCAGCGTCGTGTTGACGGCGTGCAGGTCGGTGCACAGGGCGGTCAGGTCCGGTGCCTGCGGGTCGAGCGGCTCGTGGTCGACCAGCAGCCAGGTGAAGCCGTAGCCGTCGGTCTGGGTGCTGACCTGGGGCGCGCCCTCCCCCTGGGCGAGCAGGGCGACCAGGTCGTGCTGTGCGTCGGCGAAGCCCGCTCCCGCGGCCGCCCGGTAGCACACGGCGCCGTCGCCAGTAGGGACGAACCCGAGGGCGCTCTGCAGCGTCAACGCCGCAGACGGTACGCCGAAGAGCGCGTCGAGATTGGCCTGCTTGGGCTTGCTCCGCCCGGTCAGCGCTCCCCAGAAGCTCATCGTCGGCGATCCCTAGGCCGTGGGCCGGCCGAGCTCGGCCTCGATCCGGGCCAGCTGGGCGAGCCGCTGCTCCAGGGAGGGGTGCGTGGAGGTGAGGGTGCTGAGGGAGACGCCGCTGATGGCCGGGGCGATGAAGAAGGCGTTCATGGCCTGGGAGGCGCGCAGGTCCTGCTGCGGGATCCGGTTGATCTCCCCGGTGATCTTCTGCAGGGCGCTGGCCAGGGCCCGTGGCTTCATCGTCAGCTGCGCGCCGGCGCGGTCGGCGGCCAGCTCGCGGTAACGGGAGAGCAACCGGAGCAGCAGGAAGCTCACCGCGTAGGTGACCAGGGAGACGAGCAGCACCACGAGCCACAGCGGCGCACCGTTGTTGTTCCGGTCGCGACGGTCGCCGCCGAAGAGGGCGCCGTACTGCGCACCGCGCGCCAGCCCACCGGCGATGATCCCGGCGCTGGAGGCAACCGTCATCACCAGGACGTCGCGGTGCGCGACGTGGGACAGCTCGTGCGCGAGCACGCCTTCGAGCTCCTCCGCGTCGAGGCGGCGCAGGATGCCGGTGGTGACCACGACGACCGCACGCTTCGGCGAACGACCGGTGGCGAACGCGTTCGGGATGTCGGTGTCGGCAACCCCGACCCGCGGCATCGGCATGTCCGCCAGGGTGCACAGGCGCTGCACCATCCCGTAGAGCTCGGGAGCATCCTGGGCGCTGACCTCGCGGGCGCGCATCGCCCTCATCGCGACGGTGTCGGAGTTGTACCACTGCCACCAGGCCACGCCCAGCCCGATCAGCGCGATGATGGGCGCGAACTGCGGCGGCAGGATGAGCATCACCACGACGATCAGCGCGACGAAGACCGCGCCGAGCAGGAAGACCACCGAGGTCATCCGGGCGGTGAGCCCCGCATCGGGGGCGAAGCGTGTACGTGCCATCTCAGTCCCTCTCCTCCCCTGCCTTCAACGCGCGCGACGGCGTGGAGGTTCCCTGGCTCAACCGGGGATGAGGCCGTCGTCCGCGAGCATCTCGCGGACCTCCTCCAGCGCGGCGTCGGCCGGCGGAAGGATCAGGTCCGATTCGATGAAGTCGTCCTCGGCGTGCGGTGTTCCGACGCTGCGCACGCCGTCGAGCAGGGCGGCGAGGGCCGCCCGGAAGGCGCTCTCGTCGCCGGCGGCCACGGCCGTCTCCACGGCACTGTCGAGCTCGTTGAGCCGGTCGAGCGCCGCGTCGGCGACGTCGTACTGTCCCTCGGAGAGGATGCGCACGATCACGACTGGGCCTCCGGCCTGGTCTCGTTCGCCGGTACGTCGAGGGGCGCACCGGAGGCGACCTGGCCCTGCTCGATGGCCTGGGGGGCAGCCGGGGCGTCGAGGCCCTTCAGCTTCGCCAGCTCGAGCTCGACGTCGTTCTGCGAGCTGAGCTCGTTGAGCTGCTTGGCGATGTCGTCGCCCGGCTGCGCGGTCAGGTCCTCGAGCGCACCCGAGGCGAGCAGCTCGTCGACGGCGCCGGCACGGGCCTGCATCTGGGCGGTCTTGTCCTCGGCCCGCTGGATCGCCAGGCCGATGTCACCCATCTCCTCGCCGATGCCCGCGACCGCGTCATTGATCTTGGTCTGGGCCTGCGCGGCGGTGTAGGTGGCCTTGATCGTCTCCTTCTTGGTGCGGAACGCCTCGACCTTGGCCTGGAGCCGCTGCTGGGCGAGGATCAGCTTCTCCTCCTCCCCCTGCAGGTTGGCGTGCTGGGTCTGCAGGTCGGCGATCTGCTGGGTGAGCCCGGACTTGCGGGTCAGCGCCTCGCGGGCGAGGTCCTCCCGGTTGACGTTGATCGCCTGCTGCGCCTGGCCCTGGAGCTTGTCGGCCTGCTGCTGGAGCTGGTTCATCTGCAGCTCGATCCGCTTGCGGCTCGTCGCCACGTCGGCGACGCCCTTGCGCACGTTGGTGAGGAGCTCCAGCTGCTTGGTGTAGCTGTAGTCCAGCACCTCGCGCGGGTCCTCGGCCTTGTCGAGGGCCTTGTTCGCCTTCGCCTTGAAGATCAGGCTCATGCGCTTCATCAGACTCATGGACGACGACTGCCTCTCTCGCACGCGTGGGCACCACTCGGCGCCGGTGAGATCACCCTACGGCGCTGTTGCAAGCCGCTGCCAGCAGGATCGGGCATTCGGGCGGTTAGGCTGAGCGCTGCACTACTCCGAGACCTGAAGGCCGTCAGTTGTTCCGTCGCAAGTCCGAGGCCGCCGAGCCCGCCGTCATCGACACCACCAAGTCCGGCGGGAAGGGCCGTCCGACCCCCACCCGCAAGGAGGCGGAGGCCGCCGCCAAGGCGCGTGCGCGAGCGCCGCACGACCGCCGCGCCGCCGCTGCCGCACAGCGCGCGGCCCGCACGGAGGGTACGGCGAAGATGCGCGCGGCACTGCGCACCGGAGACGAGCGTTACCTGCCGATGCGCGACAAGGGCCCGGTGCGACGGTTCGTGCGCGACTACCTCGACACCAAGGTGACCTTCGCCGAGTTCGCGCTGCCCATCGTCTTCGTCTGCCTCGTCCCGGCGTTCTTCCTCCCGACGAACGTGGTGCAGATCTTCAACGACATCATGCTGGTCCTGATCGTGGTGATCGCGCTCAACATGCTCGTCCTGCGGGTCGGGCTGGGTCGCCAGCTCGCCCGCCGCTTCCCCGGGGTCCCCACCCGGGGCCTGACGTGGTACATGTGCTCGCGCGCCATGCAGCTGCGCTGGATCCGCTCCCCCAAGCCGCAGCGGCGGGTGGGCGAGCAGCTGCCGGACACCTACCGCTGAGCAGCCGCCGCCCGGGCCGGCGCAGCACTCGCGGGGTCGCACGGCCGGGGTCGCACGGCTGTTAGGTCGCTCAGCCGGTAGGTCGCTCAGTCGAGCGGGAGGAAGTGCTCCAGCCCGACGGTGAGCCCCGGGTGCTCGGCGATCGCCCGGACGCCGGTGAGCACGCCCGGGGCGAACGAGGCCCGGTCCATCGAGTCGTGCCGGATGGTCAGGGTCTCCCCCGGTCCGCCGAGGATGACCTCCTGGTGCGCGACCAGGCCGCGGATGCGCAGGCCGTGGACGTGGATGCCGTCGACGACGGCACCGCGGGCGCCGTCCAGTGCGGTGCTGGTGGCGTCCGGGACCGGTCCGAGACCGGCATCGCGGCGGGCGGCGGCGATCAGCTCCGCGGTGCGCCGCGCCGTACCGGAGGGGGCGTCGGCCTTCGTCGGGTGGTGCAGCTCGACGATCTCGACCGACTCGTAGAAGGCGGCCGCGCGGGCGGCGAAGCGCATCATCAAGATGGCGCCGATGGAGAAGTTCGGCGCGATCAGCACGCCGACGCCCGGAGCCTTTGCGAGCCACCCGCGCAGGGTCTCCAGGCGTGCCTCGTCGAAGCCGGTGGTGCCGACGACGGCGTGGATCCCCTGGTCGATGCAGTACTGCAGGTTGTCCATCACCACGTCGGGGTGGGTGAAGTCCACGACCACCTCGACGCCGGCGCTCGCGAGCTGGGCGATCGGCTCGCCCGCGTCGACACCGGCGACGAGCTCCAGATCGGCTGCCTCGGAGACGGCCGCGCAGATCTGCGAACCGACCTTGCCCCGCGCGCCGAGCACGCCCACGTTGATCACGGCGCCCAACCTACCGCCCGTCACCGTCGTGCCCGGCGCGTCCCCGCTGGGGCGAGACCTACCCGAGCGGACGGTGGCGGCATCTGGCAGGCTTGGGCCCATGGTGGTGCAGACGATTCCGGCGCGGATCCGCTGGGCGGTGGATTTCATGGACATCCAGCCGAGCGATCACGTCCTCGAGATCGGGTGCGGGCCCGGTGCCGGAGCTGAGCTGATCTGCAGCCGCCTGGTGACCGGCAAGCTCTTCGCGATCGACCGCTCGGAGTCGGGCGTCGATCGCACCAAGCGCCGCTGCCAGAAGTACCTCGACGCCGGCCGTCTCACCGTCCGGCAGATCGACCTCGCGACCCTGCGCGTCCCGGTCAAGCGACTGCACAAGGTCTTCGCCTTCAACGTCAACCTGTTCTGGGTGCGCGACGCCAGCGCGGAGATCGCCCTGCTGCACGAGCGCATCCTCCCCGGCGGCAGCGTCTTCATCTTCTACGAGGCGAGCCACCGCGAGCAGGTGCCCGAGATGATCGAGCGTACGTCGAAGGCACTCGCCGCCGCCGGCTTCCGGGTCTCGATCGTGGACTCCAAGCAGCCCGCCGCCGTCGGCATCATCGGCAAGCGCTGACTCGGGCCTCCGTCCCCGCCGAATCGGGCCTCCGTCCCCGCCCAAGCGGGCCTCCGTCCCCGTCGAATCGGGCCTCCGTCCCCGTCGAATCGGGCCTCCGTCCCCGTCGAATCGGGCCTCCGTCCCCCAGCGCACTGCTGCAGCACCGCGGGCACGGCCGGATGGGGCGAGGACGAGCGCCGGGCGGTGACCGACGTGCGCCGCCGAGGCGCTACCGGACGACGCGCCGCGACGAAGGAGCGCCGCGCGGCGGTAGGTCTGCCTCGGCGGTGGGCGGCGGGCGCCGCACGGCACCCACCCCGACCCAGCAACCCGGTCAGACCCCCGACTCAACCCGAACGCAGGCCCGACTCAACCCGGACGCAGACCCGACTCAACCCGGACGCAGGCCCGAATCAACGGGGGCCGACGATGGCCAGGATCTCGGGGCGACTGAAGATCTCGGCCGCCACGTCCCGGCACTCCTCCACCGTCACCGAGCTGATCCGGTCGAGCACCTGGTCGATGGTCAGCAGCTCGTCGTGGACGAGCTCGGCCTTGCCCAGCCGCGACATCCGCGAGGCCGGGTCCTCCAGGCCGAGCACTAGACCACCGCGGAGCTGCCCCTTGCCGCGGGCGACCTCCTCGGCGGTGATGCCCTCGGCCGCCAGCGCCCGCAACTCCTGACGCACCACGTCGAGAACCTCCTCGACCTTGCTCGGCAGGCAGCCGACGGCCACGCCGACCAGCCCGCTCTCGGCGTGGGCACCGGCGAAGGAGTAGACCGAGTACGCCAGGCCGCGGTGCTCGCGCACCTCCTGGAAGAGACGCGAGGACGTACCGCCGCCGAGGGCCGCGTTGACGATGCCGAGGGCGAACCGACGATCGTCGTCACGCCGCAGGCCCTCCATCCCGAGGACCACGTTGACCTGCTCGAAGGGCCGGGTGGCCCGCACCTCGCCCGGCGCCACCCGGAGCGGTTCACCCGTGCGCGGCGGCACCGGAGCGGCGACGCCTGCCAGGAAGCCGTTGCGGGCGAACGCGCGCTCGACCAGCGCCACGACGGTCCCGTGGGCGAGGTTGCCGGCCGCGGAGATGACGATGTTCTCCGGACGGTAGTGCTCGCGGTAGAACGCCTCGATCTGATCGCGGGTCAGCGCTTCGATGGACTCCACCGTGCCGGCGATGCCGCGGCCCAGCGGCGTGTCCTCCCCCCACGCCTGAGCGGCGAAGAGGTTATGCACCACGTCGTCGGGATCGTCGTCGTGCATCGCGATCTCGTCCAGGATGACGTCGCGTTCGGCCTCGACGTCCTCGTCGGTGAGCAGCGAGGAGGTGATCATGTCGCCGATGATGTCGACGGCCAGCTCGAGGTCCTCGTCGAGCACCCGGGCGTGGAAGCAGGTGTACTCCTTGGCGGTGAAGGCGTTGAACTCGCCACCCACCGCGTCGAGCGCGACCGAGATGTCCAGCGCGCTGCGCTCGGAGGTGCCCTTGAAGAGCAGGTGCTCGAGGAAGTGCGAGCAGCCGTGGGTGCTCGCGGTGTCGGTCGCGGCGTTCTCGTCGCGTGAGCCGACGCCGACCCATACGCCGATCGCGGCCGACCGCACGCCCGGCATCTGCTCGGTGACGACCCGCAGGCCGCTGGTCAGGACGGTGCGGTGCACCCCAGGCTCGAGCTCCTCGGTGGAGCCGGCCGGCTGGGTGGCGCCGGAGGAGGCAGAGCCGGACGGCCGGTCCGCAGTTGCCTGCCGACCGGCCGTCCGGGTGGTGCTGCTGGTCGAGCTCACTCCTCGGTCGACTCCTCGGCCGACTCGGCGGAAGCGGTCTCCTCGACGACCGGGGCCAGCGAGAGCTTGCCGCGGTCGTCGATCTCGACGATCTCGACCTGGATCTTCTGGCCGACCTCGACGACGTCCTCGACCGACTCCACGCGCTTGCCGTCGTTGAGGGCACGCAGCTTGGTGATGTGGAGCAGGCCGTCCTTGCCCGGGAGCAGGGAGACGAACGCACCGAAGTTCGTCGTCTTCACGACGGTGCCGAGGTAGCGCTCGCCGACCTCGGGCATCGTCGGGTTGGCGATCGCGTTGACAGCGGCGCGGGCGGCTTCGGCCGCCTCGCCGTTGGTCGCGCCGATGTAGACGGTGCCGTCGTCCTCGATGGAGAGGGTCGCGCCGGTGTCGTCCTGGATCTGGTTGATCACCTTGCCCTTCGGACCGATGACCTCGCCGATCTTGTCGACCGGAACCTTGACGGTGATGATGCGCGGCGCGTGCACCGACATCTCCTCGGGGCCGGCGATGGCCTCCGACATCACCTCGAGGATGGTCGTGCGGGCGTCCTTGGCCTGGTTGAGGGCCTGCGCGAGGACCTCGGCCGGGATGCCGTCGAGCTTGGTGTCCAGCTGGAGCGCCGTCACGAACTCCGGCGTACCGGCGACCTTGAAGTCCATGTCGCCGAAGGCGTCCTCGGCACCGAGGATGTCGGTGAGCGCGACGTACTCGATCTTGCCGTCGACCTCACCGGAGATGAGGCCCATCGCGATGCCCGCGACCGGCGCCTTCAGCGGAACGCCGGCCTGGAGCAGGGACAGCGTCGAGGCGCAGACCGAGCCCATCGACGTCGAGCCGTTGGAGCCCATCGCCTCGGAGAGCTGGCGGATCGCGTAGGGGAACTCCTCGCGGCTCGGCAGCACCGGCAGGAGGGCACGCCGCGCGAGCGCACCGTGACCGACCTCGCGGCGCTTCGGCGAACCGACCCGACCGGTCTCACCGGTGGAGAACGGCGGGAAGACGTACTTGTGCATGTAGCGACGCGTCTTCTCCGGGGAGAGCGTGTCGAGCTGCTGCTCCAGCTTGAGCATGTTGAGGGTGGTGACGCCCAGGATCTGGGTCTCGCCACGCTCGAACAGCGCCGAGCCGTGCACCCGCGGGATCACCTCGACCTCGGCGTGCAGCGGCCGGATGTCGGCCAGGCCGCGACCGTCGATGCGGACCTTGTCGCGCAGGACCTGCTGGCGCACTGCCTTTTTCGTCAGGGCGCGGTAGGCCGCACCGATCTCACCCTCGCGACCGGCGAACTGCTCGCCGACCTTCTCCAGCAGGGCGACCTTGAGCTTGTCGGCCTCCTCGTCGCGCTCCTGCTTGCTCAGGGCGCGCTCGCGCTTGCCGTCGACGGTGTAGAGGTCCTCGACCTCCTTGCCCACGGCAGCCTCGACGGCGGCGTAGACGTCGTCCTGGTAGTCGAGGAAGATCGGGAAGTCCTGGACCGGCTTGGCGGCCTGCTTGGCCAGCTCGGCCTGCGCCTCCACCAGCTGCTTGATGAACGGCTTGGCAGCGTCGAGGCCACCCGCCACGACCGGCTCGGTCGGCGCCTGCGTGCCGGACTGGACGAGCTCGAAGGTGCGCTCGGTCGCCTCGGCCTCGACCATCATGATGGCGACATCGCCGGTCTCGGTCACCCGACCGGCCACGACCATGTCGAAGACCGCGTTCTCGAGCTGGCTGTGGGTGGGGAACGCCACCCACTGGCCCTCGATCAGGGCCACGCGGACGCCGCCGACCGGGCCGGAGAACGGCAGGCCGGACAGCTGCGTGGACATCGACGCGGCGTTGATCGCCAGCACGTCGTAGGGCTGGTCGGGGTCGAGCGCCAGCACGGTGATGACGACCTGGACCTCGTTGCGCAGGCCCTTCTTGAAGGTCGGGCGCAGCGGGCGGTCGATCAGACGGCAGGTGAGGATCGCGTCCTCGGAGGGGCGGCCCTCGCTGCGGAAGAAGGAGCCGGGGATCTGGCCCACGGCGTACATCCGCTCCTCGACGTCGATCGTGAGCGGGAAGAAGTCGAAGTGGTCCTTCGGCTGCTTGGAGGCGGTGGTGGCCGAGAGAAGCATCGTCTCGTCGTCCAGGTAAGCGGTCACGGAGCCGGCGGCCTGGCGAGCGAGCAGACCGGTCTCGAACTTGACCGTGCGCTTGCCGAACTTGCCGTTGTCGATGACGGTCTCGACCGCAGTGATGACGGGTTCAGTCACAGATTTTCTCTTGTCGTACGTCGGAGGCCTCGCGCCTCACGGAAATGGACTTGTGTGTTCGCTACCAGACTACTGATGCGCGGCGAGAAATGCAGAACGGGCGACCCCCGAAGGAGTCGCCCGTCCGGACGCTGAGAGATCAGCCGAGGATCAACGACGCAGACCCAGGCGCTCGACGATCGAGCGGTAGCGCTCGATCTCGGTCTTCTGCAGGTAGTTCAGCAGACGGCGACGCTGGCCCACGAGCAGCAGCAGACCACGACGGCTGTGGTGGTCGTGCTTGTGCTGCTTGAGGTGCTCGGTGAGGTGGCTGATGCGGTGCGAGAGCAGCGCGATCTGGACCTCGGGCGAACCGGTGTCCCCCTCAACGGTGGCGTACTCGGCGATGATCTTCTTCTTGGTCTCCGCGTCGGTACCGATCGACATGCGGGGCTCCTCTCGACTCGTTGCGCGGCGCGCCCGGGCCTGTTCACCGGGGCACTCTTGATCCGCGGCCGTTAGACGGCAACCGGAGAAGACTATCAACGCCGTACGCCGGGGCCGAATCCGCGCCGGACCCGTCATCGCGCGCGACCGGGTCCGGATGGCACCATCGGGTCATGGACCGTCTCGGAGCCGCGCTCAGACCCGGCCTCGTCGCCGTCCTCGCCGCGATCCTGCTGGCAGGGGACCTGCTCGCACCCGGCGCCGACGCCGCGACCAGCCTACCGATGAGTGCACGGGCACCCGGTGTCGTCGCGGCGGCGCCGGGTGCCCGCGTCGCGCTGCCGGACCCGCGCGTCGCGACGTTCGCCGACCAGGTCCCGGCCGACACCACCCAGGTCGTGCGCACCATCCCCAGCCACCGCTGGTGCAAGGCGGTCTTCTGCAGCCTGACCCAGGCCTGGCGCAAGACGAGGGCCGGCGAGTGGCGGTTGGTGCGCCAGTTCCGCTCCACGATCGGCTCGCGCGGGTGGGGGAAGACCAAGGAGGGCGACGACCGCTCCCCCGTCGGCGTCTACCGGATCACCGTCACCTTCTCGACGGGAGCACGCCCGGGCCCGATGCCCTGGCGGCGGCGCAAGCCGACCTCGGTGCTGTCGATGAGCCACGGCGCCACCTACAACACCTGGCTGGAGATCCCCGGGCGGACGGCCGGCGACCGGCCGTCGATGCGGTGGGGCTGGGTGGTGGACTACAACCACCCACGCCTCACCCCCGGCAAGGGTCCCCGGCCCGTGCCCGGCAAGGGCGGCGCGATCTTCTACCACACCTCGCTGCCGGGCCGCCGGTACGCACCGACCGAGGGCTGCACCCAGGTGGGCAACCCCCGGTCGATGCACTGGTTGGTCCGCTGGTTGCGCCCGCAGGCGGACCCGCGCGTCGTCCAGGACCTCTGAGCAGCTCAGAGCTCGGCGCCGACCAGCTCCGGCTCCTCCACCAGCGTCCCGCGCGGCACGCTGATCCGGCCCGGCCACCAGGCTCGCTCCCCCAGTAGCACCAGCGCCGCCGGCAGCAGCACCTGCCGGACCAGGGTCGCGTCGAGCAGGATGGCCACCGCGAGGCCCACGCCCATGGTCTTCATCTCCAGCATGCTGAGCGTGGCGAAGATGGCGAAGACCGAGACCATCACCGCCGCGGCGCTGGTCACCACGGAGGAGGTGTCGGCGATCCCGCGCTGCACCGCCAGCCGCGGCGGCAGCCCCGCCCGGACGTGTTCGCGCACCCGGCTCAGCACGAAGACGTGGTAGTCCATCGAGAGCCCGATGAGCACCACCATCACGAACAGCGGCAGCCAGTCGACGATGAACCCCGGCGAGGAGAACCCCAGCGGCCCGGAGAGGAACCCGTGCTGGAAGACGAGGGTCAGGACGCCGAAGGCCACCCCGACCGAGGCCAGGTTCAGCACGCATGTCAGCAGCGCCAGCACGATGCTGCGGAAGGCGAGCCCCATCATCACGACCGTCAGCAGCAGGACGACCCCGATCACCCAGGGCAGCCGCTGGTGCAGCTGGTGGGTGGCGTCGTAACCCTCCGCGACCTCGCCGCCGACGTACGCCGTGCGGGTGCCGAGGGCGTCGGGGACCAACCGGTCGCGCAGGTGCAGCATCGCGTCGTCGGCGCGGGGGTCGTCGTCGGTGTAGCGCATGGTGAGGCGCAGAACGGCGATGCTGCCGTCGTCGGCCACCCGGATGTCGGGCTGCCCGCCGAGGAAGTCACGGGTGCGACCGGCCGCGGACTGCACCGCGGCCAGCTCCGAGCGGATCTGCGCCTGCTGCGCGGATCGCAGCGGGACCACCACGTCGGCGCCGACCAGCTGGGAGGGGAAGGCCGCCTCGATGGCACGGTAGGTCTGCACCTGCGGGATCGTCTGCGGGAGCGTGGCCAGGTTGGCCTGGTGGATCCGCATCCCGAGCGCCGGGGCGGCCAGACCGAGGACGACGATCGAGCCGGCCAGCAGCGCTGCCACGGGGTGGCGCACCACCGGACCGAGCAGGCGGCTCCCGATGCCGCCGCCGATGCGCCGGTTGAGCCGCCACAGCAGCGGGATGCGCGGCCGGTCCACCCACCGACCCAGCCCGGCGAGCAGCGCGGGCAGGAGCGTGATGGAGCCGAGCACCGCCGTCGCCACCACCACGATGGCGCCGGTGGCCAGCGAGGCGAAGGTGACATCGCCGACCAGGTAGAGCCCGGCCATCGAGGCGATCACGGCGCCGCCCGAGATCAGGATGGAGTGCCCCGAGGTCGCCGCGGCGATCTCCACGGCGTCGAGGGTGCTGCGTCCGGCGGCCCGCTCGGCGCGCTCACGCTTGAGGTAGAAGAGCGAGTAGTCGACCCCGACCGCCATGCCGATCAGCACGATCATGCTGCTGACCGAGTCGTCGGCGTGCACGAGGTGCGAGATCGGCGCGGTGAGGCCGATCGTGGCGGCGACGCTGGTCAATGCGACCAGGACAGGGATACCTGCGGCGATCAGGGCACCGAAGGCCAGCAGCATCAGGATCAACGTCACCGGCAAGCTGGTGAGCTCGGCCGAGGAGAGGTCCCGGCTGACACGGTCGTTGACAGCCGCGTCCAATGACACGTCGCCGGTCTCGCGGACCTTCAGCTGGGGGTGCGCTCGCTGCACCGCGTCGGTCGCCGCCTGCAGGGCGCCGACGTCCTTGGTGCCCCGGGTGAGGTCCACGGTGAGCAGGACGGCGCTGCGGTCGGGACTGGTCAGGGGGTCCGCCACGTCCGCCACCCCGGGGAGCCCGTGCAGCCGCCTCGCCGCCTCGGCGGCGGCGGCCGCGCGCTGCGGCGCCGTACCGCCGGTGAGGAGGATGTTCTCACTGTCAGGGGTCTCCATCCCGGCACCGCGGACCAAGGCGGCGGCCCGGCCCGAGTCGCCGGTGTCGTAGTCGGCGTCGCCGGTGTGCGCCGTCGGGATCGCGATCGCCAGACCGACAGCGACGACGACGAAGGCGAGCCAGCCGACAACGGCTCGCCAAGGGTGGGTGGCACTCCACCGCGCAACGCGCAGCGGGAGGCCGGAGCGGATTCGTGCGCTCATCTCAGGCTCCTTCTCCAGGGGTGCCTCCAGCCTCGCGAGCGCGCCTGTCCCTGTCGGTGGTGCGGACTCCCGAACCGATGGTGGTGCCAGCACCACTGCGCGCCGGCCCGCGGCAGGCCAGGATGGGAAGGTGACCACCGTGCCCGTCTCCGCCGACCTCCCCGCGGAGCGCCCCGGCGGCCTGCCCGCCGACCCACCCGTCGCCGGGCGGGTCCGGCTGACCCTGTACGCCGGCGGCCAGCTGCTGATGTGGGCGCCCACCCTCGCGGCCTTCGTGCTCACCGTGGTGGGCGGCGCGCTCTCGGTGATCTGCATCGGCCTGGTCATCGTGCCCTGGTCTTTGCCCGTGCTGCGCTGGCTGGCGGACCGCCACCGTGCGATGGCGGCACGCACCCTGGGCGTGCCCGTCCCGGGCGACCACCTCCCGGTGCCGGCGGGCACCCATTTCATCGGCCGGGTGGTGATCTGGGCGCGCGACCCGATGACCTGGCGCGAGTTCGCCTGGGCACTGGTCTCGCTGACGCTCGGCTTCGCCCTCGCCCTGCTCGAGGTGATGCTCCTGCTCTGCGTGGTGACGGGCATCCTGTGGTGGTTCGGCACCGAGCCGATCATGCGAGCCCGCGCGCGGCTCGACGGCCTGTTCCTCTCCTACGGCCGCACGGAGCTGTTGGAGCAGCGGGTAGCGGTCCTGACCGAGAGCCGCGCCGAGGTCGCCGACCACTCGGCGGCCGAGCTGCGCCGCCTCGAGCGGGATCTGCACGACGGCGCCCAGGCACGCCTGGTCGCGCTCTCGATGAGCCTGGGCATGGCCGATGAGGCCTTCGACGCCGACCCCGAGCGTGCCCGCCGGCTGGTCAGCGAGGCCCGGGCCACCACCACCGCTGCGCTCGGCGACCTGCGCAGCGTCGTGCGCGGCATCCATCCGCCTGTGCTCGCCGACCGCGGCCTGGCCGGCGCGGTCGAGGCGCTCGCCCTGGACCTCCCCCTCCCGGTCGAGGTCGAGGCACGGCTCGACGGACGGCCGCCGGCACCGGTGGAGTCCGCGCTCTACTTCGCGGTCGCCGAGTGCCTGGCCAACGTCGGCAAGCATGCGGCGGCCGAGCATGCCTGGGTGCGGATGCGCCACCGCGACGGGATGATGCGGGCCATCGTCGGCGACGACGGCCGCGGCGGCGCCGATCCGACGGCCGGTTCCGGCATGCTGGGGGTGATGCGCCGGCTGGCGGCCTTCGACGGGACGATGAGCGTGGCCAGCCCCGCCGGCGGCCCGACGATCATCACCCTGGAGGTCCCGTGCGCCTTGTCCTCGCCGAAGACAACGCCCTCCTCCGGGCCGGGCTGACCCAGCTGCTCGAGAGCCGCGGGTTCACCATCCTGCACGCGATCGACCACGCCGCCGACCTCTCCGCGGCGCTCGCCGACCCGGCCGCGGAGGCCGCGGTCCTCGACGTACGGATGCCCCCGACGTTCACCGACGAGGGCCTGCGTGCGGCGATCGAGGCCCGTACGGCGCGGCCGGGCTTCCCGGTGATGGTGCTCTCGCAGTACGTGGAGTCCCTCTACGCCCGTGAGCTGTTCGCGTCGGGGACCGGCGCGGTGGGCTACCTGCTCAAGGATCGGGTCGCCGACGTCGCGGAGTTCGCCGACGGTGTACGCCGCGTCGCCGCGGGTGGCACCGTGCTGGACCCCGAAGTGGTCGCGGCGGTGATGGCCCGCCGCCGCGAGGAGCCGGTGGAGCGCCTCACGCCGCGCGAGCGGGAGGTCCTGGCCCAGATGGCGGAGGGCCGCTCGAACGCCGCGATCGCCCAGCGGCTCAGCGTCACCGAGAAGGCGGTGGCCAAGCACATCAACGCGATCTTCACCAAGCTCGACCTGCCGGTGGACGAGGACGATCACCGGCGGGTGCGGGCGGTGCTCGCGTGGCTGCGGGTGTGACCTGACGCGTCGGCTCAGGCCGGCTCAGGCCGGCTCAGGCCGGCTCAGGCCGGTGCGAGCCGGTTGCGCCGCAGTGAGCTGACCAGCGCCGCGGCGATGAACGCCACCCCGATCAGCCCGGTGACCACCTCGGGGACCTCGTGCTCGACGCTGACCAGCAGGAGCACCGCCAGCGCCCCGATCGCCCAGTGCGCCCCGTGCTCGAGGAAGACCAGCTCCGAGAGCGTGCCCTTGCGCACCAGCAGCACCGTCAGCGAGCGGACGTAGAGCGCGCCGATGCCCAGACCCAGCGCGATGATCACCGGGTCGACGGTGATGGCGAAGGCGCCGATGACGCCGTCGAAGGAGAAGCTGGCGTCGAGTACCTGCAGGTAGACGAACAACGAGAAGGCGGCCGTGCCGGTGGCGAGGGCCAGCTGGGCGCCCTCCCCCACGCCCGCGAAGAGATGCGCGCCGCCGTTCACGACCAGGTAGCACAGCAGGCCGGCGAGGCCGGCGGCGAGGATCTGGCCGTCGTGCTCGCGGTAGATCGCGGCGAACGCGAGCACGACGCCGAGCGCGATCATCACCGCCGCCTTGTCGACCAGACCGAGCCGCTGGATGCCACGCTCGATCGGGCCGAGCCAGTGCAGCGACTTGTGCTGGTCCAGCAGGAAGTCGAGGAAGATCATCAGCAGGAAGACGCCGCCGAAGGCAGCGATCGCCGGATGGGCATCGCGCAACAGGTAGCCGTAGGACCCCGGTTCCTCGGCATCGCCGCGCTCCAGGGCGAGCCGCCAGGCCCGCCACGGCGAGATGTGCGCTGTCGCGCCGACCACCAGCAGGGGGAAGACCAGACGCATCCCGAAGACGGCGATGACCATCCCGAGGGTCAGGAAGAGCCGCTGCCAGTAGGCCGACATCCGCGCCAGGACGCGCGCGTTCACCACGGCGTTGTCGAAGGAGAGCGAGACCTCCAGCACGACCAGGATCGCGGTGATCACCAGCGCGTGGCCGCCGCCGTAGAGCAGCGCCGCCACCAGGCCCGCGATCGTCAGGGCGAAGGACCAGCCGAAGGTGCGCAGGATCACGGGCGAACCCTAACCGGGACCCGGTGATGCTCCCCCACCGCGGCCGGCGGCACGCAGCCTGAACGGACCCTGACGGCGAAGCGGCCGGTCGGCCTCAGTCCAGCAGGGCGCGGGTGCGGTCGACGTCGGCACCCATCTGCGCGATCAGCGCGTCGATCGACTCGAACGCGACCATGCCGCGCAGGTGCTCGGCGAAGGCGACGTCGACCTCGACGCCGTACAGGTCCAGGTCGGTGCGGTCCAACACGTAGGACTCGACGCGACGACCCACCACCCCGTCGAAGGTCGGATTGGTGCCCACGCTGATCGCCGCGGGGAACGTCTCGCCGGTGTCGCGCCGGGTCAGCCACCCGGCGTAGACGCCGTCCGGCGGGACAGCGCATGCCCCGGTGGCCGGCACGTTGGCTGTCGGGTAGCCCAGCTCGCGTCCGCGCTGATCGCCCTTCACGACCACGCCGCGGATGCTGTAGGGCCGGCCGAGCGCCTCGGCCGCACCCGCGACGTCACCCGATGCCAGGCAGGTCCGCACGTACGTCGACGACCACACCTGCGGACCGCCGTCGAGCGCGATGCCCTCCACGACGAAGTCGTGCTGGGCCCCGTAGTCGCTCAGGCACGCCACGTCGCCGGCGGCGCGGTTGCCGTAGCGGAAGTTGGCGCCCACCACCACGACGGCCGCGTGCAGCCGGCTGACCAGGACCCGCTCGGCGAACTCGTCGGGCGTCCAGGCCGCCACGTCCCGATCGAAGGGCAGTGCCAGCACGGCGTCGGCCCCGGCGTCGGCGAGCAGCTCGGCACGCTGCTCCAGGGTGGTCAGCATGACCGGCGCGTGCTCGGGCCGCAGCACGGCCATCGGGTGCGGCGCGAAGGTGACCGCGACCAGGGTCAGGTCCCGCTCGGCAGCCAGCTCGTGGGCGCGCCGTACGACGTGCTGGTGGCCGCGATGGACGCCGTCGAAGTTGCCGATGACGACAGCGGTGCGACCCAGGTCCTCGGGCACCTCGGAGAGGCTTCGCCACAGCTTCACCACGAGGATCACCCTAGACGACCCCGCCAGGCCCGGTTCACCCGCCGTGCCACCGTCGGGACGCCGGCCCGCTCAGACGAAGACGGCCGTCGGCTTCGCCCGTACGGCGCCGGCCGGCTCGTAGAGCGCGAGGAACTCGCCGTCGGGGGCGAACACGGCGCTGAGGTGCTCCAGGCCGAGCTTGAGCGGCCGGCCGTAACGCACCTCCTGCGCCTGCTCCTCGGTGAGCTCGAGCACCGGGAACGCGCGTCGTGCCGCCGCTGCGAGCGGGAGCACGGCGAAGTCCTCCGACAGCTTCTCCAGCGTGTGGGCGACCTCGAGGCCGTAGGGGCCGACGGCCGTACGACGCAGCGCTGTCAGGTGCCCGCCCACGCCGAGGGACTGGCCCACGTCGCGCGCGATCGCACGGATGTAGGTCCCGCTGGAGCAGCGCACCGAGACGTCGACGTCGACGTACAGCTCCCCGCCGGGGCCGCCGCGGTCGCGACGCAGCCGGTGCACCACGAGCTCGTGGACCTTGACCGGCCGTGCCTTCAGCTCCACCTGCTCGCCCTCGCGCACCCGCTGGTAGGCCCGCTTGCCGTCGACCTTGATCGCGCTGACGGCGCTCGGCACCTGCAGCAGGTCACCGACCTGCTCGGCGAACGCGGCCCTGACCTGGTCCTCGTCGAGGGTGGCGGTGCTCCACATCCCGACGAACTCGCCCTCGGCGTCGTCGGTGCTCGTGGTGACGCCGAGGCGCACCGTCGCGTCGTACCTCTTCTCGGTGAGCATGAGGTGCCCGAGGAGCCGGGTCGCCCGCTCCACACCCACGATCAGGACGCCGGTGGCCATCGGGTCGAGCGTGCCGGCGTGGCCGACCTTGCGGGTGCCGGCCAGTCGGCGGACCCGGGCGACCACGTCGTGCGACGTCATCCCGCCGGCCTTGTCGACGACGACCAGGCCGGACTCGGCGGGCATCAGTCGTCGTCCCCCTGGTCGGCCTCATCCCCGTCGTCCCAGTCGTCGAGGTCTTCCTCCTCGCGCGGCTTCTTGTACGGGTCCTCGCCGCCGGCGTAGTCGCTGCCCCGCGATGCCGCCACCGCCTCGTCCTGCGCGCGCGCCTTGGCCAGCACCTCGTCGAGGTGGCGGGCGGTCTCGGGCAGCGCGTCGTGGACGAACTCCAGCGACGGGGCGTGCCGCATCCCCAGCTGCTTGGCGACCTCCGAGCGGATCAGCCCCTTGGCCGACTCCAGTGCTGTGGCCGTCCCGGCGAGCTCGGCGGGAGTGTCAGCGCCCAGGACGGTGTAGAACACGGTCGCCTGCTGGGTGTCCCCCGACACCCGCACGTCGGTGACGGTGGTGAAGCCGAGCCGCGGGTCCTTGATCCGGCGCTCCAGCATCTGCGCGACGATCACCTTGATCCGGTCGGCGATCTTGCGCACGCGCGGGTTGCTCATGTCTCTTCTCCTCGTTGAGAGGTCACTTCTTGCGGGTCGAGAAGTCAGTTTCGGCGCGGCAAGAGGTCAGTTCCTGCAGATCATCGTGGCACTTGGTGACCACTCGACCCACAGAAACTGACCTCTCGGCGTTGATCAGCTCCGCGGAATCTCGACCATCTCGAAGGCCTCGACGACGTCGCCTTCCTTGATGTCCTGGAAGTTGCGCAGCACCAGACCGCACTCGAAGCCCTCGCGGACCTCGGCGGCGTCGTCCTTCTCCCGCTTGAGCGAGGCCAGGTCGAGGTTGTCGGCGACGGTCTTCCCGTCGCGGATGACCCTGACCTTGGCGTTGCGCCGGATGAGGCCGTTGGTGACGTAGCAACCGGCGATGTTGCCGACCCGGGAGCTGCGGAAGATCGCGCGGATCTCCGCCTGGCCCAGGGTCCGCTCCTCGTACTCCGGCTTGAGCATGCCCTTGAGCGCTGCCTCGATCTCCTCGATGGCCTGGTAGATGACGGTGTAGTACCGGATCTCCACGCCCTCCTTCTCGGCCATCTCGGTCGCCTTGCCCTGCGGGCGGACGTTGAAGCCGATGATGATGGCGTCGGAGGCGGCGGCCAGGTCGACGTTGGTCTCGGTGATCGCACCGACACCACGGTCGATGACGCGGATGGAGACCTCGTCGCCGCCCACGTCGATCTTCGACAGGGCGTCCTCGAGCGCCTCGACCGAGCCGGACACATCGCCCTTGAGGATGAGGTTGAGCTCCTGGCTCTCGCCCTTCTCCATGGAGGCCATGAAGTCCTCGAGCGTACGGCGGACGCGGCGCTTGGCCTGCATGGCAGCACGCTCGCGCGCCTCGCGCTTCTCGGCGATCTGGCGGGCCATCCGGTCGTCCTCGACGACCAGGAAGTTCTGCCCCGCACCCGGGACCGCCGACAGGCCCAGCACCATCGCCGGCCGGGCCGGCATGGCCTCGGACAGCTCGTTGCCGTACTCGTCGAGCATCGCTCGGACACGGCCGAAGGCCGGGCCGGCGACGATCGAGTCGCCCACCCGCAGGGTGCCGCGCTGGACCAGCACCGTGGCCACCGGACCGCGACCGCGGTCCAGGTGGGCCTCGATGACCAGACCCTGGGCGTCCTGCGTCGGGTTGGCCCGCAGGTCGAGCGAGGCGTCGGCCGTCAGGACGATGGCCTCGAGGAGCTTGTCGAGGTTGAGGTTCGACTTCGCCGAGACGTCGACGAACATCGCGTCGCCGCCGTACTCCTCGGGCACCAGGCCGTACTCGGTCAGCTGGCCGCGGACCTTGGTGGGGTCCGCCTCCGGCTTGTCGATCTTGTTGACAGCGACCACGATCGGGACGCCGGCGGCCTTGGCGTGGTTGAGCGCCTCGACCGTCTGCGGCATCACGCCGTCGTCCGCCGCGACCACCAGGACCGCGATGTCGGAGGACTGCGAACCGCGGGCACGCATGGCGGTGAACGCCTCGTGACCCGGGGTGTCGATGAAGGTGATCTTGCGGTCCTCGCCACCGACCTCGGTGGTGACCTGGTAGGCACCGATGTGCTGGGTGATGCCACCGGCCTCGCCCGCGACCACGTTCGCGTTGCGCAGCGCGTCGAGCAGCTTGGTCTTACCGTGGTCGACGTGACCCATCACGGTCACGACCGGCGGGCGCACGACCCACTCGGACTCGTCGCCCTCGTCCTCGCCGAACTCGATGTCGAAGGACTCGAGCAGCTCGCGGTCCTCGTCCTCGGGCGAGACGACCTGCACCACGTAGTTGAGCTCCTCGCCGAGCAGCTCGAGGGTCTCGTCGCCCACGGACTGGGTGGCGGTCACCATCTCGCCCAGGCTGAACAGCATCTGGACGAGCTGAGCGGCGTCGACGTTGATCTTCTCGGCGAAGTCGGTCAGCGAGGCGCCGCGCGGCAGGCGAACGGTCTCGCCGTTGCCCTTGCGGACGCGGATGCCGCCGATCGTCGGGGCCTCCATGGCCTCGAACTCCTGGCGACGGGCCCGCTTCGACTTGCGGCCACGGCGCGAGGGACCACCGGGACGACCGAAGGCGCCCTGGGTGGAGCCGCGCTGACCGGGACGGCCACCGCCGCCACCGGGACGACCACCGCCGGCGGGACCACCGGCGCCGGCACCGGCCGGAGCACCGAAGCGGTTACCGCCACCGCCGGGAGCACCACCGCGACCGGGGGCGCCGCCGGGACGACCGGCACCGCCCGGACCCGGGCGACCCGGAGCTCCGGGACGGCCGGGGGCCCCACCGGGGCGGGACCCGAAGGCGGCCGGCGACTTCGGCATCATCGCCGGGTTGGGACGCGGCATGCCCGGACGCGGCGCGGCGCCACCGTCACGAGCCGCCGGCGGACGCGGCGGGCGCTGGTCGCCCGGCGTACCGCTCGTCGGTGCACCGGCACCACCATCACGCGGCCCGGGCGCAGCGGGCCGACGGCCCATGCCCTGGCTGGAGGAGAACGGGTTGTTGCCCGGGCGCGGCGCGCCGGGTCGGCCGACGGGACGCGGGCCCGGCGAGGGAGCCTTCGGGGACGGCGCCTTGGGCGCCGGCCTGGCCGGGCTAGCCGACCCGGCCGACGCGGCGGGCGCCGCCGGCGTGGCCGGGGTGGGCTTGGGTGCCGCAGGCGCGGGGGCCTCGGCGCGAGGGCCCGGCTTGGGGCCCGGGCGCGGGCCTGCCGGGGCGGACGGCGCCGACGGGGCCGCGGCCGCCGGGGCGGACGGCGCCGAAGCGGGCCGCTCGGAGGCCGCGGGGGCCGGTGCCGGCTGCGCCGCCTCAGCGGGCTTGTCGGCAGGCTTGTCGGCGACCTTCTCGGCCGGCTTCTCGGCCGGCGTGGCGGCAGGCGCCGGCGCAGCCTTCGGCTTCTCCGGTGCCTGCTGGGACAGCTCGGCGGCGTACGTCGCCTCGAACTTCTTCACCGCCGGCAGCTCGATGCTGGAGGAGGCAGTCTTGGCGAACTCGCCGATAGCGCTCAGCTTCTCCAGCGCTTCCTTGCTGGTGATGCCGTACTGCTTCGCGAGTTCGGAAACTCGGGTCTTGGCCACAATTCTCCTTCTGGCCTCAAGACCCGGGTCGGGTGTTCCTCGAGACCGTTAGTGGTTGTTGCTGTGTGAACAGCGGAGGGGGCTCATCGCGAGATACTCATCGAGTGCTCATGAGCTGTTGCTCCAGTTCCTGGTCGGATCCATCACGGTCGTCGAGTCGAGGTACTCACCCACGGCCGCCGCACTGATCCCGCCCTCGCACCGCAGTGCTCGGGGGAACGCCTTGCGCCGTACCGCGAGGTCGTAACACTCGGTGCTGGGGTGCAGATGCGCCCCGCGGCCGGGTGCGGTGCCCGTCGGATCAGGGAGGACGGCCTTCCGGCCGCCCACGAGACCCACGCTCACCCGCAACAACTCGCGTTTGGCGGCCCGGACCCGACAACCCACGCACGTCCGGACGGGTCCGGGCATGATCGTGTCGTCAGGGAGTGCCACCGAGGAGAAACTCTACCGCTTCGGGCCAGCCGATACCGAACCGGGACCGCCGTGGCCCCGGTTCGGGGGTGCTGCCGGGGCCGCTCAGGCCCCGGCGCCCTCCTCGTCGCTGCGGATGTCGATGCGCCAACCGGTCAGCCGAGCGGCCAGGCGGGCGTTCTGTCCCTCCTTGCCGATGGCCAGCGAGAGCTGGTAGTCGGGTACGACGACGCGCGCGGACTTGGTGGCCGCATCGACGATCTCGACCGAGTTCACCCGGGCCGGCGAGAGCGCGCTGGCGACCATCGCCGCGGGGTCCTCCGACCAGTCCACGATGTCGATCTTCTCGCCGTGCAGCTCGGTCATGATCTGTCGGACGCGCTGGCCCATGGGACCGATGCAGGCGCCCTTGGCGTTGACGCCCGGTGCGGTGGCCCGCACCGCGATCTTGGTGCGATGGCCGGCCTCGCGCGCGATGGCGGCGATCTCCACCGACCCGTCGGCGATCTCGGGGACCTCGAACGCGAACAGCTTCTTGACCAGGTTGGGGTGGCTGCGCGAGAGCGTGATCTGCGGACCGCGCATGCCCTTGCGCACGCTCATCACCAGGCACTTGATCCGGGTGCCGTGCTCGTAGCGCTCACCGGGGACGCGCTCGCTGACCGGGAGCAGCGCCTCCAGCTTGCCGAGATCGACCATCACGTCGTCGGGGTTGCGGCCCTGCTGGATCACCCCGGAGACGATGTCGCCCTCCTTGCCGGAGAACTCGCCGAACCGCACCTCGTCCTCGGCGTCGCGCAGGCGCTGGAGCACGATCTGCCGCGCCGTGGTGGCGGCGATGCGACCGAAGCCGTCGGGCGTGTCGTCGTACTCGCCGATCTGGTTGCCCTCGTCGTCGAGCTCCGCGGCCAGGACGCGCACGTGCCCGCTCTTGCGGTCCAGCTCGACGCGCGCACGCTGCTGGGCGCCCGCGCTCTTGTGGTAGGCCGTGAGCAGGCCCTGCTCGATCGCCTCGACGAGCACGTCGAAGGAGATCTCGCGCTCCCGCTCCAGCATGCGCAGGATGCTCAGGTCGATGTCCATCAGTCGTCTTCCTCGATCTTCTTGAACTCGATCTGCACCAGCGCCTTCGCGATGTCCGCGTACGCCACCGGCCGCTCCTCACCCTCGATCTCGAGGGTGACCTTGTCCTCGTCGGACCCACCGATCCGGCCGGTCACCGCGCCGCCCTCGACCAGCGTGACCTTGACCAGGCGACCCCGGTTGCGCCGCCAGTGTCGCGGCAGGGTCAGCGGCCGGTCGACGCCGCGCGAGGTCACCTCGAGGGTGTAGGGCAGCTCGCCCATCACGCTCGCGTTGGCCGGGTCGTCGAGGATCTCGTTGATCGTACGGGTCGCGTCCGCGACGTCGTCCAGGGTGAGCCCGCCGTCCTTGTCCACGGCGATCCGCAGCACGCGCCGCTTGCCGGCCGGGGTGAGCTCGATCGCCTCGATGTCGAGGCCCAGGGCTCGCAGCTGGTCGGCGAGGGCGGCTTCGATCCGCGACGGGGTCGCGCCGGGTCCACTCATGGGTCATCCCTCCCGATCCTGTTGTGGGGTGCAGTTGTGAGGCATCACCCTACCGGGTCCGCAGGGGGTGCGACCGCTAGGCTCGACGGCGTGACGCCGCCCCCCTCCGCCCTGTCCCGGCGGGCGACCCTGGGCCTGGCAGCGGCGCCGCTGGCCCTGCTGCTCAGCGGCTGTTCGCGTGACCAGGTCGAGGACCGGCTCGACTCCGGGGCGGACCGGCTGCGGGCTCCGCGCAGCACCCCTCCGGCCCCCGCCAATCCCGACCAGCCCCTCGTCGACGACGCCGTACGGGCGATCGCTGACCTGCGTGCCTCGCTGCTCCCCCATCGGGAGGCCGACCCGCTGATCGCGGATCTGGTCCGCATGCACGCTCGTCACCTGCAGGCGCTCGACGCCGCGTCCGCCGCCGGGTCCGCCGTCGCCCTCGGTGCCGGGCCCCTGCTCGCGGCGGTCGATGCCCGCGAGCGCGCCCTCGCCGCCGCGCTGGTAGCTCGGGCCGCGTCCGCGCAGGACGGCGACCTGGCCCGGCTCCTGGGCGCGATGAGCGCGGCGATCGCGCAACGCACCGCAGGTGCTGCGGCATGAGCGACACCCTGGTCGCGCGGCTGCGCACCGCGCTGGCGGCCGAGCACGCGGCTGTCTACGTGCTCGCCGCCTTGAGCACCCGTACGTCACCCGGCGCGCTCGCCGACGCGCTGCGCGCCTCCTACGACTTCCACCGGGCGGCCCGCGACGCGTTGGCCGAGCGACTGGCGGCCCTGGGTGACATCGCTCCCCCGGGCGCCGCACCCGCCTACGACCTGCCCGCCGGCCTCGGCACGTCGGCCGGGGTCAGCGCGGCGGCGCTCGCCCTCGAGCAGGCCTCGGCTGTCGGGTACGGCGACCTGGTCGCGGCTACCACGGGGTCGGACCGCACCCGGTCGATCGGCTGGCTGAGCGCCACCGCCGTACGGCAACTCGGCTTCGGCGGCAAGCCGTCCGACCTGCCCGGCATCGTCTGAGCGATCGCCGCGCGGCCCACCGATCGGGGCACGAACGCGAGGCTCGCGCGTCGGTTGGCCACGAGGAACTCCCGAGACGTCCCCCGGGGCCAACCGGCGCGCGAGCGCCATCTCAGGCCTGGACACGTGGGCCTGGCGGAGCTCCGCCGACTTCGGAGTGTGGGGGATCTGCGTCGCCCCGCATGCATAATTGTGCAAGGAGCAGCGGTGCCGCGGAAGGGTGCAGCCGGTTCACCTCTGTGCACTGCACAAAGTTGCAAATCCCTCGGCGTCAGCCGAGCGGGGCCGGCGTCAGCCGTTCACCAGGGCGGTGAGTCGTGCGACGGCGTCGGCGGTCGCCACGTCGGTCTTCTCACCGCTGCGCCGGTCCTTGACCTCGATGAGACCGTCGGCCAGGCCGCGCCCCACCGTCACGATGGTGGGCACGCCGATCAGCTCGGCGTCCTTGAACTTCACGCCGGGGCTGACCTTCTCACGGTCGTCGTACAGCACGTCCAGCCCTGCGGCGGTGAGCTCGTCGGCCAGCCGGGCCGCGGCCTCGAAGACCGCCTGGTCCTTGCCGGTCGCGACCAGGTGCAGGTCGTAGGGCGCGATGTGGCGCGGCCAGCACAGCCCGATCTCGTCGAGGGTGCCCTCGGCGATGGCCGCCACCGCGCGGGTGACGCCGATGCCGTAGGAGCCCATCGTGACCGTCTGCAGCTTGCCGTTGACGTCGAGCACCTGCAGGCCGAGAGCCTCGGCGTACTTCTTCCCGAGCTGGAACACGTGGCCCATCTCGATGCCCTTGGCGGTCTCCAGGGTGCCCTCGTCGCAATGCGGGCAGGCATCGCCATCGCGGACGTCGGCCGCCTCGATGGTGCCGTCGGGGCCGAAGTCGCGCCCCACGACCAGGTCGAGCACGTGCTTGCCGGCCTCGTTGGCGCCGGTGACCCAGGCGGTGCCCGTCACGACCCGCGGGTCCACGAGGTAGCGGATCCCACTCGCGGACTCCTCGCCGAGCACCTCGGGGCCGATGTAGCCCTTGACCAGAGCCGGGTGCTTGGCGAACTCCTCCTCGGTCATCGGGGCGACCTCGATCGGCTCGAGCTGCCCCTCCAGCCGCTTGGTGTCGACCTCCCGGTCCCCCGGCAGCCCGATGGCCAGGGGCTCGGTGGTGCCGTCGGGGTGCTTGAGCGTGAGCAGGACGTTCTTCAGGGTGTCACCGGCCGCCCACGGCCGGTCCGCCCGCGGGTGCTTCTCGTTGAGCAGCGCCACCAGCGACTCGATGGTCGGCGTGGACGGGGTGTCCTCGACGTGCGCGGCCGCGAGACCCTCGACGCTGCGTGCCGCAGGAGCCCGGACGGCTACGGCCTCCACGTTGGCCGCGTAGTCGCAGTGCGTGCACCGGACGTAGGTGTCCTCGCCGACGTCCGCCTTGGCGAGGAACTCCTCGGACTTCGAGCCGCCCATCGCGCCGGCCGTGGCCTTGACGATCGCGTAGTCGAAGCCGAGCTGGTCGAAGATCCGGACGTAGGCGTCGCGGTGCGCCTGGTAGGAGGCCTCCAGGCCGGCCGCGTCGATGTCGAAGGAGTAGGAGTCCTTCATGGTGAACTCGCGTCCGCGCAGCAGGCCGGCGCGCGGCCGGGCCTCGTCACGGTACTTGGTCTGGATCTGGTAGAGGCTCAGCGGCAGATCCTTGTAGGAGCTGTACATGTCCTTGACCAGGAGGGTGAACATCTCCTCGTGGGTCGGCCCGAGCAGGTAGTCGGCGTCCTTACGGTCCTTGAGCCGGAAGATGCCGTCGCCGTACTCGGTCCAGCGGTTGGTCGCCTCGTAGGGCTCGCGCGGCAGCAGCGCGGGGAACGAGACCTCCTGGGCACCGATCCGGTCCATCTCCGTGCGGATGATGTCCTCGACCCGGCGCAGCACCCGCAGGCCCAACGGCAGCCAGGTGTAGATGCCGGGCGCGGCGCGGCGGATGTAGCCGGCGCGGACGAGCAGCCGGTGGCTGGGCACCTCGGCGTCGGCCGGGTCCTCCCGCAGGGTCCGCAGGAACAGGGTCGACATCCGGGCCAGCATGGGCAGAAGGCTACTGGCGGCGCCGTACCCCGCGCGAACCGGTTGCCCGCTGCTCAGCGGCCGGCACGCAGGGCGCCGCGGATCAGCGGCAGCTGAAGGGGCAGCCGGGCCACGGTCGCGGCCTGGCGGGCCGGCGTGCCGCGACGGCGGGCGTCGAGCGCCATCTTGACGTTGCCGGGGAAGACGCCGACCAGGAGCGCGGCGCTGGCGTAGCCCGCCCAGCGTCGCGTCGCCGGCAGGGCCAGTCCGGCCGCACAGACCAGCTCGGCGACGCCGCTGGCCACGATGATCTCGCGATGGGCCGGCAGCTGGCGCGGGATCAGCGGCTTGAACACCTCCGGCTTGACCAGGTGGACGATGCCGCTGACGGTGAAGGCACCGAGGACGATCTTGGCGTCGAGGGGGAGGCTCATGTCGTGAGGGTAGCCAGCGCTCGAAGCAGGGCTGCCGCAGCATCGACCGGAGTGGTTCACGGACCGAGGCCCACGGCAGCGCCGGCCCCGCCACCGGCGGCCTCGGAGGATCGCCGGGCGATGCGGGCTCAGAACATCACTGTCGCGAAGGTGGCCGTCTGGCGGAAGCCCACCCGCTCGTACGCCGCCTTGGCCGGTGCGTTCCAGTCGTTGACGTAGAGCGAGACGGCGGGCGCGATCTCGCGCCGCACGATGTCGGCGACAGCTGCCATGCCACGGGTGGCCAGCCCCTCGCCGCGTCGGTCGGGGACCACGAAGACGCCCTGGATCTGGGCCGCGTACGGCGAGGCGCACGCCACCTCGGCCTTGAACACCAGCCGGCCCTCCTCGAACCGCACGAACGACCAGCCGCGGCTGATCAGCTGCAGGACGCGCGCTCGGTACAGCTCTCCCCCGCCGCCGATCTCGGGCGACACCCCGACCTCCTCGGTGTACATGGCGACGCAGGCCGGGTAGAGGTCGTCGAAGTCAGCACGGGTCGAGCGACGTACGAGGCCGTCGGGCTCGACGGCCGGCGGCCCGGCGAGGACCATGTGGGGCTGCACCCAACGCTGCTCCCGAGGACGGCCCCACGAGGCGGCGACGGTGTCCCAGAAGGCGCGCACGGGTGCCGCCGGTCCCACCAGTGTCGACACCGTCCGGCCCCGGGTCAGGGCTCGCTCGGCGAACGCGCGCGCGTCCTCCTCGGTCGCCGCGATCGGCACGAGGTTCGCGCCGACGTGGCAGGCCGCCACCAGGTCGCCGCCGACCCACCGGCCCCAGACCTCACCGCCGAGCCAGCGCGGCTCGAGGCTGGTGGTGCGGGCGCGGTAGTCCGCGAAGACGTTGACCACCGGATCGCCCGAGGTCAGCTCGAGGAACGCGTCCAGGTCGGCCGGACCCAGCGGCCTGATCCCCTGGCGCATGGTGAGCATGCGCCAGACTCTAGCCCGCGCTCACGAGGCGCCGGTGCTGCCCTCGGCTCAGGAGACGCTGACCTGCGCGCCGGCGCCCTCGACCGGCTCCATCTCCTCGGCCAGCCGCATGGCCTCCTCGATCAGGGTCTCGACGATCTTGGACTCCGGGACGGTCTTGATGACCTCGCCCTTGACGAAGATCTGACCCTTGCCGTTGCCCGACGCGACGCCGAGGTCGGCCTCGCGGGCCTCCCCCGGGCCGTTGACGACGCAGCCCATCACGGCGACGCGCAGCGGCACCTCGAGGCCGTCGAGCCCGGCGGTGACCTGCTCGGCGAGGGTGTAGACGTCGACCTGCGCACGACCGCACGAAGGACACGAGACGATCTCGAGGCGGCGGGGGCGCAGGTTGAGCGACTCCAGGATCTGGAGGCCGACCTTGACCTCCTCGACCGGCGGAGCACTCAGCGAGACCCGGATCGTGTCGCCGATGCCCTTGGAGAGCAGCGCACCGAAGGCGGTCGCCGACTTGATCGTGCCCTGGAAGGCCGGGCCGGCCTCGGTGACCCCGAGGTGCAGCGGCCAGTCGCCACGCTCGGCGAGCATCTCATAGGCACGCACCATCACGACCGGGTCGTTGTGCTTGACCGAGATCTTGAAGTCGTGGAAGTCGTGCTCCTCGAACAGGCTCGCCTCCCACACGGCGCTCTCCACGAGCGCCTCGGGCGTGGCCTTGCCGTACTTCTGCAGCAGCCGCTTGTCGAGCGAACCGGCGTTGACGCCGATCCGGATGGACGTGCCGTGGTCGCGCGCGGCCGCCGCGATCTCCTTGACCTGGTCGTCGAAGGCGCGGATGTTGCCCGGGTTGACCCGTACGGCGGCGCAGCCGGCCTCGATCGCGGCGAAGACGTACTTCGGCTGGAAGTGGATGTCGGCGATGACCGGGATCTGCGAGTGCGTCGCGATCTGCGGCAGCGCGTCGGCGTCGTCCTGGCTGGGACAGGCGACGCGCACGATGTCGCAACCGGCGGCGGTGAGCTGGGCGATCTGCTGCAGGGTGCTGTTGACGTCGGAGGTCAACGTCGTGGTCATCGACTGCACCGAGATCGGGTAGTCGCTGCCGACACCGACCTTGCCGACCTTGATCTGACGCGTCTTGCGCCGCGGGGCGAGGACCGGCGCGGGGGCCTCGGGCATGCCCAGGGAAGTCATGTTCGCAGGCTATCCGTTCACTGTGACAGGGGATGAAGCGGGACGACGAGATCGCCGATGATGAGCACCACACCCATCACCAGCAGGAAGCTGGCCACGACGTACGCGACCGGGAGCAGCTTGGCGGCGTCGACGTAGCCGGGATCGGGACGGCGGCGCAGCCGGGCGAAGCCGCGGCGGACCGCCTCCCACAAGGCGGAGGCGATGTGGCCGCCGTCGAGCGGCAGCAGCGGGATGAAGTTGAACAGCCCGATGAACAGGTTGAAGCCGCCCACGAGCATGAGCAGCCCGGCGATCTTGTCGCCGAGCGGGAAGCCCTTGGCGGAGATCTCCTCGCCGGCGATGCGGCCGCCGCCGACGATGCTGACGGGGCTGTCGGCCGCACGCTCCTTGACCCCGACGATGGCCTCGGCCACACCCCAGACCCGGACGGGCAGGTGGACCAGGGAGACCACCGAGTCCTTGGTCATCGTGCCCATCTGGCGCAGCGTGTAGATCGGGCCGCCGTGGGTGACCTGGATGTGGCTGGCCGGCGAGACGCCGAGGAAGCCGACCTGCTTGAGGGTCTGGTCGTCCGGATCGTCACTGCTGGGCCGCGCCTCGACGGTGGTGGTGGTCTGGCCGGTCATCGCGGTGCCGTCGCGGGTGTAGCCGATCACCGCGTGGCCCGACAGGTTGTGCTGGATCAGCGTGCGGAGCTGGGCCCAGTCGGTCACCGCGGTGCCGTTGAAGGAGGTGACCCGGTCCCCCGGCCGCAGTCCGGCCTGGTACGCCGGGGCCACCGGGTCGGTGCTCCTGCACGCGCGGCCCGACTCGGCGTACGGGATGACGCACTTGCTGACGCTGTCGATGACGGGCGGTCCGCCGTCGGCGACCACCTCGTGCGAGCCGTAGATCCCGAAGACGCCGAGGAAGACGAAGAACGCGATCAGGAGGTTGACCGTCGGGCCACCGGCCATCACGATCACCTTCTTCCACCAGGCCAGCCGGTAGAAGAGGCGCGGCGCGTCCTCGGGCTGGATGGTCTCCCACTCCGCCGCGCGGGCGTCGGAGATGAGCTGGGTGAACATCCCGGTGTTGGAGCGGCGCACCATCACCTCGCCGGTCGCAGCGCCCGCGGCAGAACCCGCCGAGCCCGTGCGCGAACCCGCGACGGAGCCCGCGGAGAGGCCGCTGCGAGAGGTCGCGGCGTCGGCCTGCCGAGCGTGGGCCTGACCCTGGCCGGGCCCCGGCGGCAGCATGCCGACGATCTTCACGTAGCCGCCGAGCGGGACGCCCTTGACGCCGTACTCGGTCTCGCCCTTCTTCTTCGACCACACCGTCGGGCCGAAGCCGATGAAGTACTGCGTCACCTTGGCCCCGAACGCCTTCGCCGGGATCATGTGGCCGAGCTCGTGCAGGCCGATCGAGGCCAGGATCGCGGCCACGAACAGGACGACCCCGAGAAGGTAGAAGACGGCGGTCAACAGCGTTCCGATCAGGCTGGGCGGATGAGGTCGGAGGCGGCGGCGCGGGCCCAGGCGTCGGCCGCCAGGACGTCGTCGACGGACAGCGTCCCCCTCGAGGGTACGTCGCCATGCCCAGCGACGACCCTCTCGACGGTGTCCACGATGTCGGTGAAGCGGATCCGGCCGTCGTGGAAGGCGTCCACGCAGACCTCGTTGGCGGCGTTGTAGACGGCCGGGAACGTGCCACCGCGCTCGCCCACGTGACGGGCCAGCCGAACCGCCGGGAAGGCCTCGTCGTCGAGCGGGAAGAACTCCCAGCTCTGCGCCCGGGTCCAGTCGACGCCCGGTGCCGTGTCCGGGACCCGGTCGGGCCAGGCGAGGCCGAGCGCGATCGGCACGAGCATCGTCGGCGGCCCGGCCTGCGCCAGGGTCGAGCCGTCGGTGAACTCGACCATGGAGTGGACGTAGGACGTCGGGTGCACGACCACGTCGATGCGGTCGAAGGGGATGCCGAAGAGCAGGTGCGCCTCGATCACCTCCAGGCCCTTGTTGACCAGCGTGGCGGAGTTGGTGGTGACCACCCGGCCCATGTCCCAGGTCGGGTGCGCGAGCGCCTGCGCCGGGGTGACCTCGTGGAGCTCCTCGCGGCTGCGGCCGCGGAAGGGTCCCCCGCTGGCGGTCAGGACGAGCCTGCGGACCTCGTTCGGCGCACCGCCGCGCAGGCATTGCGCGATCGCCGAGTGCTCGGAGTCCACGGGCACGATCTGTCCGGGCGCGGCGCGCTCGAGGACGATCGGGCCGCCGATGATCAGCGACTCCTTGTTGGCCAGGGCGAGGGTGTTGCCGGCGTCGAGCGCGGCCAGCGTCGGACGCAGCCCGACAGCGCCCGTGATGCCGTTGAGCACCACGTCGGCGGACAGCCCTGCGGCCTCGCTGCTCGCCTCCTCGCCGAGTCCGCTGAAGGTCGGCCGGAACTCGGCGACCTGCCGCTCGAACAGCTCGGGCTGGCCGCCGCCGGCGGTCAGGCCGACGACCCGGAAGCGCTCCGGGTTGCGGCGTACGAGCTCCAGGGCCTGGGTCCCGATCGATCCGGTCGATCCGAGTATCACCACATCGCGCACGCCCGCATCCTTCCAGGCGATGGGGCCGGGGTCGGCCTCGCCATGCCTAGGCTGTCCAGATGGGCGCGTACGTCGACATCCACGGCCATCCGACCTGGCTCCACGATCCGGGCGGCTCCGGGGAGACCGTGCTCCTCCTCCACGGCGGGCTGAGCTGCAGTGACGAGCTCCTCGCCGCGCTGGAGGCACCACTCGCGGCGGACTACCGGGTGGTCGCCTTCGACCGCCGCGGGCACGGCTACACCAGCGACAGTCACGAGCCGTTCCACTACGCCGCGATGGCCGCCGAGGTGACCGGAGTGATCGAGCACCTCGGCGGCCCGGTCCACCTGGTCGGCTGGAGCGACGGCGGGATCGCCGCGCTGCTGGCCAGCCGCGAGCGGCCCGACCTGGTCACCCGTCAGGTGCTGATCGGAGCGAACTTCCACCACGACGGCATCGAGTGGGGCGTGGACCTGGGCGAGGACTCAACGATCGGCCAGGCGACGGCGCGGGCCTACGCCGAGCGCTCCCCCGACGGCCCGGAGCACCTGCCGGTCGTGACCGCCAAGTTCGACACGATGGCGCGCAGCGAGCCGACCCTCACGGTCGAGGACCTGCACGGCGTCACCACCCCCACCCTGGTGCTGGCCGGCGACGACGACATGGTGCGGCTCGACCACACAGCGGCGCTCTACCAGGCCCTGCCCGCCGCCCAGCTCGCCGTCGTGCCCGGCGCCTCGCACGCCGTACCGGTGGAGAAGCCGGCGCTCGTCGCCGGGCTGATCCGCGACTTCCTGGGCGGTCCGGTGCCGCCGCTCACCGCCCTGCCGGTGCGGCGAGCACGCTGCGCCCACTAGGTTTTGACCGGATCCGTCGTCCCCGGCGCTTCCGACCGCTGATCTCGTCGCCGTAGGCTGGATGCACAGCCCGGAACCTCAGAACTGGAGATATCTCGTGAGCACGCAGACACCGCCGTACCAGGTCACCGATCCCGCGACCGGTGAGGTCGTGGAGAGGTTCCCGTTCGCGACCGACGCCGAGGTCGAGCAGGCCGTCGCCGGCGCGACCGCGGCCTACGAGGAGTGGCGCAAGCGGTCGGTCGAGGACCGCGCCGCGATCGTGAAGCGGATCGCCGAGCTCTTCACCGAGCGCGCCGAGGAGTTGGGCAACCTCATCACCACCGAGATGGGCAAGCGCCCCAGCGCCGCGAAGGGCGAGGCCGAGTTCTGCACCGAGATCTTCGGCTACTACGCGGACAACGGCCCCCAGCTCCTGGCCGACAAGCCGCTGCCGGGGCACGACGACGCCCGCATCGAGTACCTGCCTGTCGGCCCGATCGTCGGCGTGATGCCGTGGAACTACCCCTACTACCAGGTGGCCCGCTTCGCCGCACCCAACCTGATCGCCGGCAACGTCGTGCTGCTCAAGCACGCCGAGAACTGCCCGACCTCCGCGCTGGCCATCGCGCAGATCATGAAGGACGCGGGCGTACCCGAGGGTGTCTACACCAACCTGTTCGCCACCCACGAGCAGATCGCCGCGATGATCGCCGACAAGCGCATCCACGGCGTCTCGCTGACCGGCTCGGAGCGGGCCGGCACCGCGGTGGCCGAGCAGGCCGGCCGCAACCTGAAGAAGGTCGTCCTCGAGCTCGGCGGCTCCGACCCCTACATCATCCTCGACACCGCCGACGTGGACGAGGCCGCCGAGACCGCCTGGAACACCCGGATGGAGAACGTCGGCCAGGCCTGCAACTCCAACAAGCGGATGATCGTGATGAACGAGGTGTACGACGACTTCGTCAGCGCGCTGACGAAGCGGGCCAGCGCGATGCGGCCGCGCACCGCCGGCGCCGACGGCGACGACCTCTACTCCCCGATGGTCTCCCGCAAGGCCGCCGAGGGTCTGGCCGCCCAGGTCCAGGACGCGGTCGACAAGGGCGCCACCCTGCACGCCGGCGGCACGCTCGGCGACGGCGCCTACTTCGCCCCGGCCGTCCTCACCGGCGTCACGCCCGAGATGCGCGCCTACTCCGAGGAGCTCTTCGGGCCGGTGGCGGTCGTGTACAAGGTCGACAGCGACGAGGAGGCCGTCGAGCTGGCCAACGCCGTCGAGTTCGGCCTGGGCGGCGCTGTGTGGAGCACCGACGAGGAGCGGGCCGTAAAGGTGGCTCGCCAGCTCGAGGTCGGCATGGCCAACGTCAACACCCCCGCCGGCGAGGGAGCAGACCTGCCCTTCGGCGGCACCAAGCGCTCCGGCTTCGGCCGCGAGCTCGGCCCCCTCGGCATCGACGAGTTCGTCAACAAGCGCCTCTTCTACGTCCAGAAGTAGGCCACGCCTCAGACGGGCTCGACGACCTCGAACGACAGGTCGTCGAGCCCGTGCCGGCGTACCGCTGTGCCCGCCTCGAGAAGGTCCCCGCAGACGTAGCGGCCGGAGTTGCTGCACAGCACCCGGTCGCCGTCGTTGACCACGACGTAGGTTCCCGGCAGCCGCCGCAGGACCGGCAGGAGCTCGCGCTCGGCGGTGACGGCGCGGATGTCGCAGGCGGCGACGCCGACGAAGCGCCCCCCGACGACGACCGGCTGTGAGAACGTCAGCGTGAGGTCCTCGGTGCACAGGTAGTCCACGAACGGCCCGATGACGTGACGCCGCCCGTCGGCCTCGGGCTCGCGGAACCAGCGCGTGGTCGTGTAGTCGTAGAAGCCCAGCTGCGTCGGCTCCATCGGTACCTGGAGTCGCTGCACGGCCGCGCCCTCGCGCACGAACCACTCCAACCACCAGGCGTGGTCCTCGAAGAGGCCGACCGCGGCGACGAATCCGGCGCCGACCACACGAGCACCCGGGGCGCTCAGCCTCTCCTCGAGGACGGCCCGCAGACCGCCGATGGCGCTCGCGCGCGGGCCGACGCCCGCCGGGTGCGCGTCCGTCAGCGCGGCCAGATGCTCGGTGATGAAGGCGTCCACCACAGCCGTCAGGCCGAAAGCCTCCCGCGCCACCGCCTCGATCACCTCCAGCGCCGGGTTCGGGGTGAGCCTCGTCATCGGTCCTCCTTGCTGAGCCGGTGGTCGATCAGTCGAGCCGTCGCGTCGCGCACGCGCCGCTCCGCCGCCCTCCGCGCATCGTCGCTGCGTCGGGCCTCGACGGCGTCGAGGATGTCGGTGCAGCACGCCAGCTCCTCATCGTGGGTGCAGGCGTCGAAGCCCAGCCACAGCAGCGTGCCCACCTCGGCCTGCAGGTCGATCTCGGCACGGTAGAGCCGTGGCGACTGCGCCGCGACGGCGATCAGGACGCGGAAGCGGGCGTCGGCGCGCCGCCAGGCGCCCGCATCGATGGCCGCCGCCAGCTCGTCACGCGTCGCGCGCAGCATCCGGACGTCGTCGTCGGAGGCACGCGCCGCCGCCAGCGCGGCGGCACCCCCGGAGGCGATGGCGTACAGGTCCCCCATGTCGCGCAGCTCCATCACGCTGTGCGCGGCCAACCGGCGGCGCGACAGGTCGCTGGGACCGCCGACGGGCGTCGTGACGAAGCTGCCGCCACCGCGACCTCGCCGGGTGTGGATGAGTCCCATGCGGCGCAGGTCGGCGAGCGCCTCGCGGATGGTGACGGTGGCGACGCCGAAGGTCGCGGCCAGTTCGATCTCACCGGGGAGCTGGCTCCCGTCGGTGAGCAGCTCCAGCTCGATGGCGTCGGCGAGCCTGCGACTGACCAGCTCGGCACGGCCCAACGGCTCCAGCGGCGCGAAGACGACAGCGGTGCCGTGGCCGTAATAGTGCCGCATGAGGGTCACTACGCCCTTCCCCGTCGAAAAGTTCCTGGATTCCGTTGCGGTTTGAAAACTTGTTCCATAGTTTTACGCCATGGCACCCCCCACCACCAGGCCCGCTGATGGATCGGTCACCTTGCGCGGCATCCGCAAGACGTTCGCGAGCACCGTCGCGGTCGACGACGTCGACCTCGAGGTGGCCGACGGTGAGTTCTTCGCGATGCTCGGTCCCTCCGGCTCCGGCAAGACGACCGTGCTGCGGATGATCGCCGGGTTCGAGCAGCCCACCGAGGGCACCGTGCTGCTCGGCGGCTCCGACGTCACCGCGGTGCCCCCGCACCGCCGGGACGTGACCACCGTCTTCCAGGACTACGCGCTCTTCCCGCACATGACGCTGCGCGAGAACGTCGAGTACGGCCTGCGCGCCCGCAACGTCGCCACGGCCGAGCGGCGACGCCGGGCCGGTGATGCCTTGGCCATGGTCCGCCTCGACCACGTCGCCGACCGCAAGCCCGCCCAGCTCTCCGGCGGCCAGCGCCAGCGGGTGGCACTGGCACGCTCCCTGGCCGTGCGCCCGAAGGTGCTGCTCCTCGACGAGCCGCTCGGTGCCCTCGATCTCAAGCTGCGCGAGGAGATGCAGGTCGAGCTCAAGGCGATCCAGCGCGAGGTCGGCATCACCTTCGTCTTCGTCACCCACGACCAGGACGAGGCGCTCACCCTCTGCGACCGCCTGGCGGTGTTCAACGAGGGCCGGATCGAGCAGGTCGGCTCGGCCCGTGCCGTCTACGAGGAGCCGGTGAACCGGTTCGTGGCCGGCTTCGTCGGCACCTCCAACATCCTCTCCGGCGAGACCGCCCAGCAGGTGGTGGGGCGCTCCGGGACCTGGGCCGTGCGCCCCGAGAAGATCGGCGTCCTGGCCGACACGGCTCCCGCACCGGCCGGCGCCACCGTGCGCGAGGGCTCGGTCACCGAGGTCGTCTACGCCGGCGCGAGCACGCGCGTGCTCGCCGACCTCGGACCGGTGACCGTCACCATCACCAGCCTCAACACCGCCGCCGCGAGCATCGTGCAGCGCGGCGACCGCATCCGCCTGGCGTGGACCGACGAGGCCCTGCACCAGCTGACCGACTGACCGCACCGCCCGAACGGCTCGTCACACATCCCGAGGAGACACCCGCATGAAGATCCGCCTCCAGGGCGCCGCCGCGATCGTCGGCGCCGCCGTGCTCGCCCTGAGCGCCTGCTCGTCCTCGACCACCACCACCAGCAGTAACGGCACCCAGGGGGTGAAGCCGCCCAAGATCGCCGAGGCCTCCAAGCTCGGCTCGGGCGAGGGCAAGCTCAACCTCGTCGTCTGGGCCGGCTACGCCGAGGACGGCTCCGACGACAAGTCGGTCGACTGGGTCCACCCCTTCGAGCAGAAGACCGGCTGCCAGGTCAACGCCAAGGTCGCCGGCACGTCCGACGAGATGGTCCAGCTCATGCGGACCGGTCAGTACGACGGCGTCTCCGCCTCCGGCGACGCGACGCTGCGCCTGATCTACGCGGGCAACGTCGCACCGGTCAACACCGACCTGGTGCCGAACTACAAGACCATCTCCGACTTCCTCAAGGACAAGCCCTGGAACTCGGTCGACGGCCAGATGTACGGCGTTCCGCACGGCTGGGGCGCGAACGTGCTGGCCTGGAACAAGGCCGCCGTGAAGACCGCGCCCACGTCGTGGGCCTCGGTGTTCGACGCGAGCTCGCCCTACCACGGCAAGGTCACCGCCTACGACTCCCCGATCTACATCGCCGACGCGGCGCTGTACCTGTCGAAGACCAAGCCCGAGCTCGGCATCAAGGACCCCTACTCCCTGACCGAGAAGCAGCTCGACGCGGCCGTGGCGCTGCTCAAGCAGCAGAACGCCAACGTCGGCGAGTACTGGTCGGACTACACCAAGGCGGTGCAGTCCTTCGAGTCCGGCTCCAGCGTCATCGGCACCTCCTGGCAGGTCATCGCGAACCTGATCAACTCCGACAAGAAGGTCCAGGTGGGCACCACCGTGCCGACCGAGGGCGCCACCGGCTGGTCGGACACCTGGATGCTGGCCGCGAAGGCGGCCCACCCCAACTGCATGTACGAGTGGATGGACTGGATCACCTCGCCGAAGGTGAACGCCGAGGTGGCGGAGTGGTTCGGTGAGGCGCCCGCGCAGACGCTGTCGTGCGCCCAGACCAGCGACAAGGACTTCTGCAACACCTACCACGCGACCGATGCCGCCTACGCCTCGCAGATCCACTACTGGACCACCCCGCAGAAGCAGTGCGTCGACGGCTCCGGCACCACCTGCACCGACTACGCCGAGTGGGTCACCAAGTGGCAGCAGATGAAGGGCTGACGTGACCTCCCTGGTTCCCACGGAGAACCTGCGTGCGGGACGGCGCTCCAACCGCCGTCCCGCACTGCGCGGCTACCTCCTGCTCCTGCCGCCGATGGCGTGGCTGGTCATCGCCTACCTCGGCTCGATGGCGGTGCTGCTGATCAGCGCGTTCTGGAGCGTCGACTCCTTCACCGGCCAGGTCGTCCACGTCACCACGACGGGCAACTTCGGCGCCGTCTTCCACGACTCGCTGTTCCGCACCGTCACCCTGCGCACGGTCGGCGTCGCGCTCGGCGTGACAGTGATCGACGCGGTCCTCGCCGTACCGCTCGCGCTGTTCATGGCGAAGGTGGCCGGCCCGACGATGCGCATCGCCCTCATGGTGGCGGTGACGACGCCGCTGTGGGCGTCCTACCTGGTCAAGGCGTACGCCTGGCGCGGCCTGCTCGCGCCGAACGGTCCCCTGGACTGGATCACCGGTGGGCACAGCATCGGCTACGGCCTGCCGGCCACCGTGATCACGCTGTCCTACCTGTGGCTGCCGTACATGATCCTGCCGGTCTACGCCGCTTTCACCCGGGTCCCGCACTCGATGTGGGAGGCGAGCGCCGACCTCGGTGCCACCAGTGCGACCACGCTGCGCCGCATCGCCGCACCGCTGGCCTTCCCCGGCATCGCGGCCGGCTCGATCTTCACCTTCTCGCTCTCGCTGGGCGACTACATCGCCGTGCAGATCGTCGGCGGCAAGACCCAGCTGCTGGGCAACGTCATCTACGGCCAGCTCGTGACCGCGAACGACCAGCCGCTCGCGGCGGCACTCTCGTTCGTGCCGCTGGTGGTCGTCCTCGTCTACCTGTTCGCCCTGCGGGCGACCGGCTCCCTGGAACAGGAGTCCCGATGAGACTCTCCGCCGGATTCCGGCGCTTCGCCGGCGCCTGGACCGTGCTGGTCCTGGTCTTCCTCTACGTGCCGCTGCTCTTCGTCGTCCTCAACTCGTTCAACTCCTCGCGGACGTTCGCGTTCCCGCCCACCGGTCTGACGCTGAACTGGTGGCAGGCCGCGGCACACAACAGCGGCGCTTGGCACGCCCTGGGCGCCACCGCGATCGTGGGCGTGTGCGCTGCCGCGCTCGCGCTCGTGCTCGGCACCTGCGCCGCCTTCGCCCTGCAGCGCTACCCGGTGTGGGGCAAGCAGCCGATCAGCCTGCTCATCACCATGCCGATCACGCTGCCCGGCATCGTCACCGGCATCGCGATGAACACGACGTTCCACTCGGTGCTCGGCTGGAACCTCAGCCTGCTCACCGTGATCATCGCGCACACGACGTTCTGCGTCGTGGTGGTCTTCAACAACGTGCAGGCGCGGTTGCGGCGCACCGGCACGAACCTGCAGGAGGCGTCGGCCGACCTCGGCGCGAGCGGGTTCCAGACCTTCCGCTGGGTGACCTTCCCGCAGCTGCGGGGTGCGCTGCTGGCCGGCGGCCTGCTGGCCTTCGCGCTGAGCTTCGACGAGATCGTGGTCACCGAGTTCACCGCCGGGTCGACGCGAACGCTGCCGCTGTGGATCTTCGACAACCTGTTCCGCCCCAACCAGGCGCCGGTGATCAACGTGGTCGCCGCCGTGCTCACGGTGGTCGCCGTCGTACCGGTGTGGATCGCGCAGCGCTACGGCGACGACGAGGCCTGAGCCCGCCCTGCGCGCGAAGGGGGTCCAGCCATCCGGCCTGGACCCCTTCGCGTCCACGCCGCCGGCGCGGTGCGCCCTCAGAGCTCCTTGATCCCCCACGGGCTGCCGTAGGCGTTGAGGAGCTCGAGGAAGGGCAGCGCGTCGAAGGCCTCCGGGCCCAGCACGCCGGCGCCCTTCCAGACGCCGGTCGCGAGCAGCTCCAGCGCCACCACCGGGCAGATCGCTGTCTGCCACACGACGCACTGGTGGCCGTACTCCTCCATCGACCACTGGTTGTCCACCACGTGGTAGAGGTACGTCGAGCGCGGCGCGCCGTCCTTGTCCTTGCCGGTGACCCACAGTCCGGCGCAGGTCTTGCCGTGCATCTGCGGTCCCAGCTTGGCCGGGTTGGGCAGCAGCGCGGCGACCACGTCGCGCGGGCTGACCGCGACCGGACCGGTGCTCGAGCGCACCTCGACCGGCTCGGTCCGGTCCAGACCGAGCTTGGAGAGGGTCTTGAGGACGTCGATGAACTCGTCGCCGAGGCCGTACTTGAAGGTCACCTTCTTGGCGTTGACGAACCGCGGCATGAGGAGGACCTCCTCGTGCTCGACGTTCACGCACTCCACCGGCCCGATGCCCTCGGGGAAGTCGAAGACCTCCGCGTCCGAGAACGGCTCGGTGGTGTGCCAGGTGCCGTTCTCCCAGACCACCGGCGGGTTGAGGCACTCCTCGATGGTGGTCCAGATGGAGAACGACGGCGCGAACTCGTAGCCCTCGACGGTGATGTTGGACCCGTCGCGCACGCCGAGCTCGTCGATCTCGCTGAAGAGGTGGTCGGCCGCATAGCGGGCGAACACGTCCGCCAGGCCCGGCTCCACGCCCATGCCCACCAGAGCGAGACGGTCGTTCGCCTGCCACAGGTGGTGCTGGGCGAACTGCTGGTCACCGAGCATCACGCCGGTCTTGGAGTAGGGCTCCTGCGGATGACGCTGGGAGAGCGACATCGCCATGTCGAGATAGTCGGCACCGACGATCCGAGCGGCCTCGAAGACCGGCATCACGAAGCGCGGGTCCACGGCATTCATCACGTGGGTGACGCGATGCTCCCGGGCGATCGCGACCAGCGCGTCGACGTCACCGGCGTCGGCGGTGGCCCAGGTGAACCGGGCGTCGGCCGAGGCAGCCTTCTCCGCACTCTCGGCGTCGAAGTCGACGATCAGCAGGGACTCGTAGAAGTCACGGCGGGCGGCGATCGAGGCGAACGCCGCTCCGACGCCGCCGGCTCCGACCAGGAGGATGCGCATGGGGGCGGGCTGAGATCGCTGAGTGGCCATACCGGACTGTAACGCGACGTACGAAGCGCTCGCTACATGCGCCGCGCAATTGTTCGAGAGCGACCACGGATTCCGTCGTGGATTTCGCTCTTTGCGATGGATCCGCTTGCCGGACCGGCCACGGGCGACCAACATGGGGACATGGCCCTTGACTACGCACACCTCCAGCAGGCAGCAAAGGATCACCTCTGGCTGCATTTCGCCCGGCACTCGGTCTACGACCAGGCCGACATCCCCGTGATGGTCCGCGGCGAGGGCGCCTACCTCTGGGACGCTCAGGGCAAGCGCTACCTCGACGGGCTGGGCGGCCTGTTCACCAGCCAGCTCGGCCACGGCCGGCACGAGCTCGCCGAGGCCGCCGCCGAGCAGGCCAAGCAGCTGGAGTTCATGCCGCTGTGGTCCTACGCCCATCCCGCGGCGATCGAGCTGGCCGAGAAGGTCGCGTCCTACGCCCCCGGCGACCTCAACCGCATCTTCTTCACCACCGGTGGGGGCGAAGCCGTCGAGAGCGCGTGGAAGCTGGCCAAGAACTACTTCAAGCTGGTCGGGAAGCCGGCCAAGCACAAGGTGATCAGCCGCAAGTACGCCTATCACGGCACCACCCAGGGCGCGCTCTCGATCACCGGCCTGCCGGCGTTCAAGGAGCCCTTCGAGCCGCTGGTGCCCTCGACCTTCCGGGTGCCGAACACCAACTTCTACCGCGCCCCCGGGCATGTCGAGGACGACCTCGAAGCGTTCGGTCGCTGGGCGGCGGACCAGATCGCCGAGGCGATCGAGTACGAGGGCCCCGACACCGTCGCCGCGGTCTTCCTGGAGCCGGTGCAGAACGCCGGCGGCTGCTTCCCGCCCCCGCCGGGCTACTTCCAGCGGGTGCGCGAGATCTGCGACGAGTACGACGTCCTGCTGGTCTCCGACGAGGTCATCTGTGCCTTCGGCCGGCTCGGCCACATGTTCGGCGCGGAGCGCTACGGCTACCAGCCCGACATCATCACCTGCGCCAAGGGGCTCTCCTCGGGCTACTCCCCCATCGGCGCGATGATCGCCTCGGACCGCCTGATGGAGCCGTTCCTGCAGGGCACCAACACCTTCTACCACGGCTACACGTTCGGCGGTCACCCCGTCTCTGCCGCGGTGGCGTTGAAGAACCTGCAGATCTTCGAGGACGAGAAGATCCTCGAAGGGGTCAGGGAGCGTGAGGGTGCGTTCCGGGCGGCTCTGGAGTCGCTGCAGGACATCCCGATCGTCGGCGACGTGCGCGGCGACGGGTACTTCTACGGCATCGAGCTCGTCAAGGACCAGAGCACCAAGGAGTCGTTCAGCGACGACGAGGCCGAGCGGCTGCTGCGCGGCTACCTGTCCGGCGCCCTGTACGCCGAGGGCCTCTACTGCCGAGCGGACGACCGCGGCGACCCGGTCATCCAGGTCGCACCGCCGCTCATCTGCGACCAGAGCCACTTCGACGAGATGACACAGATCCTGCGCGTCGTCCTGGAGAAGGGCGTCTCGCTCATCTGACGGGGGGGGCGATGCGGCTGGTCCCGGCTCGGGGGGCCGGGACCAGCCGCGAGGCTCAGCTGTCGAAGCCCAGGCCGACGGCGTCCATCATCCGCAGCCACGGGCCGCGCTTCCCGGTGCGGGTGGCCTTCTCCATGGCGCGCCGGGTCACGGTGATGCCGATCCACTTCAGCGGCTCGGGCGGGAACCGGATCGGCTTCTCCTGCACCATCCTCAGCCGGGTCCGCTCGGTCTGCTCGCCGGCCAGCAGGTCGAGCATCACGTTGGCCCCGAAGCGGGTCGAGGCGACGCCGAGGCCGGTGTAGCCGACCGCGTAGGCGACCTTGCCTCCGTGGGTGGTGCCGTAGAACGCTGTGAATCGGCTGCAGGTATCGATCACGCCGGCCCAGCGATACTCCCAGCGCAGGTCGGCGACCTGCGGGAAGCGGCGCCGGAACAGCTCGGCCAGCCGCTCGTGGACATCGGTGCGGAACTCGTACTCGGGGCCGGTGGTGTTGCCGAAGAAGTACACCGCGTCGTACCCGCCCCACAGGATCCGCCGATCCGGCGTCATCCGGTAGTAGACGAACATCGAGGAGGCGTCCGAGAGGCCTGACCCGTCCTTCCAGCCCAACGCGTCGTACTGCTCGTCGGTGAGCGGCTCGCTCATCAGGACATAGTCGTAGACCGGCACCACCCGGCTCTTGATCGGGCGCACCAGCGCGGAGGCGGCATTGGTGCCGAGCGCGATCCGATCGGCATCGACCAGGCCCTGATCGGTCACCGCCCGGATGCCGGCACCGTGCTCCTTGATCTCGTTGACCCAGGTGTTCTCATAGATCCGGACCCCGAGCTCGAGGCACGCCCTGCGCAGCCCGAACACGAGCCGCGCTGGGTCGACCAGGGCGGAGTCGACCTGCATCATGCCGCCGAGGAAGTGCGCGCCCCGTGCCGCGATCTCGTCCGGCCCGAGCCAACGTACGTCGTGGCCGTGCGCGGCCATCTCCTCGTAGGTCTCGCGCAGACCCTCCAGGTCGGCCTCGGTCTCGGCCACCGACACCTCACCGCCCCAGGAGAAGTCGCAGTCGATGTCGTAGCGGCGGATCGCCGCCTCGATCTCGCGCAGGTTCTGCGCACCCTGGCGGTCCAGCTCGTCGATCTCCTCCGGCCAGCGGGCCAGGCCGTTGTCGAAGCCGTGGGTGAGCGAGGGGTTCATGAAGCCGCCGTTGCGCCCGCTCGCGCCGTCCCCGCACCGGTAGCCCTCGACGAGGATCACCGACCGGTCGGGGTGGCGCTCACGGGCGAGAAGCGCTGTCCACAGTCCGGTGTAACCCCCGCCGACCACGAGCAGGTCGGCCCGGTCCTCCCCCATGAGGGCGGGCAGTGGATCGGGCCGGTCCTCGTCGTCGAGCCAGTAGACCTCGTTGCGCACGTGGGCGAACAGGTCGTCGTCATCGCGGGCCTGAGCCGGCATCGCGCACCTCGTCTCGGTCGTATGAAGCGCTCGCTACATATCATAGACCACGGGAGCTGACAACGGAAAGCGTGGCTCTGATGACCGTTCACAGCAGATTCCGAGAATTCGTCATTCTCCAGGCGGCAAATTCGTTGCAAAAGCCGATCGATGTAGTGACTCCGTAACAATGCCGTGGTTAGGTACCGCACATGTCGCGTCACCGTCCGTTCAAGGGAGCCTGAGATGACCGAAGCAGCAGCGGTCGCACCGGCCGAGGCGGCCGTCTCGATCCGCGGCGTCAGCCGCCGGTTCGGCGATGCCATCGCGGTCAACAACCTCGAACTCGACCTCGCCCCGGGCGAGTTCTTCGCCCTCCTCGGTCCGTCCGGGTGCGGCAAGACCACCACGCTGCGCATGGTCGGCGGCTTCGAGCTTCCCAGCACCGGCGCGATCTTCCTCGACGGTCACGACGTCACGGCCCTGCCCGCGCACCGGCGCGACGTCAACACCGTCTTCCAGTCCTACGCGCTGTTCCCCCACCTGACCGTCCTGGAGAACGTCACCTTCGGCCTGCGCCGCCGCGGTGTGGCCAAGGCCGAGGCCGCCAGGCGCGCGGTGGAGTATCTCGAGCTGGTGGGGCTGGCAGGCTTCGACAAGCGCCGGCCCGCCCAGCTCTCCGGCGGCCAGCAGCAGCGCGTCGCCCTCGCCCGTGCGCTCGTCAACCACCCCAAGGTCCTCCTTCTCGACGAGCCGATGGGGGCCCTGGACGCCCAGATCCGCAAGACGATGCAACACGAGCTCAAGCGGATCCAGCGCGAGGTCGGGATCACCTTCCTCTACGTCACCCACGACCAGTCCGAGGCGATGGCGATGGCCGATCGGCTGGGCGTCATGAACGGCGGGAGGCTGGAGGGCCTCGGCGTACCCGAGCAGGTCTACGACCGGCCGCCGACCCAGTTCGTCGCGGAGTTCCTCGGCGCGTGCAACGTGCTGCCGCTCGAGGTCGGCGGGTCCCTCGCCACGCTGCCCGACGGTACGGCGGTGGAGACGACCGACACCAAGACGGCGACCGGACCGGGGTGGCGCCTCGGCATCCGGCCGGAGAAGCTCCAGCTCACCGCCTCCCCCGACCCGGCGACCGGCCCCAACCGGATCGTCGCGACGGTCTCCGAGGTGGTCTACCTCGGCGCCACCTCCGAGGCCCATCTGGTCACCTCCTGGGGTGCGCAGCTGCACGCCATCCGGCAGAACACGTCGGCGACCCGGATCTCCGCGGGCGAGCGGGTCGAGGTCGCCTGGGACGCATCGCAGTGCTTCCTGCTGCCGCCACCCGGCACCGCCGGCAGTGCGGCCGAGGGCCCCGACCACGGCAAGGAGACGGCGGCATGAACGGCGATCAGGGACGCGACCTGGCCCGGCTCCGCGGGCTGACCCAGCCCCGGATGTCCCGGCGCGGACTCCTGCGGGGCACCGGTGCGCTCGCCGGCGCGGGGGCGCTGGCAGGCTTCCTCAGCGCCTGCGGCATCGCCGGCACCAATGCGGGCGCTGCCACGGCCGCCGCGACCGACTGGACCGCGTGGTGGGCCTCGAAGAAGAAGAATGGTCACTTCAGCTTCGACAACTGGGCGGCCTACATCGACGCCGACAAGCACGGTCGCTACCCCACCCTGGAGAAGTTCACCAAGGACACCGGGATCAAGGTGAACTACAACGATGCCGCGGTGGCCGACACGGCGTCGTACTACGGCAAGATCTCCCCGGCGCTCGCCGCCGGGAAGCCGACCAGCTCCGACCTGTTCGTGATGACCAACGGCTGGGAGTTCACCGAGCTGGTGCAGAAGGGCTGGGTCGCGCAGCTCGACCACTCACGGATGCCGAACTTCCTCAAGAACGCCGTCCCGACCGCGGCCTCGCCGACCTACGACTTCGACGCCCTGCACAGCGCGGTATGGCAGTCGGGCTACACCGGCATCGCCTACCACTCCGACCTCGTCGACGGCGACATCACCAGCTGGGCGGACCTGACCAAGCCGGAGTACAAGAACAAGATCGGCCTGCTCTCCGACCTCGACGAGCTCTCGGTCCCGGCGATGTGCGTCACCGGCTCCACCCCGGAGACCTCCGGCGAGGCCGAGTGGCGCAAGGCGGCCACCTGGCTCACCGACAAGCTGCGACCCAACGTCCGGAAGTTCTACGACCAGGGCTACCTCGATGCCTTCAAGGCCAAGCAGATCCCGATCGTGATGGCCTACTCCGGTGACATCCTCGCCCTCCAGAGCGACTATCCCCATGCCAGGTTCGCCTTCCCGAGCGAGGGCTTCACCGCCTGGCACGACAACATGATGATCCCGATCACCGCCCGCAACCCGCTCGATGCGCTCACCTGGATGGACTATTACTACCAGCCGTCCGTGGCGGCAGTGGTCGAGGACTACATCTGGTACGTCTCGCCGGTCCAGGGCGTACGCGACTACATCGCGAAGCAGCTCGACGACCCGGACTACAGCTCGAGCACCCTTGCCTTCCCGGCGGACTCGGTGATGGCCAAGGCGCACAACTACCCGGTGATGAAGAACCGCGCCGAGCACGACCTCTACACCTCGATCTTCCAGCCGGTGGTGCAGGGCTCGTGACCGCGACGACCGTACCCCTCGGCGCGGCGGCGCCGTCCGCACGCAGGCGGCGGTTCGCCCGCGGGGTGACGCCGTACCTGCTCAGCCTGGTCGGCGTCGCCTGGCTGTCGTTCTTCTTCCTCATCCCGCTGGTCTCGGGCCTGCTGGTCTCCCTGATGACCGGGAACCCCGACGACGGCTACCAGCTGACCTGGCACTGGCACGTCTACGTCCAGCTGTTCACCGGCGACACGCCGTACTGGCGCTACCTGCTCCGCTCGCTCGTCTACGGATGCTCCGCCACCGCGCTGACGATCGTGCTCGCCTACCCGGTCGCCTACTTCATCGCCTTCCGGGCCAAGCCGCGCTGGAAGAGCACCTTGCTCGCCCTGGTGATGGTGACCTTCTTCGTCTCGCTGATCATCCGCACCGACATGTGGTTCTACCTGCTCGGCGGTGACGGGCCGATCACCAAGGTGCTGCAGGACCTGCACCTGCAGGGCAAGGACCAGAGCTTCCTGGCGACGCCGGGCTCGGTCATCGGCGGCATGGTCTACAACGACCTGGCCTTCATGGTGCTGCCCATCTACGTCGCGCTCGAGCGGCTGGACCCGCGGCTGCACGAGGCCTCCTACGACCTCTACGGGCGCGGCCCGACGACCTTCTTCAAGGTCACCGTCCCGCTCTCGCGCTCCGGGGTGTTCTCCGGGATCCTGCTGGTGCTCATCGACACCGTCGGAGACCCGGTGAACTCCTCGATCCTCGGCGGCAAGAACACCTGGACGATCGGGCAGTCGATCCAGTTCGCCTACTTCACCAACCAGCAGTACAACATCGCGGCGGCGCTCTCGACGCTGCTGATGGTGCTGCTCGGTCTCATCCTGTTCCTCTACGCCCGCGTCGTAGGCACCGAGAACATCGAGGATCTGGTCTGACATGAGCGATGTCGTCACCTCCCGGGAGCCGATGTTCGGCCCTGCGCCTCTCGCCCTCGAGGACATCCCCGACCGCAAGCCGAGGCCCCGGCTGGGCCTGCCGATCTTCTACTGCCTCGTGGTGGCGTTCCTGCTGGTCCCGATCGTGGCCATGGTCGTCTACTCGTTCAACGAGGCCTCGCACAACGCGATCAGTCCGGTCTGGAAGGGCTTCACCCTCACCTGGTACGCCCACCTGTTCGACGCCGAAGGCATCACCACCGCCTTCGTCACCTCGATCGTGATCGCGCTGCTGTCCGGAGCGCTCTCGGTGATCCTCGGCCTACCGCTCGCGCTCGCCCTGGCCCGTCACCGCTTCTGGGGCCGAGGGGTCATCAGCAGCCTGCTGTTCCTGGACATCGCCGCACCCTCGATCGTGGTCGGCTCCTCCGCGCTGGCCTTCTTCCTCTCGCTCAACTTCCCGATGGGTTTCACCACGATCCTGATCGTGCACGTGGCCTTCAACATCGCCTATGTCGTCGCCACCCTGCGGGCCCGTCTCTCCGGCACCGGCACCCAGCTCGAACAGGCCGCGAGCGACTTGGGTGCGACCCCGGTGGTGGCGTTCTGGAAGGTCACGCTCCCGATGCTGACGCCCGGGATCGTGGCCGCCTTCCTCCTGGCGCTGGCGATGTCCATCGACGACTACGTGATCACCTCCTTCATCAACGGATCGACCCAGACCTTCCCGCTCTACGCCTACGGGTTCACCAAGAAGGGCATGGCGCCGCAGGTGCTGTGCTTCGGCACGATCATCTTCCTGGTCGCGGCCGCGCTCGCCGTGGCCACCGGCGTGCTCAACCGCCGCCGCCGATGACGCGATGACAAGGTAAGGCCATGACCCGAAAGCGGATCCCCGGTCCTGCGTCCCTCGACGAGGTGAGCAAGGCCATCATCGAGCAGCTGCAGCAGGACGGTCGCCGTTCCTACGCCTCCATCGGCAAGGAGGTGGGGCTCTCCGAGGCAGCCGTGCGTCAGCGGGTGCAGCGCCTCATCGACGGCGGCGTGATGCAGGTCGTCGCGGTCACCGATCCCCTGGAGCTGGGCTTCGCCCGTCAGGCGATGATCGGGATCCGGGTCAACGGCCCCGTCGAGCCGGTCGCGGAGGCGATCGCCGCCGTCGAGGAGGTCGACTACGTGGTGGTGACGGCAGGCACCTACGACCTCCTGGTCGAGGTCGTCGCGGAGAGCGACGAGGATCTGCTCGAGCTCATCTCGGGCACCATCCGCACCGTCCCCGGCGTCGCCGGCACCGAGACCTTCATGTACCTGCGACTGCAGAAGCAGTCCTACGCCTGGGGCGTTCGGTGAGCGCTCCGAGCGCCTACCGTGGCCTCTCGCTGTGGCACGAGACGGCCGGTGACCCGCTCGTGCCGCGGCCCGCGCTGGCCGGCGACGTGACCTGCGACGTCGCCATCGTCGGCGCCGGCTACACCGGGATGTGGACCGCCTACTACCTCGCGCAGGCGCGGCCCGATCTGCGGATCGTCGTGCTCGAGGCGGAGACCGCCGGCTTCGGGGCCTCGGGACGCAACGGCGGCTGGTGCTCGGCACTCTTCCCCGCCTCCTTCGAGAAGCTGGCGGCGATGACCTCCTCGGCGGCCGCGGCCGCGCAGCATCGGGCCATGCGCGCGTCGGTCGACGAGGTGATCCGGGTCGCCGACGCGGAGGGCATCGATGCGGACCTGGCCAAGGGCGGCACCCTCGTCCTCGCCCGGACGCGGCCGCAGCTGGCGCGCGCCCGCGCGGAGGCCGCCGCGGCGACGGCCTCGGGGGCCGACGACGTCACCCTGCTCTCGGCAGCCGAGGCACGGTCGAGGCTGAACGCCACCGGGGTGCTGGGCGCGACGTACACCCCCGACTGCGCGGCGCTGCATCCGGCGAAGCTGGCCCGTGGCCTGGCCGCGACCGTCGAGCGGTACGGCGTGACCATCCACGAGCGCACGAGGGTCACTGCTATCCGGCCGCACCGGGCCGTGACCGAGCGCGGCACCGTCCACGCCGACGTCGTGGTGCGTGCCACCGAGGGCTACACCGCTGCCCTGCCCGGCCTCTCGCGCGCTGTCATCCCCGTCTACTCCCTCATCGTCGCGACCGAGCCGCTGCCCTCCTCGGTCTGGGACGAGATCGGGCTGGCGCGGCGCGAGACCTTCAGCGACCACCGCCACCTCATCGTCTACGGTCAGCGCACCGCAGACGATCGGCTGGTCTTCGGAGGCCGCGGCGCGCCGTACCCGTTCGGCTCGCGGATCGCGCCCCAGCACGAGCGCAACGAGAAGGTCTTCGCCAAGCTGCGCACCACGGTGGTCGAGATGTTCCCGGTGCTGCACGGCACCCGGTTCACCCATGCCTGGGGCGGACCGCTCGGGATCGCGCGGGACTGGTGCGCCTCGGTCGGGCTGGACACCGGCACCGGCCTGGGATGGGCCGGCGGGTACGTCGGCGACGGCGTCTCGACGACCAACCTGGCCGGACGCACCCTCCGCGACCTCGTCCTGGGCGCGAGCTCGGAGCTGACGGCACTGCCCTGGGTCGGTCATCGCTCCCCCGACTGGGAGCCCGAACCGCTGCGCTGGCTGGGCGTCAACGTGGGGCTCAGCGCGATGACGCTGGCCGACGGCGAGGAGCAGCTGACCGGGCGCCCCTCGCTGCTGGCGCGCGCGGTGGCACCGCTGCTGGGCTAGCCGAGCTGATGGCCCGCGCGTGCGGAGCCGCCGCGTCCGCCAAGCCCGTGGGAGCACCCGACGTGGCTCGGCGTACGTTGACGCTCGTGAAGCGCCGTCCCGTCCGCCACCGCCCCGTCCCGCTCGCACCGCCGGTGGCGCGGGCGCCCGTCGATCCGGAGCGCACGACGCTCTACACGCCCGAGGAGCTGTACGACACCCCGGCGTACGTCGACTCCCTCGACGCCCGCGCCTACTCCTGGTCCCGCGAGCAGCACACCCGCGAGCGGGCCCGTGTCCGGGCACTGCACGACTTCGGCATCGACGAGGCCCTGGACGCCTGGGTCGCGGGACGGCATCTGGTCGGGGTGATGGGCGGCCACGCCGCGCAGCGCGGCGACCAGACGTACCGCGCCGCCGCCAGGCTCGGTCATGTGCTGGGCCGGCGGCACGTGGTCGCCACCGGCGGCGGACCGGGCGCGATGGAGGCGGCCAACCTCGGGGCCTGGTTGGCGACCTACCCCCTCGAGGCGGTCACCACCGCGATCGACGGGCTCGCGGAGGTGCCGGGCTTCGCACCCTCGATCCAGGACTGGATGGTGGCGGCGATGACGGTGCGGGCCGGGTACGCCGGTGGCAGGCAGCAGCCGACCTCGCTCGGCATCCCGACCTGGTTCTACGGCCATGAGCCGCCCAACGTGTTCTGCGACGCGGTCGCGAAGTACTTCCGCAACGCCACCCGCGAGGCGATCCTGCTCGAGATCTGCGACGCCGGCATCGTCTTCCTGCCCGGTGCCGCCGGCACCGTCCAGGAGGTCTTCCAGGATGCCTGCGAGAACTACTACGCCACCCCGGATCGGGTCGCCCCCATGATCCTGCTGGGTCGCGCGTACTGGACCGAGGTGCTGCCCGCGTGGCCGCTGCTGCAGGCGCTCGCGGGCGAATCCGTGATGGCCGGCCACGTCCACCTGGTCGACAGCGTCGACGAGGTGGCCGCGCTGGTCAGGCGCTGAGCCGGAACCGGCCGAGCCGGTCGTCGATGACCTCGCGGTAGTGCTCGACGAGCCGACGGTTGATCGCGTGCCAGGACCGACCCTGGACGGCCACCCGGGCCGAGCGGCCCATGGTCCGGCGCAGCACCGGGTCCTCGGCCAGGTAGTCGACGCTGCGGCGCAGGTCCTCGCCGTCGCCGGGGCGGTAGAGCAGGCCCGTCACGCCGTCACTGACGATGTCGACGGGACCGCCCGAGCGCGGCGCCACCACGGGCACGCCGGAGGCCAGCGCCTCCTGCGCTGCCTGGCAGAAGGTCTCATGCCGGCCGGTGTGCACGAAGACGTCCAGGCTGGCGTAGGCGGCGCCGAGCTCCTCGCCGTGGAGCACGCCGAGGAAGTGCGCCCCGGGGAGCAGCCCGCGCAGACGCTGCTCCTCGGGGCCGCCGCCGACGATGACCAGCGCGTAGCGGTCGTCGTGGGCCAGGTGGGCCAGCAGCGGCAGCTCCTTCTCCGCTGCCAGGCGTCCGACGTACCCCACGATCAGCCGACCGTCGGGGGCGATCCGGCGGCGCAGCTCACGGTCGATCCGGGAGGGGTGGAAGCCCTCCACGTCGACGCCGCGCGGCCACAGCACGGTGCGCGGGACGCCGAGCTGGTCGAGCTGGGTGAGGCTGGCGGTGCTGGGGGCGAGCGTCCGGTCGACCTGCAGGTGGACCTTGCGGGTGAGCGCTGCCATGGCACGTGCTCCCCCGCTGAGGCCGTACTTCTGCTCGTAGCGCTGGGCGAAGCCGACCAGGTCGGTCTGGTAGATCGCCACCGTGGGAATGCCCAGGTCCGCGGCGACGCGCGCGGCCTGGTAGCCGAGCGTGGCGGGCGAGGCGATGTGGACGACGTCGGGCCGGAAGCGGTGCATGACCGAGCGGAGACGGCGGCGGGTCTCCAGACCGATCCGGAAGTCGCGGTAGAACCACAGGCTGGCGCCGCGGGCGCGGGTGACCGGGAAGCCGGCGTACGTCGCCGGGCCCGTGGGGGCGACCAGCTCGGCCTCGTGTCCCTCGGCGGCGAGGTGCTCGAGGACGCGTCTCACGGAGTTGGTGACACCGTTGATCTGGGGGAGGAACGACTCGCTGACCACCAGCACGCGAAGGCGGTCGGTCGGGCCCATCCGCAGGGGCAGCTCGGTCACGGTCATGGTTCGACGGTGACGGGTGTGACCGACGTGACGCTGAGGGTCAGATGGCGCGCGGGTGAATGTCGGGTGGCGCTCCGCCGCTGCGCGGGGTCAGGCCTCGGCGGCGGCGAGCTGCCCGCAGGCCCCGTCGATCTCGCGTCCCCGGGTGTCACGCACCGTCGTGGCGACGCCCTTGGCCTCGAGCCGGCGGACGAACTCGCGCTCGTCGGCGGGATCCGAGGCGGTCCACTTCGAGCCCGGCGTCGGATTGAGCGGGATCAGGTTGACGTGGACCCAGCCGCGGCCGCGCTCGTTGAGCACGTCCGCGAGCAGATCCGCACGCCAGGCTTGATCGTTGATGCCGCGCATCATGGCGTACTCGATGGAGACCCGGCGGCCGGTCTTGGTGAAGTATTCGTGGGCGGCGTCGACCGTCTCGGCCACCGAGAAGCGGTTGTTGATCGGCACCAGCTCGTTGCGCAGCTCGTCGTCCGGGGCGTGCAGGCTCAGCGCCAGCGTGACCGGGACACCCTCGTCGGCGAGCTGCTTGATCCGCGGGACCAGGCCGACGGTGGAGACGGTGACGTGCCGTGCGGACAGACCCAGCCCCTCCGGAGCGGGGTCGGTCAAGCGGCGTACGGCGCCCATCACCGCGCGGTAGTTGGCCAGCGGCTCCCCCATGCCCATGAACACGACGTTGGAGAGCCGGCCCGGGCCGCCGGCGACCTCGCCGCGGGCCATCGCGCGGGCACCCACCACGACCTGATGGACGATCTCGGCCGTCGACATGTTGCGCTGCAGGCCGCCCTGGCCGGTCGCACAGAACGGGCAGGCCATCCCGCAGCCGGCCTGGGAGGAGATGCAGATGGTGGCCCGATCGGCGTAGCGCATCAGCACCGACTCGACCAGCGAGCCGTCGAAGAGCTTCCACAGCGTCTTGACGGTGGTGCCGGCGTCAGCGCTCTGGGTGCGCAGCGAGGTCATCAGATCAGGCAGGAACGTAGCGACGAGCTCGGCGCGCTGGGCCGCGGGCAGGTCGGTCATCTGCTCGGGGTCGTGCACCAGCCGCTCGAAGTAGTGCACGGAGACCTGCTTGGCGCGGAAGCCGGGAAGGCCCGCCTCCTTGGCAGCCTCCTGCCGCTCGGCGAGGGTGAGGTCGGCCAGGTGCCGCGGTGGCTTGGCGCGCCCGCGCGGGGCGTCCATCACCAGCGGGAGGGTCCTGGGTGCGTCACTCACCGCACCATCCTCCCACCGCCGCACGACAGACCACGAAACGTGAGCCGGTCAGCGCATCATGTACCAGAAGACGGCGGCGCCGACGCCCAGCACCACCACCGCCGTGCTCACCATGCCCAGCCACATGTAGCGGCCGAAGCGTCGGGTGCGGCGGTTGAGCACGAGCAGCAGCGGAACGACGAGGGTGACCAGCACGAACGGGAACAGGTCCTCGGCCCGGTCCTGCCCGAGGACCGCGGCGAGGATCCCGACGTACAGGCCGGGGACGACGATCGCGAAGATCAGCCCGGCGTAGAAGCCGGCGAGGGCCGCGAACGTCGGATGGTCGCGGTGCCACCAACCGGGCTCGGCGGCGGGTGCGCGCTCCTCGGTGTCCTCGGAGTCCTCGGTGTCCTCGGTCGACATCACACCTCACGGTATCTCGGGAGGGCGAGGAGGACGAGCGACTCGCTCACGGCGGGAGGCCTCAGAAGACGGCGTAGTGCAGCAGCAGCCAGATCGGGGCGATGGTGGCCAGCAGCGAGTCGAGCCGATCCATCAGTCCGCCGTGTCCCGGGATGATCTGGCTCATGTCCTTGATCCCGAGATCTCGCTTGATGACGGACTCGACCAGGTCGCCGAGGACCGCCATCACCACGGCGATCGCGCCGAGGGCGACCCCGATGTACCAGTGGCCGTCGAGCATCCAGACGACGAGCACGATGCCGACGGCGATCGTCGTGACGGCCGAGCCGGCAAAGCCCTCCCAGGACTTCTTCGGCGAGATGACCGGGGCCATCGGGTGCTTGCCGAACAGGACCCCGGCGACGAAGCCGCCGATGTCGGAGGCGATGGTGACCAGCACGAAGGTGAGGATGCCCTTCACGCCGGCGTCCACCCCCGTCTCGTGCCAGGTGCCCCCCTCGCGCAGCATCAACGCGACGAAGGAGCCGAGGAAGGGCAGGTAGACGAGCGCGAAGACCGAGGCCGACGCCGTGCGGACGTAGCCGTCGACGCCACGGTGCAGCAGCCAGAGCATGGTGGCGAGCGCTGTCACAGCAGTGGCCGTCACCAGTGCCGGCGCGCCCCAGAAGTAGGCGACCACCACCATCACCACGCCGCCCAGCATGAGCGGCTGCTCGGGCAGGTCGAGGTCCTTGGCCATCAGGCCTCGGCGCAGCTCCCAGACCCCGGCGATGACGCAGACGGCGACCAGAGCGATGAACGCTGTCTTCCAGAAGAACAGCGTCAGGCCGATGACGACCAGCAGCACGACCGCCGACGCGATCGAGACGGGGACGTTGCGGCCGGCCCGGCCGTAGTCCTTCTTGGGGGGCGGCGGGACGGCGGTACCCGTCGTATCCACCATGTCGGGGCGAGCTCCTCAGACCTCGAGGAGCTCGGCCTCCTTGCTCTTGAGCTGCTCGTCGATGACGTCGGTGTGCTTCTTGGTCAACGCGTCGAGGCGCTTCTCGGCGCCGGTGACGTCGTCCTTGCCGACCTCGCCGTCCTTCTCGAGCCTCTCGAGGTTCTGCTTGGCCTTCTGCCGTACCTGGCGGACCGCCACCCGGCCCTGCTCGGCCTTCTCCTTGGCCTGCTTGATGAACTCCTTGCGGCGCTCCTCGGTCAGCTCCGGGAAGACGGCTCGCAGGATCTTGCCGTCGTTCGAGGGGTTGATGCCGAGATCGGAGTCGCGGATCGCCTTCTCGATCGCCGGCATCGCGGTGATGTCGAAGGGCGCGATGTTGATCACGCGCGGCTCGGGGCTGGTGAACGTCGCGAGCTGCTGCAACGGCGTCGGCGTGCCGTAGTACTCGGCGGTCAGCTTGCTGAACACGCTCGGGGTGATACGGCCGGCGCGGATGGTCGCGAAGTCCTCGCGCGTCGCCTCGACCGACTTACCCATCTTGTCGTCGGCCTCGTCGAGGATGTCGTTGATCGCCATGTCACTCCTGTCGCGTTCTTGTCGCCGGTTCCGCAGGTCAGCCGGCGCTGACGAGCGTACCGATCCTCTCACCCTGCACGACGCGCAGGATGTTGCCCTCCGGCGCCATGCCGAAGACGACCATCGGGAGCTTGTTCTCGCCGCACAGCGCGAACGCCGTCTGGTCCATGATCTGCAGGCCCTCGGTCAGCGCCTGCTCGTAGGTGAGGTCGTCGTACTTCACCGCCGTCGGGTCCTTCTTGGGGTCGGCGGAGTAGACGCCGTCGACGCCCGACTTGGCCACCAGCACGACGTCGCACTTGCTCTCCAGCGCGCGCTGGACGGCGACCGTGTCGGTGGAGAAGTAGGGCATGCCCATGCCGGCGCCGAAGATCACGACCCGGCCCTTCTCCAGGTGGCGGATCGCCTTGCGCGGGATGTAGGGCTCGGCGACCTGACCCATCGTGATGGCGGTCTGGACGCGGGTGTCGACTCCCATCCGCTCCAGGAAGTCCTGCAGCGCCAGGCAGTTCATCACGATGCCGAGCATGCCCATGTAGTCGGCGCGGGCCCGCTCCATGCCGCGCTGCTGCAGCTCGGCGCCCCGGAAGAAGTTGCCGCCGCCGGTCACCACGGCGATCTGCACGCCCGTGTCGGCGACCGCCTTGATCTCTCGGGCGACGTTCTCCACCACGTCGGGGTCGACCCCGACCTTGCCGCCGCCGAACACCTCGCCGGAGAGCTTGAGCAGCACTCGCTTGTAACCGGTCACATGTGATCCTTCCGCCGAGCGGTCCTGTAGGGGGAGCGTACGGCGAAGGCCGGTCCGATGAGCACGTGGTGTGTCACCGGACCGGCCTTCGTCGTCGTACGGGTGATGCTTGACGAACGTGACGTGCGCGCCGAGTGCGTCAGGCGCCGACCTCGAAGCGGGCGAACCGGGTCACGGTCGTGTTGGCCGCGTCCAGGACCTGCTTGACCGACTTCTTCGACTCGAAGACCGACTCCTGGTCGAGCAGGACGATCTCCTTGAAGAAGGCGCCGATGCGACCCTCGACGATCTTGGCGACGGCAGCCTCGGGCTTGCCCTCCTCGAGCGTCTTCTTGGTCAGGACGTCCTTCTCCTTCTCCACGACGTCCGCGGGGACCTCGTCGGAGGTGAGGAACTGGGCCTTCAGCGCTGCCGCCTGCTGGGCCGCCTGCTTCGCGGCCGCCTCGTCGCCCTCGTACTCGACGAGCACGCCGAGCGCCGGCGGAAGGTCGGAGGCCTTCTTGTGCAGGTAGACGGTGGTGTTGCCCTCGAAGTAGGCGACGTCGCCCAGCTCGATCTTCTCGCCGATGGTGCGGGCGAGCTCGTCGACCGTCTCACCGACGGTCTTCTCGCCGAGCGAGACGGCCTTGAGAGCCTCGGCGTCGCCGACCTTGGCGGCGTTCGCGGCGTCGGCGATGGCCTGGGCGGCGGTGATGAAGGCCTCGTTCTTCGCGACGAAGTCGGTCTCGGCCTTGAGGCTGATCAGGGCGCTGCCCGAGGCGGCGACCAGACCGGCCGACGCCTCGCGCTCGGCCGCACGGGCGGCGGCCTTCGCGGCACCCTTGACGCGGAGCAGCTCGACGGCCTTGTCGAAGTCGCCGTCGGTCTCGTCGAGCGCCTTCTTGCAGTCCATCATGCCGGCCTGCGTCAGCTCACGCAGCTTCTTGACGTCGGCAGCGGTGTAAGCCATGTGTTGTCCTTCTGTACGTCGGTGGACGGAACGGATCAGGCCTCGGCCGGAGCCTCGGTCGCCGGAGCCTCGGTCGCCTCGGCGGTCTCGGCGGTCTCGGTCGACGGAGCCTCGGTCGCCTCGGCGGTCTCGGCGGCAACGGGGGTCTCAGCGGACTCGGCGGAGGCCTCGGCGGCGGGCGTCTCGGCGGCGGCAGGGGTCTCGGCACCCTCGGCCGGGGTCGCGAGCAGCTCGCGCTCCCACTCGGCCAGCGGCTCCTCGGCGCCGGCCTCGGCGCCCTCGGTCTTCGCACCCGAACGGGCGATCAGGCCCTCGGCCACAGCGTCGGCGACGACGCGGGTCAGCAGGCCGACCGCGCGGATGGCGTCGTCGTTGCCCGGGATCGGGAAGTCGACGTCGTCGGGGTCGCAGTTGGAGTCGAGGATCGCGATGACCGGGATCTTGAGCTTGCGGGCCTCCTCGACGGCGAGGTGCTCCTTGTTGGTGTCGACGATCCAGACAGCGGTCGGGGTGCGACCCATGTCGCGCAGACCACCGAGGGTCTTCGACAGCTTGTCCTTCTCGCGGCGCATCTGCAGGAGCTCCTTCTTCGTGCGGCCGGAACCGGCCACGTCGTCGAAGTCGATCTCCTCGAGCTCCTTGAGGCGGTTGATCCGCTGGTGCACGGTCGAGAAGTTCGTCAGCATGCCGCCCAGCCAGCGCTGGTTGACGTAGGGCTGACCGACGCGGGTCGCCTGCTCGGCGATGGCCTCCTGAGCCTGCTTCTTGGTGCCGACGAACAGGATGGTGCCGCCCTTGGCGACCGTCTCCTTGATGAAGGCGTAGGAGCGGTCGATGTAGGCCAGCGACTGCTGCAGGTCGATGATGTAGATGCCGTTGCGCTCGGTCATGATGAAGCGCTTCATCTTCGGGTTCCAGCGACGGGTCTGGTGTCCGAAGTGGACGCCGCTCTCAAGGAGCTGGCGCATGGTCACGACTGCCATGATGTCTTCTTCCTTGGTTTCCAGTTCTGCCTGGTGTCCGCGCGCGACCCGACCCTGCGAGAGGGACTGGGGGCCGCGCCCGTGGGCTGACAGGAGGCGGAGCTCCTGCACGGTCTGCGGACACGCGAAGTCAGCCCGGGTGGGCTGCTGTGCTCAGCGTAGTCGCTCCGACGACGGTGGGCGAATCGCTGCCGAGCGGTCCGGCGAGTGCTCGGACCGGTCCCACTTCGACCGGTTCTCGTCCACAGGGCCGCCCTCCTGCGTCGTTCTCCCCAAGACCCTCCGCATCCGCCGCGCGGACTCGACGAGACGCCGACAGTAGGTCGCATGAAGCACTCCACCACCGATGGGATCCGCCTCCCCGGCGTACGCCTCCTCGCCGTCCTGACGATCGTCCTGCTCGCCCTCGCTCCTCTCCGCGGGCGGGCGGCGGTCGCCGGCGACGCCGGGGCGGCGGTTCCGATCGGTCGGTGGCCGCTGCAGCCGACGCCGAGGGTCGTCCGAGCCTTCGATCCGCCCTCGACACCCTGGGGAGCCGGTCATCGGGGCGTCGACCTCGCCGCCGGGGTCGGGCAGGCGGTGCTGGCAGCGCTGCCCGGGCACGTCACCTTCGCCGGGTCGCTCGCCGGCCGTGGTGTCGTGGTGGTCGACCACGGCGCGTTCCGGACCACGTATGAGCCCGTTGCGGCGGGCGTGGCGGTCGGGGATGTGGTCCCTGCGGGCGCGATGATCGGCACCGTGACGCTGCTGCGGTCGCACTGCCTGCCCTCCGCGTGCCTGCACTGGGGCCTGGTGCGGAACAGCGACGGCGCCTACCTCGACCCTCTCCAGATCGTCGGTCTCGGCGAGCCGGTGCGCCTGCTCCCGTGGCAGGGCGGCGACCCGCACGCCTCGGCGATCGACCGGGTGCCTGCGCGGCCGGTGCCGCTCCCCTATGCGACGTGGCGGCCACCGTCGGACCGCATGCCGATCGGGTGACGGGACCGGACCCGAACCTCGTCCTCAGGCGCGGGGATGGGCCTGCTGGTAGGCCCGCCGGAGGCGGTCGGTGCTCACGTGGGTGTAGAGCTGGGTGGTGGCCAGCGAGGCGTGACCGAGCAGTTCCTGGACCGAACGCAGGTCCGCACCACCCTCGAGCAGATGCGTGGCCGCTGTGTGACGCAGACCGTGCGGAGCCAGATCGGGCGCGCCGGGCACCGAGCCGACAGCCTTGTGCACCAGGGTGCGCACCGCACGCTGGTCCAGTCGCGCTCCTCGCGCCCCCAGGAACAGCGCCGGGCCGGAGCCCGGTCGGGCGAGCTGGGGGCGGCCGCTCGCGACCCAGCCGTCCAGCGCCTGCGCGGCGGGTACGCCGAACGGGACGGTGCGCTCCTTGCGGCCCTTGCCGAGCACCCGCACCACGTTGCGCTGCCGATCGACGTCGTCCACGTCGAGACCGACGAGCTCACCCACCCGGATGCCGGTCGCATAGAGCAGCTCGAGGATCGCGACGTCGCGCAGTCCCAGCGGGCCGGTGTCCGCAGCCAGCTCCGTGGTGGCGCGCAGCAACGCCTCCGCCTCGTCCGCGCGGAGCACCGGTGGCAGCGTGCGATGGGCCTTCGGTGAGCGCAGCGCGGCGCCCGCATCCAGCGGCGCCCGGCCGGTGCGTGCCAGCCACGCGGTGAACACGCGGGCCGCCGTTGCCCGACGGGCGATCGTGGTGCGACTGCGCCCCATCGACTGCTGCTTGGCCAGCCAGCTGCGCAGGGTGCGCAGGTCGAGCTGGTCGGGGCTGGCCATGCCGAGTCGCGCGGCGTGGTCGAGCAGCGCGAGGATGTCGCCGACGTAGGCCCGCACGGAATGCGCGCTGAGATCGCGCTCAGCCGCCAGATGCCGCTCGTAGTCGGCCAGCACCTGTGCGAAGGCCTCCGACAACCCCGTCACATCCGCCTCATCCGTCACAACGGCGAGTCTAGGCGGCACGAGCGCCGCGGCGCCGGCACCGGCGGCAGGGCCGCGCCGGGGCGCCCGCGTCGCCACTGACCCGACGATGTCACCGGTTGCTCTCGCTCGCCGCCTGCAGCGCCGCGGCGGTCAGCCGCCAACCGTCGCCGGCGAGCACGGCCAACCCCCGGTCCTCCAGGATCCGCAACGCGTCCTGGACCGCCAGGACGCTCATCCCGGCGGTGAGGGCGATCGAGTCCACCCGAGCGCCCTTGCCGACCGGCACGGCATCGAGGACCTGCTGCTCGCGCAGCGTGACCAGGTCGCGAGGGCGAGCCGGGGCGGACTCCTCCCGGGGCAGGAACTCCCCGGCGGAACCGACCATCTCGAGCACCTCCTCCCCCGAGGTCACCAGCACCGCCTCGCCCGAGCGCAGCATCCGATGGACCCCTTCGGAGGCGGCGCTGGTCACCGGGCCGGGGACGCCCATGAGCGGACGACTCAGCCGGGACGTCCAGCTCGCCGTGTTGCGCGCTCCGCTGCGCCGACCGGCCTCGACGATGACAGTGCCGCGGGCCAGGCCGGCGATGAGCCGGTTGCGGCTCAAGAAGCGCAGTCGGGTCGGAGGCAGGCCCGGTGCGACCTCGGCGACGATCGCCCCCTCCCGGGCGAGGATCTCGAACAGGCGGCGATGGCTGGGCGGATAGACGCGGTCCGCGCCACAGGCGAGCACCGCGACCGTCGGCGTACCGGTGGCGATCGCACCCCGATGCGCCGCGATGTCGATCCCGTACGCGCCGCCCGAGACGACCGTGTAGCCCGCTCGGCCGACGTCGGCAGCCACGGCGGAGGCCACCTCGGCTCCGTAGGTCGTGGCGGCGCGGGCACCGACGATGGCGACCGACCGCTCGAGGGTGTCGAGTCGCACCGGTCCACGGACCCACAGGCCCGGCGGACAGCCCGTCCTCTCGTGGAGCGGTGCGACGTGGTCGAGCGGCTCCAGCTGAGCAGGCCACTCCGGGTCACCCGGCACGACGTAGCGCATCCCGCGCTGCTGGCCCACCTCCAGCTGTCGCATCGGGTCGAGTTGGGCGAGCCGGGCCGCGACGTCGAGCCGGGGCAGGTCGTGCTCCCCGGTGCGCAGCATCTCCAGGAGCCCGATCCCGCCGAGCTGGTGGACCAACCCGGCGATGCGATGGTCGCCGGGCTCGAGGATCTGGCTGAGGGCCAGCCGCGCGAGCCGCTCCTCGTCGCTGACGCTCATCCGGCACGCTCCGTCACGGCGGTGGCGAGGGCATGTCCCTGCCGCAGGTCGAGCGCTGTCTTCACCTCGCACTCGCCCGGGACCTGCCGGCCACCCAGGTCGGCGATCGTCCATGCAAGCCGGTGCACCTTGACCGCCCCACGGCGGGTGAGCTTCCCCGCCCCGATCGCCGCGTCCACCAGGCGCTGCCCGTCCCGTTGCAACGGCGACCGCTCGCGCAGCGCGGCACTGGGGGCCTGGGCGTTGAGCCGCCAGTGGTCCTCCGCGTAGCGCTCGGCCTGTCGGGCACGGGCCTCGCTCACCCGCGCGCGCATCATCGCGCTGCTCTGCGGGACGGCGAGCGGATCGTGGGTGAACAGTGCCGGTCGCATGTGGCGGGTGATGTCGATGCGGTCGGCGATCGGACCGTTCACCCTCTTCTCGTAGTCGCGGACCTGCGCCGAGGTGCAGGTGCAGCTGGTCCGGTTCTGGCCGACGTTGTTCCCGCACGCGCAGGGGTTGGCGGCCAGCACGACCATGCTCCGCGCCGGCAGCGTGATCGCCTCCTCGCCGCGTGCGACGGTGATGTCGCCGTTCTCCAGCGGCTCACGGAGGGCCTCGATGACGTCGGTGCGGAAGAGCGGGAACTCGTCGAGGAAGAGCACGCCCGCATGCGCCAGGCTCAGCTCTCCGGGTCGCACGCGGCCGGCGCCGCCTCCGACGATGCTCGCCTTGCTGGCGTCATGGTGCGGTGCCGAGAACGGCGGCCGGGTCGCCATGCCGAGCGCGGGGTCGAGGACGCCGGCCAGGGACCTGATCGCCATCAGCTCGACCGACTCCGCACCGGTCAGGTCGGGCAGGACGGTCGGGATCCGCTCGGCGACCGAGGTCTTGCCGCACCCCTTCGGCCCGTCGATGAGCAGGTGGTGACCGCCCGCGGCGGCGACCTCGACGGCGTACTTGATCTCGTCGAGGCCGACGAGGTCGGCCATGTCGACCTCCTCGAGGCGCTCCGAGCCGTGCCAGGCGAGGAAGCGCCCGCCCGACAGCGGCGGGACGGGCGGCGCCTCGGGCATCTCGGTGTCGGTCAAGGCGGCCACCACCTGGTTGAGCGAGCGCAGCCCCAACACCGTCATGCCCGGCACCATCGCCGCCTCCCGCGCCTGGGGCTCCGGCACGAAGACCTGCCGGATCCCCCGCTTCGACGCCGCGAGCACCATCGGCAGCACGCCGGTCACCGCCCGCAGGCCGCCGGCCAGCGTGAGCTCCCCGATGAAGGCAGTGCCCTGCAGGCTCCGTGGGTCGACCTCGCCGCTGGCCGCGAGGATGGCCACCGCGATCGCGAGGTCGAAGTGGGCTCCGGACTTGGGCAGGTCAGCGGGTGAGAGCAGCACCGTGACCCGCTTGGTGGTGCCGGGCCAGGTCAGCTCGGAGTTCTCGATCGCCATCCGCACCCGGTCGCGTGCCTCGTGCAGGGCGGCGTCGACACGGCCGACCAGCGTGGTGCCCACCTGCCCGGGCGACACGTCGGCCTGGACGTCCACCAGATGCCCCACGGCTCCTCGCAGCGCGACGCAGTGCGCCGATGCGACGGCCATCAGCCCAGGCCTCGCACGTGCTCGACGTGAGCGGCTCCGCGGCGCGGCCGATGCACGGCGACCAGGTCGATCCGCACCTCGGCCGGGCGCAGGCCGCGGGCGACGACCCAACGCTCGGCGAGCCGCTGCAGTCGCTCCAGCTTGACCGGTGTGACGGCCTGCTGCGGTGTGCCGAAGGCGTCGTCGGACCGCGTCTTCACCTCGCAGACCACCAGGGTGTCTCCGTCGCGCAGGACGAGGTCGATCTCGCCCTCCGCGCAACGCCAGTTGCGGTCGAGCACGACCATGCCCTGAGCGGTCAGATGTCGCTTCGCCACCTCCTCGCCGTAGCGACCCATCGCCTGCTTGCTTGCTGCTGTCGTCGTCATGGAGCCTCCGTCCGAGATCGGATGGTCAGCATCGAACGGTGGGAGGCGCTAAGCCAGGCGCGTGGCCGGGGCTGTGGAGAAGCACTCAGCGGCAGCGGGCTGTGGAGGGAATCTGCGCGGAACCGGTCCTCTCAGTCGTTCAGGCGGGGCGTCCCGCAGCGGGGAGTCGGGAGGGGGGTGTACGTCGAGCCGGCGATGGTCGCACCGATCAACGAGTCGAGCGCCGAGGTCACCGCTGTCAGCAGGGGTGTCACCACGGCGCTCTCGAGGGGGGTGAGCAGGGAGTTGTTGATCGTGCTCGTCACCGAGGCCAGCCCACCGAGCAGGTCACCGACCAGGTACTTCCCGTGGGAGTCCTTCGCGTCGGAGCCGGAGATCACGATCGGTTGGAGCTGGAGGTTGTTCACGGACAGGTTCCCCGACGGCCCGGCGACCCCCTTCCCGTAGTCACCGGGCACGGCCAGCGTGCCGGTCACCGGTTGCGCCGTGCTCGAGGCAGTGCTGATGGTCAGGACCAGCTTGGTCGTGAGGTTCTCCGACTGGGAGCCGAGCACACCCCAGGTGTGCTTGACCGTGACCGTCACCGGGACCGTGATGGTGCTGGGCGCGAGGGCCGACTGCTCGGTCACCGAGATCGCCTGCGGGGTCGCGCCCGAGCAGGTCAGCGACGTGACCCTGCCGGTGGCCTGCGCCAGACTCACCGATGCGGTGATCGGGTCGGGGAAGGTGATCTGCGGGAGCCCGTAGGTGTCGCTTCCGACCACACCGCCGAGCGCTCTCAGGACGCCGGACAGCGTGCTGCCGAGCCCGTTCGCCAGGTTGGTCACGGCGCCGGTGAGCCCGCCGCTGAGGGTCGCGCTCAGGCCCACCGCTGTCTGCGCCATCGTCCTGGTGCCGTCGCCCAGGCACACCGGTGTCGGCCTGCTGCCGACCGTGGCGGCGGCGCTGAGCCCGGTGAGATTGGAGCTGGAGAGCCCCAGGGTGAGCGGACGGGTGCCGTTGGACAGCTGGACCGCGGCGGCGGCCAGGTCCAGCGCATTCAGCGAGGCGCCGAGCGCCGAGGTCCCCCCGGTGCCGATGCCGAGCAGGTCCCCCACGCGCATCGGCGTGGTGGAGGTCGCGTAGACACCGATCTGGGTGGCGAGGGTGTTCGCCGCGGCCGCCGCCGTACCACCCTGTCGGGTGAGCGCCGAGACCTCGGCGGCGATCACCTGGGCCGCGGTGACCTGGGCGTTCAGCACCTGGTCGACGCTGCCGAGGTCGAGTCTGCTCTGCAGGACGCCGAGGAAGTCGAGGACACCGAGGTTGGTCGAGACGAGACCCGAGCTGGTCAGCGCGGCGGCGTCGAGGTTCGTGCCGAGGATCTTCAGCACCGGCCCCAGCACGGCCGCGTTCCCGGTCGCGAGCTGCGCGGCGTAGGAGTCCATCATCGCGCAGGCGCCGAGCGAGGCGCTGGAGACGGCGGAGCGGCAGGCCCCACCCCGCGTCACCCCGACGATGCCCGCGAGGCCGAAGTCGGTCTCGCCGTGCACCACGACCAGGACGGCGTTGGCCTTGCCGCTGGGTGCGGGGTAGGTGAAGTACGCGTTCGCATACACGCCGCCGCAGCCCAGCGACTGGTCCGAGGTCCAGGTCGCCGACGGGTCGATGTACCCGACCTTGGCCACGACCGAGGTCACGGAGCCGACGGTGCCGGTGTCCGAGCCCGCGCTGAGCTTCGCCGACGCCGTCACCGACGCGTCGGTCGAGGTGCTGGTCATCGAGCGTGCGGCATCGAGGGCGGCGGTGTCGGCGACCGCCTGGAGGTCGCCGCGGTTGATGCGCTGCTGCCCGATGTCGACGGCCAGGGCACCCAACGGCAGGATCACACCGGCGGTGACCAGCGCCAGGACGAGGGCGGCAGCTCCGCGCTCCTGCCACCGGTGCCGGTCGGCGAGCCGCGCGAGCAGCGCGACCGCTGCTGCGAGCATCAGCTGACCTGCACGACGGAGGAGAAGGCGAGGGTCGTCGGAAGCGTGAACCCGAGACCCGGCACCGTCGGCAGCAGCGAGTGCGCCCGGTAGGGATAGCTCACCTGCACCTGCACGCACGAGTGCGTGGAGGGACAGCTCGCCCCGGTCGCGCTCGTCCCGGTGAAGGGCGCGCTGATGACGCACGTCAGATAGTTGACGCCGCACGACATGTCGTAGCCCGACAGCGACGCCGAGACCGCCGCGGCCGCCGCGCTCTGCGCCGGACAGGACGTGCCGGCGTACGGCGAGGACAACGCCGCAGCGCAGGTCGTGGGCGCCCCCACGGCCGCGCGCGCACCCTCCGCCGCGGCCTGGGAGAGTGCCTGGCGGAAGCTGAACATGTAGGCGTAGGCGATGATGCCGAACACCAGCAGCAGGATCACCGGCACCAGGATCGCGAACTCGAGCGCTGCAGCACCGCGCTCGATCCGGCGTACCTTCGACATCGCCACTCCTGCCCCCATGCGAGCGCGGTCAGGCGCTCACCCCATGCCAGATCCGATGGTAGGACCGGGGCGGGGTGCCTGCCAGGACTTCAGGCGCACTGGTGCGCCGTCCTCCCGGCGCGCTCAGTCCTTCGGCAGGTCGAGCTCGGAGGGACTCAGCTCCTCCACGTTGACGTCCTTGAACGTGAGCACCTTGACGTTCTTGGCGAAGCGGGCGGGCCGGTACATGTCCCACACCCACGCATCGCTCATCGAGACCTCGAAGAAGACGTCCCCGGCCTCGGTCCGCGCCTTCACGTCGACCTGGTTGCACAGGTAGAAACGCCTGTCGGTCTCCACCACGTACTTGAAGATGCCGACCACATCGCGGTACTCGCGGTAGAGGGTCAGCTCCATCTCGGTCTCGTACTTCTCGAGATCCTCCGCGCTCATGCCAGGATCCTAGAGCCACCCCGGGTACGGCGCCGCGTGACCTCGGATCAGCCGGAGCCACGGGGACGACGACCCAGCCGCTCAGCCGGCCACCGAGACCCCGGGCAGGCTCCACGAGCGCCGATGGTGGACACAGGGGCCGTGCTCGGCGAGAGCAGCGATGTGCGCGGGCGCCGAGTAGCCCTTGTTCTCCGCCCACAGGTAGGCCGGGAACTCCTCGTGCAGCTGCGACATCAGCGCATCGCGGGTGGTCTTCGCCAGGATCGACGCGGCCGCTACCCCGGCGCACTTCATGTCCGCCTTGATCATCGTGGTGACAGGCGGCACCGAGCCGATGCCGCCGACCGGCTCGGCGGGCGGTGCCGCCATCTCGAAGAGAGCGTCCTGCACCGGCGCGCTCAGGTAATCGTGGTTGCCGTCCAGCAGCACCGCGTCGGGCACGACGCTCAGCTGGGCGAGCGCGCGACGACCGGCGAGCCGGAGGGCGGCGATGATGCCGTAGGAGTCGATCTCGGCGGGGCTGGCGTGGCCCACGGCGTGGCTGAGCGCCCAGCGGCGCACCTTCGGGGCGAGCCGCTCGCGCGCCTCCGGCGTGAGCAGCTTGGAGTCGCGCACGCCCTGGGGCGCGGTCCTGGTCTGGGCGGAGATCACCACCATGCCGATGGTGACCGGCCCGGAGAGCGCGCCGCGGCCGACCTCGTCGGCGCAGGCCAGGTGGACCACCCCGTCGCGCAGCAGGGCCCGCTCGAACCGGAGGGTCGGCGCGGTGCTCATGGCCGTGGGACGGTGGCGAAGTCGGCCGGCCGGTGGATGATGTGCGCTCGGCCCAGCGGCCAGACCAGCGAGACGACCTTGCCCACCACGTCGTCGACCGGCACCCACGGCGACTGCGAGCAGTCGGTCTCCGCGTCGGTGCACAGGTGATAGCTGGAGTCGGCGGAGTTGTCCCGGTTGTCCCCCATCACGAACAGGTAGCCGGCCGGGACGGGGCCCGCCTTCCAGTGCGCGGTGCGCGCCATCGGGCCGTAGCAGACCCCCGCGCCGGCGGTGTCGGCGCAGCTGCGCGAGGCCGGTTTCGCATAGCCGGTCTCGTCCAGGGCCTTGCCGTTGACCTCGATCCGCCCCTGCTTGTCGCAGCAGACGATGGTGTCCCCGGCGACGCCGATCACCCGCTTGACCAGGTGGCCACCGGTGGGGAAGAGCCCGATCCGGGCCAGCAGCTTGGAGACCGGATTCGTCGCCTGGGTGTCCTCCTCGGCGCTGAGCCATCCGCCCGGGTCGGAGAAGACGACGATGTCGCCGCGCTGCGGCGTACCGCTCCCCCAGTACGACGGCTTCTCCACCAGCACCCGGTCGTCGGAGGCGATGCCGGGGCCACCCTGCAGCCCGGGCTCCATCGAGGCCGAGGGGATGTAGAACGCCTGGACGAAGAACGACTTGATCACCAGCGCGATGACCACCGCCAGGACGAGCAGGAGGATGGACTCCTGCCACACCGGGAGGCTGCGAGGATTCCTGCCCTTGCGTCCGCCACCGTCCTGGGAAGCAGAAGACCGCGACCCCTCCTGTTCCTCGTCGAGGAAGAGGGAGAGATCGCGGTCTTCGGAAGTCACGCGCAGAGCCTAGAACAGGCCCACGGGAGCTCAGGCCTCGCGGCGCTCCTTGATCTTGGCCTTCTTGCCGCGCAGGTTGCGCAGGTAGTAGAGCTTGGCGCGACGCACGTCACCACGGCTGACGATCTCGATCTGCTCGAAGATCGGCGAGTGCAGCGGGAAGGTGCGCTCGACACCGACGCTGAAGGAGACCTTGCGGACGGTGAAGCTGCGGGAGATGCCGGCGCCCTGCAGGGCGATCACGACGCCCTGGAAGACCTGGACGCGCGAGCGGTTGCCCTCGACGACCTTGACGTGCACCTTGACGGTGTCGCCGGCCTTGAAGTCGGGCACGTCGGTGCGCTTGGCGGCGTTGCCGATCTCGGCAAGCAGGTTGTTGCTCATGGTTGCTCCTCACGGATGCCACAGGTCGGCCGCGGGTGTTCGGATCTTCAGCTGGACGGTCCTCGTGCTGTGGCCGGCGGCGTCAGGCTCCCCCTGTGGCAGGTGCCCGTCGCGGACCCTCCGCGTGCTTTCGCGGAGCTGCCCTTCGGCCGACGATGACCAAGTAGGGATTGTGCCACAGGGCCGACGACCGGCGGAAATCACTCCGGACGGCGACGCTTCGTCAGCACCACCGTGCCCGGGATGCTGGCGAGATCGGGTCGCAGACGGAAGCCGGCCCGCTTGTAGAGCCGCTGGTTGCGGTGCGCGTTGGCCCCGGTGAAGAGCCAGTACGCCGTGGCCTGCGGCGCAGCGACGCGCTCGATGTGCTCCAGGAGCGCGCGACCCAGACCACGGCCCTGCAGATCGGGAGCCACGCACAGCCGTCCGATGTCCCACCAGCGGCCCTCACCGTCGGGTGCGTCGATGAGCCGCCCGCGCACCGATCCGACGAGGCGACCACCCGCGCGCACGACGTAGGTCTCCCAGGACCCGAGGTCGGCCACCACCTGTTCGTAGGACTCGTGCAGCGCCGGGATCTCCAGCGACTCCTCCTCGAGGGCGACCTGCGACCAGCAGGCGCGCATCAGCGTCATGAGCTCGCCGGCGTCCCCTCGGCCGGCGCGCTCGATCTGCCACTCGGTCGCGGCGGCGCTGGGGTGGAGGAGGTCGGGACGCCGCTCGGCGGTCCGCTCCAGCCGGCGCTGGTGGCGCCAGGCGGCGATCCGGCCGTGGTCGCCCGACAGCAGCACGGGCGGCACCTCGTGTCCGCGCCACTGCTGCGGCTTGGTGTAGACCGGGTATTCCAGCAGGCCGTCCTCGTGCGACTCCTCCACCAGCGAGGCTGCGTTGCCCATGAAGCCCGGCAGCAGCCGCACCACCGCCTCGGTGATCGCCAGGGCGGCGACCTCTCCCCCGTTGAGCACGTAGTCGCCGAGGCTGATCTCCCGGACCTCGGTGCGCTCCCGGGTGTGGTCGATCACCCGCTGGTCGATGCCCTCGTAGCGGCCGATGAGGAACAGCAGGCGCGAGCGGGTCGCCAGCTCGCGGGCCAGCGGCTGGGTGAGCGGCTCACCGCTCGGCGAGGTCACGATCACGGTGGTGTCCTCGAGGCCGAGCTCGTCGAAGGCGGCGCCGTACGGCTCGGGCCTCATCACCATGCCGGCGCCACCGCCGTACGGCGTGTCGTCCACGGTCCGGTGCCGGTCGTGGGTCCACGTCCGCAGGTCGTGCACGTGCAGCTCGAGCAGGCCCGAGGCGATCGCCTTGCCCGGCAGGCTCAGCTGCAGCGGCGCCAGGTAGTCCGGGAAGATCGTGAGGTAGTCGAGCCGCATCAGGCCTCGTCCAGATCCGGCTCCAACAGGCCAGGACGGTCCGCGACGACGATCCGGCGTCCCGCCAGATCGACCTCGGGCACCAGCGCCGCCACGAACGGCACGAGAACGTCGCGGCGCGTCGGCGTCGTGATGCTCAACAGGTCCTGCGCCCCGCCGTGCACCACCGCGGCGACCTCGCCGCGCAGGGCGCCGTCGGTGTCGTGGACGGCCAGACCGACGAGCTGGTGGTCGTAGAACTCCTCCGGGTCCTCGGGGCGGGCATCGGCGTCGATGTCGGCGTAGAGCAGCACGCCCCTGACGGTCTCGGCGGCGTTGCGGTCGGGCACCTCCTCGAACAGGACGTGCAGCACGCCCTGGTGCCAGCGGGTGCCCTCGACGGTCAGCTCGCCGAGACGCAGCGCGGAGCCCTGGGGCGGGACCGCCCGCAGCCGGGCTCCGGTGGCGAAGCGGCGCTCGGGCTCGTCGGTGCGGACGTCGACCGTCACGTGGCCGCGGATCCCGTGCGGCTTGCCGATCCGACCGACCAGGACCTCGATGGAGTCACTCATGATGGCTGCAGGCTATCGGCTCTCGCACCCGGCGCAGAACGCGAGCACGCCCCGACTGCCAGGCAGTCGGGGCGTGCTGTCGCGTGGTGTCGGCGTCCGGCTAGCGCCTCCGGTCGACGTCGACGCTGCGCCGGATGCTTCGTCTCCGCCGACCTCCGGCTAGCGCCTCCGGTCGACGTCGACGAAGTCGACCCGGGCACCGCCCTTGCCGGCCAGCGCACTGACGACCGTGCGGAAGGCCGTAGCGGTGCGACCGTTGCGGCCGATCACCTTGCCGAGGTCGTCGGGGTGCACCCGGACCTCGAGCACGGAGCCGCGTCGCAGCTGCTTGTCGCGCACGACGACGTCGTCGGGGTGGTCGACCACGCCTCGGACGAGATGCTCGAGAGCCTCGGCGAGCACGCTCAGGCCTCGGCCTCAGCCTCGGCCGGAGCCTCGGTCGTCTCGGCGGCGGCCTCGGCCGGAGCCTCGGCGACCTTCTCCTCGGCCTTCTTGCTCTTCTTGGTGACGGCCTCGGCGGACGGCGCCGAGTGAGCCTCGGCCAGCGCCTTGTTGAACAGCTCGAGCTTGTCGGGCTTGGCCGCGGCGGTCTTCAGGGTGCCCTCGGCGCCCGGGAGACCCTTGAACTTCTGCCAGTCGCCGGTCACCTTGAGGATGGCCTCGACGGCCTCGGACGGCTGCGCGCCGACGCCGAGCCAGTACTGGGCGCGGTCGGAGGTCACCGAGATGAAGGAGGGCTCCTCCTTCGGCCGGTAGTGACCGATCTCCTCGATGACGCGACCGTCGCGCTTGGTGCGCGAGTCGACGACGACGATGCGGTACTGCGGAACCCGGATCTTGCCCAGGCGCTTCAGGCGGATCTTGACGGCCACGGTTGTGGTGTCTCCTTGACGTTCGATAAGTGGGTGAGACGCCGTCGCCAGGTGGGGAACACCGGTCCCGGACTCTCGATGAACACTGCAGCACCCGGTGAGAGGGTCCGGAATGCGCAGGACTCAGCGGGCAAGTCTGCCAGAGCGGACCCGTCTGGAGAAATCCCCAGCAGCGGCGCTCAACCCCGCACGACGCTGCCCCGCAGGACGACAGCCGTGGGCCGCTCGAGCACACCGAGATCGGCCCGCGGATCGGCATCGTAGACGACGAAGTCCGCCGAGGCACCCTCCTCGATCCCGGCGACACCCAGCCAGGCCCGCGCCTGCCATGAGGCGGCGCCCAGGGCGTAGCCGGGCGGCAGGCCCATCTCGACCATCGCCCGGATCTCGCCGGGGAGATTGCCATGCCGTCGGGCACCTCCGCCGTCGGTGCCGGCGTACAGCGGGACGCCGGCCTCGAAGGCTGTCATGATCGTCTCGCGACGGCGTTCGTAGAGGTCGCTCATGGTGGACGCGTACGCCGGGAACCGCGCACCGCCCTGCTCGGCGAAGACCGGGAAGTTCTCGGTCTGCATCACCGTCGGCACCACCGCGACGCCCTTCTCGGCGACCAGCGCGACCAGGTCGGGGGTCAGTCCGGTGCCGTGCTCGATGCAGTCGATGCCGTGCTCGATCAGCCCGGGCAGCACGTCGCTACCGAAGCAGTGGGCCGTCACCCTCGCACCGTGGTTGTGGGCGACCTTGATCGCCTCGGCGAAGTCGTCCACCGAGAACGAGGGCCGCAGGTCACCCTCCTCGCGCGAGATCCAGTCGCCCACCAGCTTCACCCAGCCGTCGCCGCGCTCGGCCTCCCGAGCGACCGCCTCGGCCAGGCCGACCGGCTCCACCTCGTCGGCGTACCCCCGCATGTAGCGCCTGGTGCGCGCGATGTGCCGTCCCATCCGGATCAGCCGGGGAAGGTCCGCACGCTCCTGGATCCATCGGGTGTCGATCGGCGAGCCGCAGTCGCGGATCAGCAGCGCCCCCGCATCGCGGTCCTCGCGGGCCGTGCGCTCGGTCTCCTCGACGCTGATCGCTCCCTCCTCACCGAGGCCGAGGTGGCAGTGCGCGTCGACCAGGCCGGGGACGATCCAGCCCGTGGCAGCGGTCTCGGCGCCGGATTGCGGCTCGAAGGTCACCCGACCGTCGACGACGTAGAGGTCGGCCGTCTCGCCGTCGGGCAGCACCGGTCCGTGGAAGCGCAGCGCGGTCATGGCCCGGACGTTACCCCGGGCCATGACCACGCGACCCCGTGCTCGCCCGTCAGTCCCGCAGGCCGTAGCCGTAGCGGAACAGCGGGTCGTAACCCGGATCACCGACGTTGACCGGCTCCTGGGCGACCGTGCGCGGCCAGGACACCGGGAGCTTGCCGGTGAAGCGGTGATGGCCGAACAGGTCGTCGGCCACACCGATGCCCTCGCTTCCCGGGAGCCAGCCGGCCACCAGCGAGTCGATCTGCCCGAGCAGGTCGGGCGGGATGATCATCGGCCGGCCCGAGACGACGACGACGGTGCAGCTGCGCGCCGCGGCACAGACCGTCTTGATGGCCTGGGTGTCGGCGGCCGAGAGCATCATCGTCTTGGCCGGACGCGGCACGTTGTTGTCACCGGGGTCGTAGGCCCACTGTGGGCCACCCACGTCGCCGTAGCCCTCGGCGTACGGCGTCTCGCCGACCACGACGATGCCGTCGGCACCTGCCGGGACAGGTGCGGAGGCGTCGACGCTGTAGGTCACCGGTGCGCTCGCCTCGGCCCTGATCCCGTCCAGGATGGTGGTGCCCGGGATGACGTTGGTCGAGCCGCCCTGCCAGGTCAGCGTCCAGCCGCCCGCCTGGTTGCCGATGTTGTCGGCGTTGCTGCCGGCGACGTAGACGGGGTGACGGCCGGGCTGCAGCGGCAGCGTGTGGTGCCTGTTGGTGAGCAGCACCTGAGACTCGGCAGCGGCCTGCCGGGCGACCCGGTGGTGCGCGCTGTCGCCGATCGTGTGGGCCAGCGAGCGGTTGGTGTAGGGATGCTCGAAGAGGCCGAGCTCGAACTTCACCCGCAGGATCCGGGAGACCGCGTCGTCGATCCGGCTCTGCGCGACCGTGCCGTTCTGGACCAGGGAGGTCAGCGTGGCCTCGAACTCGGGGGCGCCGGTGGTGCTTCCGGAGTAGGGCTCCATGAACATGTCGATGCCGGCGTTGACGCCCGTCGCCACCTGGTCGGAGTAGGTCCCGGGCAGCTGCCGGATGGCCTGCCAGTCGGAGATCACCAGGCCCTTGAACCGCTGCTGGTCCTTCAGCCATCCGGTGATGAGCGCCTTGTTCGCACTCATCTTGACCGGGTTGCCGAGACCGTCGTCGGTGAAGTCCACACTGGAGAAGGAGGGCATCACCGCCTGCACGTGGTGCTCCTTGACCGCCGGCACGTAGGGCGCCAGCGCCAGCTGGCGGAACGTCGCCCGGCTGACCTGATCGACGCCCTGGTCGATCGGGTAGGCGCCGGTGCCGGCCTTGGACGCGTCGTAGGTGGTCAGGCCGTCGCCGGCGAAGTGCTTGGCGGTGGCGAGCACGTGATCGGGCCGGGCCAGGTCCTTGGTGGAGGTTCCCTGGAAGCCGTCGATGGCGGTCTCCATCCGCTCCACCAGCTTCGGGCTCTCCCCGAACGACTCGTAGGTGCGACCCCAGCGGTCGTCACGGGCGACGCAGAGGCACGGCGCGAACGCCCACTGCGGCCCTGATGCCCGGGTCTCGATGGCGGTGATGTGCTCGACCTTCTCGACGAGCTTCGGATCCCGGGTCGCCCCGAGGCCGATGTTGTGCGGGAACACGGTGGACCCACCGATGTTGCCGTCGCCGTGGACGGCGTCGATGCCGTACAGGATCGGGATGTGCAGCCGGGTGCTCAGGGCAGCCGTCTGGAAGGTGTCGACCATGTCCGCGAAGGCGGCCGGCGTGTTCGGGGTGGGGACCGAGCCGCCGCCCGACAGCACGCTGCCGAGCTTCCAGGTCGCGACGTTCGTCGGATCGGTGAGGTCGAGCCGTTCGGCCTGGGTCATCTGGCCGATCTTCTCCGCCAGCGTCATCCGGGAGAGCAGGTCGGCCACCCGTACCTTGATCGGCAGGCGGGGGTTCTCGTACGCCGGAGTGCGGCTGCCGTGCTGCCCGGCGTGCTGTCCCGAGTGGTGACCGGACGCGTGCCCGTCCGGGTGGGGCGTCGGTCGTGCGTGAGCCGGCGAGGCGGCCACGAGGACGCCGAGAGCGAGGACGCCGGCGGCTCCGGCCGCGATGCCTCGGCCCGGCGTGGGGATGTGGTGTGGCACAGGGGTCTCCTTGCCCGAGAGGGTCACCCGACGTCCACGCGCCGCCGGCCCGAGGTGGCACCGGCGACGTGTCGCCGGGCTGCGCGTGTGCGCACTTGTCAACGTAAGGATGTGATGCAGATCACGTCAACGTCGAAGGGGACCGAATTCCGCGATCCGGTGGGAGCGCTCCCCCATCTGGGTGATCAGACCTGGTCCAGCAGCCAGCCCGGGCTCATCGTCTGCCCCCAGGCTCCGGCCCGGGCCTGCAGCATCCGATCCGCCGTGACGACGGTGACCCGGGCCCCACGCTCGGCCGCTGCCTTCGTCTCGGCGACGATGGTGGCATCCCCGTCCCTGGGTGCGTGCACGGTGCGGACGTGGCCGTCGCGGCCCGCTCGGACACCCGCCTTCGCAGCGCCCTCGAGCACCAGCACGATCTGGTCGTACGGCGTGTCGGCCACGAGCAACCGCTCGTGGAGCCGACGGGCCGCGCCCGGGCGGTCCTTCCACCATCCGTCGGGACGCGCACCGACCACGTTGGCGCCGTCGACGACCAGCACGGTGCTCACGACGAGCCTCCCGGACGAGCCATCACTTCAGGTACTTGCTGAAGTCCTTCGGCAGGTTGAGCTGCGCGGCCGCTGCCTCGTAATCGATGTCCTCGCCCCCGGGCTGGGCGAACGGGTTCGGCTTCGGCTTGGCGGCCTCCACCTCGGCGGCGGCCTTGGCCTGCTGGGCCGCCTTGGCCGGGTTGCCCGACCGGCGCGCGCCCTTGCCCTTCTTCTGCTGCGGAGCCTGGCGCGCCGCCGCCCGCTTGCCGAAGCCGGCGCCGGGCATCCCGGGCATGCCCGGCATCCCGCCGCCGTTGGCCAGTGACTGCATCATCTTGCGGGCCTCGGTGAACCGGTCGACCAGCTGGTTGACGTCGGAGACCTGGCGGCCCGATCCCTTGGCGATCCGCAGACGCCGCGAGCCGTCGATGATCTTGGGGTTGGCCCGCTCGGCCGGCGTCATCGACTGGATGATCGCCTGGATCCGGTCGACCTCACGCTCGTCGAAGTTCGCGATCTGGTCGCGGAACTGGCCCATCCCGGGCAGCATCCCCATCAGCTTCGACATCGAGCCGAGCTTGCGGATCTGCTGCATCTGCTTGAGGAAGTCGTCGAGGGTGAAGTCACCACCGGCGAGCTTCTCCGCCGCCTTGGCGGACTCCTCGGCGTCGAACGCCTTCTCGGCCTGCTCGATCAGGGTGAGCACGTCGCCCATGTCGAGGATGCGCGAGGCCATCCGGTCGGGGTGGAACAGGTCGAAGTCGGTCATCTTCTCGCCGTTGGAGGCGAAGATGACCGGCTTCCCGGTCAGGCTGACGATCGAGAGGGCGGCGCCACCACGGGCGTCACCGTCGAGCTTGGTGAGGACGACACCGTCGTACCCGACGCCGTCGAGGAACGCCTGGGCGGTGGTGACGGCGTCCTGACCGATCATCGCGTCGACGACGAAGAGCACCTCGTCGGGCTGGACGGCGTCGCGGATGTCCGCGGCCTGCTGCATCAGCTCCTGGTCGATGCCGAGGCGGCCGGCGGTGTCGACGATGACGACGTCGTGCAGCTTGCGCTTGGCCTCCTCGATCGAGGACTGCGCCACCTGCACCGGGTTCCCGATCCCGTTGCCGGGCTCCGGCGCGAAGACGGGCACGCCGACGCGTTCGCCGTTGACCTGGAGCTGGTTGACGGCGTTGGGGCGCTGGAGGTCGCAGGCGACCAGCAGCGGGCTCTTGCCCTGCTCCTTGAGCCACAGCGCCAGCTTGGCCGCGAGCGTGGTCTTGCCTGCACCCTGGAGACCGGCAAGCATGATCACGGTCGGGCCGGACTTGGCGTAGCGCAGCCGGCGCGTCTCGCCGCCGAGGATGGCGACGAGCTCCTCGTTGACGATCTTGACGATCTGCTGGGCCGGGTTGAGCGCCTGGCTCACCTCGGCGCCGCGCGCACGCTCCTTGACCTTCGCGACGAACTCGCGCACGACCGGGAGCGCTACGTCTGCCTCCAGCAGCGCGATCCGGATCTCGCGGGCGGTGGCGTCGATGTCGGCTTCGGAGAGCCGACCCTTCCCCCGCAGGTTCTTGAAGGTGTCGGCGAGCCGGTCGGAGAGGGTGGCGAACATCAGGTCCTTCTCGAGCAGGTGGATCGTCGCGGGCAAGCCTAACCGGCCGTGCCCGCTACTCCCCCGCCAGCGCCGCCCTGACCGCTGCGGCGGCGATGGCGGCGCGCTCCTCGCCGAGCTCTCCGGCCGAGGCCTCCTGGAGGTAGAAGACGTCGACCGCCTGCGGACCCAGGGTGTCCACGTGGGCGCTGCGCACCGTGATGTCGAGGGCGGCCAAGGCGGCGGCGACCAGGTAGACGACCCCCGGCCGGTCGGTGGTGCGCACCTCGAGCACCGTGGCGCGCGTGCCCGCGTCCGGTCGGACCACGACCGACGGTGCCAGCGAACCCGCTGCGACCCGCCGCAGCCGGTCCGACGGGTCGATGCGACCGTCGCTGACAGCCTCGAAGCGCTCCCGGAGGACGCGCGCGTCCAGTGCAGGCTCGGCCACCTCCCAGACGGTGATGCCGTAGGGCTCCTGCAGCCAGACCCGTGCCGAGCGCACCGCGACGCGCTGCAGGCCGAAGGTCGCCGCCATGTCGGCCAGCAGGCCGACGCGATCCTGGGCGACCACCGTCACGCGAGAGCCGTCGGGCACGGACTCGACCTCGATCGACAGGCCACGCTTGCGTGCCTCGCGCGGGATCTCGAGGTGCTCGTGGGAGACGTCCGCCGCGCGGCTGCCGCGGCCGACCTCGAGCTGGCGCTGTGCCCGGGCGGCCAGGCCGAGGATCAGGCCCGAGCGCCACGACGACCAGGCCTTGGGGCTCGTGGCCCGCGAGTCCGCCTCGGTGAGGGCGGTGAGCAGGCTCAGGGCCTCCGGATCGTCCATCCGGTCCAGGACCACCTCGACCGTCGCCGGATCCTCCGGGTCCCGGGTCGTGGCGGTCATCGCCAGGAGCAGGTGCCAGCGCACCAGGGTGGCGATCAGGTCGACCGAGCGCTGCTCGAAGCCCATCCGCTCGGCGATCGCCCGCGCGATCGGCGCGCCCGCCACCGAATGCTCGGTCAGCTCCCCCTTGCCGATGTCGTGCAGGAGCGCTGTCACCAGCAGCACGTCGGGCCGGCCCACCGAACGGATCAGGCTGGCCGCCTCGATGCAGGTCTCCACCGAGTGCCTGTCCACGGTGAAGCGGTGAATCACCGAGGCGTGCGGGAGGAGCCGGATCCGCTCCCACTCCGGCAGGATCCGGGCCAGTGCCCCGGTCTCGTCGAGGGTGTCCCAGACATCGCGCAGGCCGCGGCCGGCGGCGAGCAGCCGCACCAGCAGGTGGCGCGCCTCCTCCGGCCAGGGCACGGGCAGCGGAGCGCAGTCGCGGGCCAGCCGCGCGGCGGTGGCCGGGGCGAGCACGACGTCGTGCTCGGCGGCCTCCGCGGCTGCCCGCAGCAGGAGGAGCGGATCGCGGTCGGGGCGCGCGGACCGGTCGAGGACGACCTCGTCGTAGGCCAGCGCGACACCGGGGGCGAGCGGGGTCAGCTGCGGGCGACGCGGCGAGCCCACCCTGCGCTGGCGGAAGTAGGCGTCCACCCGGCGCCAGGTCAGCCGGGACAGGTGGGTGATGCGCCGGCCGAGCTCACGCACGAAGGCCTGGGCGGTCCGGGGGTCGGCCAGGTCGAGGCGAGCGGCCAGCTCCTCCCACATCTCGGGGGCGATCCGGTCGACGGCGCGGCCGGCCAGCTCCTGCACGACGTCACGGACGTCGAGCAGCGCGAGCCGGCAGCGCTCCAGCTCCACGTGGGGCACGTCCACCAGCCAGGTGGCCACCACCGCGTTGAGCACGGTGGCGTCGCGCAGGCCGCCCGCCATCTCCTTGAGGTCCGGCACGCTGGCGTGGGCCAGCTCGCCGAGCAACTCGTGACGGGAGAAGGTCAGCTCCCGGAGCGCGGGCAGCTGCTGGACGGCGTTCTTGCGCCAGTGCGCCAGCATCGTGGTCCGCAGGCGCAGCGTGAGGTTGGGATCGCCTGCCAGGTGACGCACGTCGAGCAGGCCGAGCGCGACCCGTGGATCCCCGTCGGCGGCCTCGAGCATCTCGGGCAGGGAGCGCACCGAGTGGTCGATCTTGGCCCCGTGGTCCCACAGCGGGTACCAGAGCTTGACGGCCGTCTCGCCCAGGTCGACGCCCTCGTCGTGGACGAGCACGACGTCCCAGTCCGAGTACGGCGCGAGCTCCCCGCGGCCGTAGCCGCCGACGGCGACCAGCGCCACCCCGCTGTCGGGGCCTCCGGCGTCGGTGTAGGCGCGAGCGCAGAGCTCGTCGGCCTCCGCCGTACGTGTGCTGCGGTCGGTGGCGCTCACAGGAATCCGGTCGGCGGGCTCTAGATGGCCGCGTCGTCGCGGTCGCCGGTGCGGACCCGGACGACTGTCTCGAGCGGTGAGACCCAGATCTTGCCGTCCCCGATCCGCTCGGTGCGGGCGGAGGACTCGATCGCGCCCACCACCACCTCCACGTCCTCGTCGGGCACCGCGATCTCGAGCCGGATCTTCGGGACGAGCGTGACGTCGTACTCCGCACCGCGGTAGACCTCGGTGTGGCCCTTCTGCCGGCCGTAGCCGCTGACCTCGGAGACGGTCATGCCGGTGATGCCGTTGGTCTCCAGGGCGACGCGGACGTCCTCCCACTTGTGTGGCTTGATGACTGCGGTGACGAGCTTCATTTCTCTCCTCCGAGGACTGGGTGCGTCCCGATCATGCCGCACCCGGCCTGCGGCTGTGCGGCTGACCGGCAGCGGGGCCGGCCAGGTGTGCGGCGGCCCGGCCCCCCGCCGGGGGACCGGGCCGTCGCGTCCGAGATGGTGCGGTGGTGCGGTGTGGTTCTGCGGCTGTGCCGGGGCCGGCTACAGGGCGGCCGCGTCGCGGTCGCCGGTGCGGACCCGCACCACGACGTCGACAGGGCTGACCCACACCTTGCCGTCACCGATCCGACCGGTCTGGGCGGCCTTCACGATCAGCGCCACCACGTCGTCGGCGTCGCCGTCCTCGACCACGATCTCGATCCGGATCTTGGGCACCAGGGCGATGTCGTACTCCGCGCCGCGGTAGACCTCGGTGTGGCCCTTCTGCCGGCCGTAGCCGCTGACCTCCGAGACCGTCATCCCTGTCACGCCGAAGGTCTCGAGCGCCTCGCGGACGTCTTCCCACTTGTGCGGCTTGATGACTGCTGTCACGAGCTTCATGCCAGGATCCCCGTTCCGGTAGCAAGGTCGTAGGCGGACTCGCCGTGCTGGTCGCCGTCGATGCCCTCGACCTCGGCCTCGTCGGTGATCCGCCACCCGATCGTGTACTTGATGGCCAGCGCGATGACGGTGGTGAGGACGCCGGTCCACACGATCGTGAACAGCGCCGCGATCAGCTGGTGACCCAGCGAGCTCAGGCCGCCGCCGTAGAAGAGCCCGTCGATGCCGCCGGGGGCCGACGAGGTGGACAGGAAGCCGATCAGCAGGGTGCCGACCAGACCCCCGACCAGGTGGACGCCCACCACGTCGAGGGAGTCGTCGAGGCCCAGCTTGAACTTGAGGCCGACGGCGACGGCGCACAGGCCGCCGGCGACGATGCCCACGATGATCGCGCCGGTCAGGCTCACCGCGCCACAGGCGGGGGTGATCGCGACCAGGCCGGCGACGATGCCCGACGCGGCGCCCAGCGAGGTGGCCTTGCCGTGCACGATCCGCTCGACCAGGAGCCAGGCGAGCATCGCCGAGGCGGTGGCGACGGTGGTGTTGAGGAACGTGACGCCGGTCTCGGTCATGAACTGGTGCGTGTCCTTGGCACCGCCGTCACCGGCCACGAAGACGATCGAGCCGACGTTGAAGCCGTACCAGCCGAACCACAGCAGACCGGCACCGATCATGGTAAGCGTCAGGTTGTGCGGGCGACCGGTGTCGCGGGGCCAGCCGACGCGCTTGCCGACGACCAGGGCCAGGACGCCGCCGGCCACGCCGGCGTTGATGTGGACGACAGTGCCGCCGGCGTAGTCCTGGGCGAGCCAGTGGCTCGCCAGCCAGCCGCCGCCCCACACGTTGTGGGCGATCGGGAAGTAGCACAGGGTCAGCCAGACCGGGACGAAGACGACCCAGGCCGAGAGCTTGACGCGGTCGGCGATCGAGCCGCTGGCCAGGGCGATGGTGATCGCCGCGAAGGTCAGCTGGAACAGGACGAACACGTAGTTGCCCCACGTGACGCCGTGCAGGCCCCACATGTGGAACGGGTTGGCGATCAGCTTGCCGTTGCCGTTGCCGACGCCGTCGCCACCCCAGCCCTCGGACCATCCCCACAGAACGAAGACGAGTGTCGCGATACCGAACGCGACGAACGACAGCATCATCATGTTGAGAACCGACTTCGACCGCGTCATACCGCCGTAGAACAGCGCCAGCGCGGGAACGGTCATCACCAGGACGAAGGCCGTCGCCACCAACATGAAGGCGTAGTAGCCGTCCACTGGACCTCCAGGATCACATCTCGGGAGACGGGTGGCCCTGCGACACCGCTGTCGCGCAGGTCCCCGCCTTGATTTCATGCAACCTTCGGGGGCGGACATTTCCGACCGTGCCGATCATCATTTCGTGCATGTAACGTGTCGGCCGCCTTTGTTACAGCTGGACTCGCAGCGGCGACCGGCCGGTGTACCGCCGCCTGCGTGACAGTGCTGGGGACGGGTAGATTGCGCCGTACGCCGCGACCGTGTCGGCGTCGCCGAGACGAGGACGAGGACACCAGGAACGTGTCGTACGACGGAGCAGTGCCCGCGACCGGGCCGGCCGAACTGGCGCAGTCCTGGGCCGTGGCATTGATCGGACACGCCGAGCGGATGCTCGAGATCTCGAGCCGGAGCGGGCCGGGGCCGGCCGACCTCGCCGGGTTGGCCGAGCGGGAGGCGGGGAGCTACGACGTCGTCCTCCTCGACGACGTCCTCGCCACCCCCCTCGATCCCGCCGTCGTCGTCCGCCAGGCGGTGGACCTGCTGCGACCCGACGGCCGGCTGGTCGTCTCCGTCCCCAACATCGGGCACGGTTCGGTTCGCCTGGCCGTCCTCCAGGGTGGCGCGTCGCCCGCACAGCTCGCCGGCTTCCACTCGCGTCGCGGTCTGATCCGGCTGCTGGAGGACTGCGACCTGGTGGCGGAGGAGCTGTCCGGCTCGCTCGCCGATCCGTTGGGCGATCCGTGGGGCGCGGCGGACAGCGTCGGCGTCGTTGTCGACCCGGACCGACTGCCGCCGCACGTCGTGGAGTGGGTCCGCGACCAGGAGGACGCCTTCGTGTACCGGTTCCACGTCCGCGCGCGCCGGCGAGCCGACCCGAGCGAGACGTCGGTCTCCGCGATGGCCTCGGCCGTCTCGCTCGACGCCGTACGCCTGCACGACCGCTTCACCGAGGAGCGGATCCGCGACGAGCGGGATGCGCTGCGACGGCGCGACCATGTGCTGGGCCTGCAGGTCAAGACCACCACCGCGCAACTCAGGGCGGAGAAGGCGGTCGAACGGGCGAACGCGTTGCGGCAGCGTACCGCCGCCCTGCGCGAGCGGCTGGCGAACAAGGACAGGCGTATCGCCGAGCTCGAGCACGAGGTCGCCGCCCTGAAGCACGAGGTCGTCGTGGCGAGCGCCGGCTGGGCGGGACTCGCGCGTTCGGCTGCGCGCCGACTCCGGCGGCGCTGACTCAGCGCACCACGGCGGTGTAGAGCTCGGGTTGGCGGAAGGTGCCCCAGCGCTCGATCAACGTCCGGCGCTCCCAGCCGTGGATGACCGGCACCCGGGTGGTCGACTCGAAATGGAACAGCTCGACGGCGTGCAACCACACCAGCCGGTGGCCCAGCCGGCGGACCTTGAGGGAGAGGTCGACGTCGTTGTAGTTCAACGGCAACGACTCCACGAAGCCGCCGATCTCGCGGAAGAGGTCGGCACGGATCGCGATACACGCGCCCGTCAGGGCGGATACCTCGCGGTTGATCCACAGATCGCCGAGAGTGCCCGTGTCCTCGGGCCCTGCTCGGTAGTAGCTGTGGAAGACGTCGCCGTCGCCGTAGTTGACGCCCGCATGCTGGATCCTGAGGTCCTCGAAGAGGAGCTTGGGGCCGGTCATGCCCACGCCCTCCTCGCGCAGCGGGGCGATCAGGTTCTCGACCACGCCCGGGGTGCGCGCCTCGGTGTCGTCGTTGAGGAAGACCAGCACCTCACCGGTCGCCAACGCCGCCCCGACATTGCACTTGACGCTGAAGTTGAACTCCTCGCGGAACGGCACCAGGCGGACCCGAGCGCGCAGCGCGCGCAGCTCGTCGAGCACCTCGGCGGGTGTCGGCTCGTCGTAGACCACCACGAACTCGACGTCGCGGTGGCCTGAGCCCACCAGGAGGGACCGGATCGCCTCGACGACGAAGGTGCGACGCTCGCCGAAGGCGGTGCCGCGACTGCCGATCGTCGGGATGATGACACTCACCGACGTGTCGACGTCGGGCTGCCGCTCCACGCTCACCGATCCGGGCACCTGTCCGGGGCGCGCGGTGGCAGCGATGCCGACGCGGTCCAGGTGGCTCTGGACGACGGCGACGTGGGCCGGCGTGGCGACCGGGTCGAGCAGACGCCCCGACCCCGCACGCGCGTGGTGCAGCACCTCGGGAAGGTGGACGACGCGGCGCGCCCGCTCCCCCGCGCGAAGGGCGAGGTCATGGCTGGTCACGGCGTCCTGACGGCCGTCGAGGTCGCCGAGGCCCTGCATCAGCGTTCGCCGGATCGCCAGGAAGCAGCCCGGGTACGCGAGGTGGCGCAGGCGCTCGGGTGACCAGTCCGGCTTCAGGTAGGTGCCGCGACCTGTGGCTCCGTCGCCGGCGACGGTGTCCTCGTCGCCGTAGACGAGGTCGACGTCGTCGTGCCCGTCGACAGCCCTGCCGATCGCCTCGAGCGCCGTCGGCAGCGGGACGTCGGTCGACGCAAGGAGTACGACGAAGTCGCCGCGCGCCGCGCCGAGCGCGCGCGAGACCGGGGCCTGGTCGCGATCGCCGCGTTGCTCGGGGCCAGTGACCACGCGCACCACGCGGGAGTCGAGCGCCGTCAGCTCGGCGAGTCGATCACTCAACCAGGCGTCCTCGCGCACAGCTCCGGCAGCGGGCGGTTCGACCAGGAGGAGCCACTCCCAGTCACCGCGGACCTGGCCCAGCACGGCGGCGACCGTCTGCTCGAATGCCTCGCGCGCCGGCGTGCCGTCCACCGTCAGGAGGGAGAAACGGGGCGCTGGCATGCCCGCACTATAGGGCTCGCTCACGAGCGCCCCCGCTCGTGCAGCACCGCTCGACCGAGCTCCACGAGGACCCCTGCGCGAGCGGCGAAGGAGTGCTCGTGGCCGATCCGGCGAGCGGTGGCGATGCGCGCCTCCCGGTCGCCGAAGACCTGCTCCCGCGGCGCATCTTGGAACAACCGGCGCAGGTCGTCGACGTCGCGGTAGACCTGCACGGAGCCGCCGAACAGATCTCCGAGACCCGACACGTCGTCGGTGATCACCCGGGCACCGCTGGCGACCGCGTCGAAGAGCCGGTTGGAGAGGAAGCCCTCGCGGCGCATGTCCTCGAAGTGATCGTTGAGCACCACCCCGGCGGCCGCATAGGCGAGGCCGACCTCGTCGTTGGGCAGGTAGGTACCGACGAGGTGAGCGGGCGGGATCAGGTGCTCCCAGTTCGCGCCGTAGACGCTCAGCGGCAGACCCGCCTCGATCGCGTCCCGGACGATCGCGCGGTACTCACCGCGCGAGCTGCCGACGAAGAGCAGCTCCGCACCCGAGTCCGGCCGCGCGCGTTCCGGGTTGAACAGGTCGGGGTCGGTGGCCTGCAGCAGCGGCTCGATGCCGATCCCCCAATCGACGGACCGCCGTCGTGCCCAGGGGACGCTGGCAGCCACGACCGCGTCGTAGCGGTGTGCCTCCTCCTCGGTGACGGTCTCCGGATGGCTGATCACCCAGGCGATCGAGGGGTGTTCGGGCGTCGGGTCGAACGGGTGCGGGCCACGCAGCACCAGATCGATGTCGTCGTGCCGCGCCGTACGCCGCTCCCAGGCACCGTGGTGATCGATGACCGCCTCGTGACCCAGACCGCGCAACGCGCGAGCCAGCGCCCGGGCGAAGTGGGTGTCTCCCCACCGTTCGTCGGGGTTGCTCGGCGCCGGGTTCTTGATCGCCCAGCGCAACGGCCGCGGTACCTCGGTGATCTGGAGGCGGCTCTCACGGACCACGACCGGCTCGACCAGCCCCAGCCGACGCGGCAGTCCGGTGCCGGGCGGTTGCACCTCGTGACCGATGAGCCGGTAGCCGCAGGCCGACCAGATGCGCTGCTCGTCGGCACCGGAGGGCCGGCTCTGGCCGAGATCGGCGAAGCGCGCTCGAGCGTCCAGGTCCACCGGGTGCGGCCGGTGTCTGACGCGCGACTCGGTGACCAAGCGGAACCGGCCCGGCCGCGTCGCAGCCAGCCGCCGGCACAGGTCCGTCTCGGTGAGATCGCCGAGACCGTCGCGCACACCGAGGTCGGCGAGGTCGTCGCGCCGCAGCGCGAGCGCCCCGCCGGTGAGCGCGGGCAGACGCAGGGCCCCGAGCGCTCCGGCGTCCTCCGCGGGGAAGTCGGCGAGCAACCGGTAGGGCAACCCGCCCGGCGCCGGGTAGACGGCCCCGGCGGACTCGATCGCCCCCGAGGGGGCGACCAGCAGCGGCGACGCTGCGAGCACCGCCGGCGCCTCGAGGGCTCCGAGGAGAGGGGTCAGCCAGCCGCGCTCGGGAACCGCATCGTCGTGCAGCAGCACGACCAGCTCCGCCGCCGGATCCGCGCCGGCGCGCGAGACCCGCACGCCGGGGAGCCCGAGCAGCGCGTCCAGCACGATCCCGTCGGCCGGGGAGCCGGTGGCATCGACCAGGAGGATCTCGGCCGCCACGTCCGCCCCCGATGCCGTCTCTGCGGCGGCGCGCGCGGCCACGAGCGCGTGCTCGGGTGCCGCGACGCACGTGATGAGTACCGTCACCACCGGCTCGGACACCGGCGATCCGCTCGGCTGCTGCGGCCAGGCCGCGTACCGCTGCTCGATCCAGGTGGCCAGGTCACCCTGGACGAGCCCCGCGGCGCGCGCGGCGAGCAGGGGGTGGGTGGGCAGCTCGAGCTCGTGCCGGATGACGAACGTCAGCGGGTCCCCCTCGCCGAGCCGGGCCCGCCTCCTGGGACCCAGACGCCGACGGACGTAGCCCGGATCGAAGAGCGGATGGGGGGCGATGCCGAGGCCGACGCCGTGGTCGAGGTAGTGCCGCACGGCCTCGCCCCGGTCGAGCCGTACGCCGGCACGCTCGCCGTACCACCGCTCGTCGAAGAGCTCCGAGTCGAGCAGCAGCTGCTCCTGCTCGCTCGGCCGCCTGCGCAGACGCACCCGCCGGCTCCTGGTCAGCTCAGCAGTGCGTCGACGAACGCCTCGGGACTGAACGGCGCGAGGTCGTCGGGACCCTCGCCGAGGCCGACCAGCTTGACCGGTACGCCGAGCTCGCGCTGCACCTGCACGACGATGCCGCCCTTGGCGGATCCGTCGAGCTTGGTCAGCACGATGCCGGTGACGTCGACAGCCTCGCTGAAGACCCGGGCCTGGATGAGACCGTTCTGCCCGGTCGTGGCGTCGAGCACGAGCAGGACCTCGGTGACCGGCGCCTGCTTCTCGATCACGCGCTTGACCTTGCCGAGCTCGTCCATCAGGCCCTGCTTGTTCTGCAGCCGGCCGGCGGTGTCGACGATGACGGTGCTCGCCTGCTTCTCGGCGCCGGCCTTGACCGCGTCGAACGCCACGCTGGCGGGATCGCCGCCCTCGGGTCCGCGAACGACCTCGACGCCGACGCGCTCACCCCAGGTGGCCAGCTGCTCGGTGGCAGCGGCCCGGAAGGTGTCGGCCGCACCGAGGACGACGGCGCGGTCCTCGGCGACGAGGATGCGCGCGATCTTGCCGACGGTGGTGGTCTTGCCGGCGCCGTTCACGCCCACGACGAGCACGACGCCCGGGTTGCCCTCGGAGCCGGTGACCTGCAGCCGGCGGTCCATGGTCGGGTCGACGAGCTTCACCAGCTCCTCGCGGAGCACCGTACGGGCGTCAGCGCTGCCCTCGACCCGCAGCCGGGTACGCAGGCTCTCCACCAGCTCCTGGGTGGGAGCGACCCCGATGTCCGAGGTCAGCAGGACGTCCTCGATGCCCTCCCAGGTGTCCTCGTCGAGCTTGTCGCGCGAGATCAGGGCGAGCAGGCCACGGCCCAGTGCGTTGTTGGAGCCGGCCAAGCGCTGTCGTAGCCGGACCAGCCGCGAGGCAGTCGGCTCCGGCCTCTCCAGCACCGGCCCGGCGGCGGGCTGCTCCGGCGCCTCCGGCACCTCCGCCTCGGGAGCCTCGACGCCGGGCTGGGGCCGCGGCGGCGCCGGGATCGGCGTCTGCGGTGCGGACGGCGGCGGCGCCTGTCGGGTACGGCGGCCGAGCAGGCCGACGGTCGAGACGACCACGACCAGCGCGACGACGGCGATGGCGACGATGATGAGGAACAGCAGCGTCATGGGTTCATCCAACCAGAGGCCGAGCCTCGACCCGGAGTCGACCGAGACATCAGGCGGGGCACACGGTGGTCCGGCCTTCGGGCAGGTAGACCCGCAGCCGTACGTCGGCCTTGCTCGCCCCGACGTAGAGTGGCCGGCCAGCCGCTGCCTCCCACGCCTGCGGGACGCTCGCGTGGGCCCCGTCGATCAGCTGCGTCTGGACCTGTGCCACCGGCAGGGTGACCTGCACCTGGCCGCCTTCGGCGCCGGTGCGGAACGTGAGCCAGGTCCCGGTCGGGGCATCGACCTCGGTGCATCCGGACAGCGTTGCCTGCTGCCCGGTCGCGCTGCCGCCGGCATGAACGTCGACCGCGCTGAAGGACGGGACGGGGAACCTCGTGCCGCTCACGCCGACTTGGAGCGTCGAGGCCACCTGCAGACGCGTCTTCGCCGAAGGCCGGACGGCCGGAAGGGTGGAGGCCACCGACGAGCTGGCCAGCTTGTCGATGAGGATGTCCGGGTTGGGCGTCGGGTCGGGCCGGTCGGAGAGCAGCACCGCACCGCTGTTCTTCAACTGCACCGCGGCGACGAGACGCTGCCTCATGTCGCCGATCTGCGCCTCGCGCTTGCCGGCGTACAGGCTCAGCTGCCCCAACCCGACGGAGGCTGCGACGCCGCCCAGCAGGATCCAGCCCACCGGCCGGATCCACATCCGGTCGCGCAGTCGCACGCTCAGGGCGGACAGGCCCGAGGCGATCGCCGGGCCGCAGAACAGCACCCCGAAGTAGAGATACCGAGAGGTCTGGGTGCTGGTCAGGCCCAGCCCGGACCGGGTGAAGCCGAAGAGCGCATAGGCCAGGACCAGCGCGATGAGCCCGGAGGCGGCGAGGGCGAAGAACCGCAGCCCGTGGCGCGGCAGTGCGACCGCCGCCACGAGCGCGATCAGCACCGCCGGGCCGGCGCCCGCCATGTCGAGGGCACCGGACCACACGTAGGCCAGGCCGCCCATCAGGGCCAGCGGTGCGATGGTGAGGTTCGCCGGCGGGGCACCGCTGTGCCCGTGCCCGAACGACAGGTACCACACCACGTACACGACCACCGGCACGATGCCGACGTACACCGCCGCGAGAAGTCCGCGGCGCAGGAGCGTCGCTGGGCAGGCCCAGGCGACCATGAGCAGGCCGATCCCCGAGCAGAGCAGGGAGAGCACCAGCGCGGCCACCCCGAGGGGGCGCCACCACCGGCCCTCGCCGTCCTGCTGGAGCAGCAACAGCGCGAGGAGGCCGAAGAACCCTGATCCGAGGAGACCGATCTGGAAGTCCCACAAGGTGTTCTGCGCGCCCGCTCCGCCGGCGATGAAGGCGACGATCAGCGTCGAGAGCGAGGCGACCCAGGCGGGCACCGCTGCACCGCGCAGCACGGCGTACAGCAGGACGGCGATGGCCAGGTGAGCCGCGATCGGCATCAGGGCGTAGGGCAGGTAGTGCCCGAGACCGAACAGACCGAACATCATCCGGAAGGCGATGACCGGCAACGTCGACCAGTGCTCGTTGTGCGGCACGAGCAACGCGTGCACCGGGTCGTGGGTCAGGCTGCGGCGAAGCAGGAAGTCGTAGTCGTCGCCGTAGAACCACAGCGTGCGCGCGTGCCGCACCAAGGCCACGGCCTGGATCAGCAGACCCAGGCCGAGGAGGGCGACCGGGCCGGAGCGCATACCCCGGCGTTCGAGCGCGGTGCGATCGATCACTACAGGCGACCGTCGGCGACGGCCTGCGTCACCCACGGGATGACCTCGTCGAGCATGACGTCGAGCGACGTCGAGCACTCGAAGCCCAGGACCTCCTTGGCCTTCGAGACGTCGGGGACGCGCTTCTGCACGTCGTACTCGTAGGCGGGGTCGCTGACGATCGTGAGCGGGGCGTCGCCCTTGATCTTGCGCCAGATGACGTCAGCGAGCTCGCGTACCGAGGTGGACTCCGGCGTCGAGATGTTGAAGTCGTTGTTGTACGCGGCGTCCTGCTCCATGCACTCGACGATGCCCTTCGCGAGGTCGCCGCCGTAGGTGTAGTGCCGGATCTGGTTGCCCTCGCCGAGGATGTGCAGCGGGTCCTGGCCCTTGACGATCTTCTGCACGATGTCGGGGACGACGTGGCTCATGGCGAGCTTGACGTTGCCCGAGTCGATCTCGACGTCGCCGAGAGCGCGGCCCTCACCGATGCCCACGCAGTTGAACGGCCGGACGATGGTGTAGGGCAGCTCGTACTGGTCCCACGCGGCCTTCGCGAAGTACTCCACGGCCAGCTTCTGGAAGCCGTACGACGACAGCGGCGGCGCGATCCGGCGCTCGTCGCCCTCCTTCGAGGGCCAGTGCTCGGTCGACTCGAACACCATCGAGCTCGACATGTAGGTGACCTTCTTGAGCTTCCCGTGCTTGTGCGCCTCGATCGCCGCGTCACAGGAGGAGGCCATGATCCGCTCGTTGGTGGCCAGGAGGTCGTAGGCGTAGGCGTGGAAGTAGGAGATGCCACCGATCAGTGCCGCGCCCGCGATGAAGTGGTCGCAGTCCATGAGCAGCTTGGTCATGAGGTCGGTGTTGCGGACGTCGTCCTCGTAGAACTCGTAGTCCGGGTGGTTGTCGTAGGACTTCTCGACCTTGCCGTACTTCGAGTAGTTGTCGATGCCGACGACCTTGTAGCCGCGGTTGAGGAGCTCCTCGACGACGTAGCCGCCGATGAATCCGGCCGAGCCGGAGACGAGGACCTTCTGCTGATCGGTCATGGGTGTGCTCTCCATGTGCTTCGTTTTCGTTCCAGGGACGTTCTTACTCAGGACTTCTGGTTGAGTCGTGCGATGCGCTCGGCCTCGACGGTGAGTTGCTCGAGCGTCAGCTGCGGACCGAAGGCGAACCGGTACCAGCGCAGGTACTTCGGGATCCACTGCTTGAGCTTGAAGTTCGACTCGCCGAAGTCACGATCGAGCCAGATCGTCGGGAGCTCCGCGACCGGCCGACGGAGCCGTCGCGCCTTGGCGGTCAGCTCGAGGCCGATCTCGAAGCCGCTGCGGCTGTGGATGCCGACCTCACGGACGAAGTCCGTCGAGTATGCCTTGAAGCTGTTGGTCGCGTCGTGCGTGCCGACCCGGCCGAGAAGTCCGAGCGACTTGCCGGCGTTGCGCGAGAGCAGGCCTTTGAGCAGCGGACCCCCGACCTGCTGGCCGCCGGGGCTGTAGCGCGAAGCGGCCGCCACGACGACGCCTCGCTCGACCAGACGAGCGAGGTCGTCGATCTGACGGGGGTCGTCGCTGCCGTCGGCCATCGTGACCACGACGACGGGCGTGGTCGCCTGGTCGATGCCGTACCGGATGGCGTTGGCGGGGCCACGGCCGTAGGTGGAGACCACCGTCCGCACGTGCGGATGATCGACGGAGAACTTCTCGACGACCGGCACGGTGGTGTCCTCGGGGAAGTCGACGACGACCAGGACGGTGACGTCGGACTCCACCCCCGTGACGATCCGCTCGAGGACCGCGACGATGTGTTCACCCTCGTTGTACGCGGGGACGACGACCGTTACTGCCAGAGTCATACCGTGCTGCCCTGCCCCAGGAAGTTCCAGATGTCCACGATCGGCAGGTTCGGATCGAGGTCGGCGTACGTCTTGTGGGGGGCGGCGAGGATCAGCAGGTCACTGCGCTCGATGACCTCCTCGAGCGGGAGCAGGCTGTCGTCCACGGTGACGTAGGGGTCGGTGGTCAGCACCTGCTTGGTGCGGAACTCCAGGATGCGCTTGAGCTTGTAGGACAGGCTGGAGCGGATGTCGTCGCTCTCCCCCTTGAACGCCATCCCGAGGATGCCGACGGTCATGGCGGACAGGTCGTGCTTCTTCTCCAGATGCGTGACCAGGTAGAGCGGCAGCCCCTCGTTCACGAGCATGGCCGAGTGACCGAGCACGAACGAGTTGTCGGTGAACGCGGCCAGCTGCATCGTGTCCTTGAACAGGCACGGACCGGCCGCGAAGCCAGCACCCGGGATGTCCTGGGCGCGCGGGTAGTCCTGCGCGAGCGCCCGGCGGATGCGGTCGTAGTCCAGGCCGTGGTCGTTGGCCATCATGTAGAACTGGTTGGCTGCCGCGAACTTGATGTAGCGCCAGGTGTTGGTGAACAGCTTGGCCAGCTCGGCCTCCTCCGGCTCGAGCTCCACGACACTGTCGGTCAGGTGGCCGAACAGCTTCGCGGCACGGTCACGGACGCCCTGGCTGCGGCCCGAGACGATCTGCGGCAGGGAGAACAGCTCCTCCATCGCCTTGCCTTCCGCGATCCGCTCCGGGCAGAAGGCGACGTCCAGACTCAGCCCGGCTGCGACGACGTCCCGCTCCACGGCACCTGTCACTCCCGGGTAGACGGTGCTCCGCAGCACCAGGAGCTGCCCGTCGCGCAGGTGCGGCACCAGGTCGGCGATCGCTCTCGTCACCGCTCGCGGGTCCGGGTTCAGGTGCTCGTCCACCGGCGTGCCCACCACGACGACGACCGCGTCCGCGTCCGCGACGGTGGCGACGTCGGTCGAGGCGTGCAGCCGTCCCTCTCCGAGCACCCGCTGCAGCACCTCGTGCGCGCCGTTCTCCTGGAACGGCAGCTCGCCGGCATTGACCAGGTCCACGGCCGCCTGATTGATGTCGTAGATCCCGACCTTGAGGCCGCGCGAGGCGAACCCGATCGCAAGCGGAAGGCCGACGTGGCCGCAGCCGCCGACGACCACGACATCGACCTGTCGAGCCGTGTCCGGTGAAGTCATACGTGCATACCTCCGCGTGCGCGTTCCTGGAAGGGGCCGCGCGCAACCGCGGCGCGCGCCTCCGAACCTTAATCTATGAAACTCGACGCGCGAACTCGGGAGGCGCGACGTCGCGGGGGTCGGTCATCGCGCCGATCCGGCAGCCGGACGGACCGAGGCCGCCCGCGCTCGCTACGCCTGTTGTACATTGTCTGTTTTGCACGAGTCCGCTCGCCCGACGTACCGGCCTCGTCCGCTCCCGCCCCCACGACTTCGAAGTTGGAGCCTCCATGTCGCACTACGCGGTCGAGATCGATCCTTCGCGCCTCAACTCCAGCCACGCCCAGGTCATCGACCTCGTCGGCACGGCCGCGCGGGTACTCGACGTCGGATGTTGGACCGGTGACCTCGGCCGGATCCTGATCGAGCGGGGCGCGACGGTCACCGGCTTCGAGATGGACGAGGAGGCCGCCACGATCGCCGCCGAACGGCTGAACCGCGTCGTCCGCGGCGACCTCGAGGCAACGCCGCTCAGTGAGCACTTCGAGCCCGGCAGCTTCGACGCGATCATCTTCGCCGATGTGCTCGAGCACCTGCTTGACCCGCCCGCCGTCCTGCGCGACGCCGCCACCCTGTTGGCGCCCGGCGGCCGGATCGTGATCTCCATCCCGAACGTTGCGCACGGCTCGCTGCGGCTCGCCCTGCTCCAGGGCCGGTGGAAGACCACACCCACCGGCCTGCTCGACCACACCCACATCAGGTTCTTCAACCGCGCGTCGCTGATCGAGCTCGTCCAGGGGGCCGGCCTGGTCGTCGACGATCTTCGCGGAGCCTTGGCCGATCCCCTGCGCACGGAGGTCGAGATCGACCAATGGGGCCTGCCGGACCACATCGTGGAGTGGGTACGGGACCAGCCCGACGCGCTCGTCCGCCAGTTCCAGCTCGCGGTACGCCCGCTGCAGGAGGGCGAGGAGCCGGGAGTGGTGCCCGATCTGGTTCCCGGTGCCGACCCGGCCGAGGTACGAGGCTCCGACCGACACACCGTCGCCCTGGAGCGGTCCCTCAAGGCACGTGCGTGGATCGAGTCCGAACGAGAGCGGCTCCAGGCGCTCTCCACTCGCCAGTCCGAGCGCGTCAAGCACCTGCGAGAGCGCCTCGAGCGCCGTACCGCGCGGACCGAGCGACTCAAGGCCAGGAGCAAGGCCGATGCCGTCGAGATCGAGCGCCTGCGCGCGGAGGTCGAGCGTCTGCGGCTGAGCGGGCTGTCAGGTCTCGCGCGGCGGGTCAAGCGCCGGCTGGCGCGCTGACCCTCCCGTCCCCGGGAGGGTCCAGCCTCACCGCTGGGCGGGCGTCGCCACCACGAGGGTCTGATAGCCGAAGAGCCTCGGCAGCAGACGCGCGAAGAACATGTTGACGCGGTGGAGCAGCCGAGGGACCCGCAGCGAGCTGACCTGCTCGACGATCTCGATCGGGGCAGGGGTCACGCCGACCTGGGTGATCTCGAACCCGTGCTGCCGTACCAGCTCCTGGATCGTGGACCGGGTGAAGAACCGCAGGTGAGTGCGGTCCAGCGGCCCTCGGTCCTGATAGGTGAACGACCCGGCGAGCAGCCCGAGTCGTACGCTCAGGAACGCGATGTTCGGCACTGAGAGAACCAGCCGGCCGCCAGGGGCGAGGATGCTGCGGAGATGGTCGAGTGCAGCGCCGGGATCGGCCATGTGCTCGATCACGTCGGCGGCGACGATGACGTCGAACGCACGGTCGATCTGGTCCCGCGCCTCCTCGACGGTGCCCACGATCACCTCGAGTCCACGCCTGTGCGCCTCGGCGGCGTCGACGGGGTCCGGCTCGATCCCCACGGCCTGCCAGCCGCGGGCGGCCATCAGGGCGAGCATGTCGCCCTGGGCGCACCCCACGTCGAGGAGCGTGCCGGGACCGTCTCCGACCAGGGCGGGCACCTGGGCGTGACTGGAGAACGGTCCGTTCTTGTTGGGGTAGCGCTTACTTGGCCGCATGGTCCGCCATCCGATCGCGTGTCGTGGGCTCGAGCTCCAGGCGCGGATCGCGTCGGATCCTCGCGCGATGGAGCCCGTAGCGGATGATCGCCGAGAGGCCGCCGAAGCCGTAGCGCATGCTGCGGCGGAAGTTGATCGACGATGCCTCCTCCATGTACCGGACGGGCACCGGTACGTCGCCGATCTTGAAGCGGCCGGCGACTGCCTGGACCAGGAGCTCCTGGTCGAAGGCGAAGTCGTCGTCGTTCTCCTCGAACGGGATCGTCGTGAGCAACTCACGGGAATAGGCCCGGAAGCCGGAGTGGAAGTCGCCGATCGACTGACCGAGCAGGAAGTTCTCGACCAGCGTCGAGGCTCGGTTGAGCACGTACTTCCAGACCGGCATGCCGCCGCCCAATGCCTCGCGGCGCGTGCGGATCCGGTTGCCCAGGACCATGTCGCAGGTCCCGAGCTCGATGATCTTCGCTGCCACGTCGACCATGCGGGCGTCGTACTGGTAGTCCGGGTGCAGCATGACGATGATGTCGGCACCGCCGTCCAGCGCCGTGCGGTAGCACGTCTTCTGGTTGCCGCCGTAGCCCTTGTTCGTCTCGTGCTCGACGACCTGGATCCCGAGGCCCCGCGCGATCTCGACCGTCGCGTCGCTCGAGCAGTCGTCGACCAGCAGGACATTGGTGCGCAGACTCGGCGGGATGTCCTCGTAGGTTCGCTGCACCGTCTCAGCCGCGTTGTAGGCCGGCATGACGATCCACACGCTCGGGTCAGGCATAGCCAGCGACCGTACTGGGAGGCACTCGGGACGGCAAGTTCGCACCCGACTGCGGCACCGTAAGGCCTCGTACAGGTCTGCTAGTGTCCGCCGCTGTGCTGCGCTCCCCGGACGAAACCGCGTCATCTCGCTGGCCGATGCGCTGGCTCGGGCGTCTGAGGGACTCGACGCGACGCATCATCCCCTCGGATCTCCTCCTGAGTCTGGTCCTCATCGCCGACGCGATCTTCATCGTGCAGCTGTGGCTCGCCCACTACACGAATCTGCCCGCTTGGGACGAGATCTCCGCACCGGCCAACGACGGCTCGTGCTGGGCCGGCGCCGACACCGTCACCTCGGGATCCCACTTCGGCATCGGCGTGCACTGCTTCTTCGACTACGGGTTGAACGCCGCCGCGGCCGTCTCGCCGGATCCGTGGGGAGTGCACTCCCCCATCGCCGTGAATCCCTACCCCGGGCTGAGCACCGCCTTCTTCCTACCCTTCGTCTACATCGGCCGCCTGTTCAACTCCGCCCAGGTCAGCCTCTTCGTCTACCTGGCGCTGATGTTCGTGGCGCTGATGGTGCCGATCATCTGGGCGACCCGTGGCCGTCCGTTCGTGTACCGCCTCACCGCGGCACTGGCACTCGGGCCGCTCAGCATCCCCGGCATCATCACGCTCGACCGTGGCAACAGTGCAGGCTTCCTCCCCATCGGCGTGTGGTTGGCCTGCATGGGTATTGCCAAGGACCGCAAGGCGATGACAGTCGTCGGGATCGTGCTGGCGGTCGCGATCAAGCCCCAGATGGCCGGCATCGTGCTGATCCTCCTCCTGCTGCGCCGTTGGGGGCAGGCGGCGGTGACGATCGCCATCATCGGGCTCGCCGAGCTGGCGTCGTACGCGTTGATCTGGCACGACAGCTTCCCCGACAACCTGAAGGAGTCGTGGAAGGTGATCACCAGCTTCGGTGACGTCACCCGCCCCGACCGCCTCGGCGCGAGCGTCTCTCTCAGGAGGGTGGTCGACCTGGGTGTGCTGACGCTGCGCAAGCTGTTCGGCGATCACGCGATCTTCGATCGGCTCGCCACGCATGCGATGTCGACCGGTCCCGCGCTCCTGGTCCTGCTGGTCGCGCTCCTGGTCCTCGCAGCTCTGATGCGCCGTGGCTTCTCGCCGCTCGTGGGCGTCGTCTACCTCGCCGTCCTCGGCGCCATCAGCCCCGGCTGGGCGCCGGGCTACTACGGCGCCATCGGCGTCGCCGCGGCAGCCGTCGTGATGCGCGACGAGCCGTGGGCGTGGCGGCGACGACCGAGCGACTCCGCCGTGTCCGAGGGTGCGCCGCGTGTGGTGACCTACGCGGTGGTGATCGCGACGGCGGCCACCCTCACGCGCCTGCTGTATCCCTATGCGCTGACCACCACCGGCCTGCCGCAGGGCGGCTTCGTGAAGTCGACAGCGTGGGCGACTCCCGTCGCGTGGACGGCGGCACTTCTCGTGCTCATCGTCGCCAGTGCGATGTCGATGCTGCGGCGCAGCCGAGATCCGGAGCCCTATCAGGCGCAGCATCGCGGCCAGACCGACGCGACCGGGTACGACCACGAGCAGCCCCGGCCGTAGAGTTGCCACCTGCGACCGCACACCAGCGAGGAGGACAACGGGCTGTGAGGATCATCGGCACGATGATGGTGCGCGACGAGATCGACATCGTCGCCGCGATGGTCGAACACCACCTGGCCCAAGGGGTCGACCTCCTCATCGTCACCGACAACGCGTCGATCGACGGCACCACCGAGGTCCTCGAGGAGTACGCCCGCACCGGACGGGTGGAGCTCCACCACGATCCCCTCCACCTCAAGCAGCAGAGCCGGGTCGTCACCGCGATGGCCCGACGCGCGCGTACCGAGCACCGCGCCGACTGGGTGTTGAATCTTGACGCCGACGAGTTCCTCGTGCCGATGGACCGGTCCTTGACCGTGCGCGCGGCACTGGAGCGCACGCCGCTGAGCCTCAACGCCTTCACCGCTCCCGTCACGAACCTGGTCGGGCCGCCCGCATGGTCCGGCAGCGGTATCGGTCGCCTCGAGTGGCGCGACCTCCGGACCGATGCGCAGCTGCAGGAGATCGGCATCTTCGCCCAGCCGACACCGAACGCCATCCACCGCGGCGAGTCCGACGTCGTCGTCGCACAGGGCAACCACTTCGTGTCGCTACGCAGCAACGGCCAGCCCCCCGCCGACGTCGCCCTGGAGGTGCTGCACCTGCCGTGGCGTTCCTGGGCGCAGCTGGAACGCAAGGTGGTCAACGCCGGGCGCTCCTATGAGAACAACCCGGAGCTACGACCCAGTCCCAACCACCACGGCATGCGCGACTACCGCCGCTACCGCGAGGGCCGGCTCCAGGCCGCCTACCTGGCGCGTACGCCGACCCGTGCCGACCTCGTGGAAGGGGCATCGTCGGGCCACTACCGGCACGACGACTGGCTGACCGGTCATCTGCGTGCTCTCGCCGAGCACGCGCTGGTGCCCCACCTGCTGCACGCTGTCGTCGATCCCGAGAACGACCACCCGGTCCCCGACGGCGAACACGTGGAGGGCGCAGCCGTGGGCCGCGCGCAGCTGGCGGCCGAAGAGCCGGTCCCCGCGCGGGCCTGACCCGATCCCGTCTCGAGCACAACCGGAGGAATCAACGTGGTGGACCTACGCAAGACGCTCGCGACGGCACTCCAGAGCGCGGGGTTCGAGCGCTCCGGCACATCGGACCGCCTGCGCGACCGGATCCGCGCACTGGAGAAGCGCAACGCCAAGCTGGTCGAGCGGGTGGAACGCCTGCGCAAGCGTCGGGAGGCCATCGAGCGCCAGGTCGAGGACATGCGCCGCAGGGCCGAGCCGACGGCCGTCGTCGAGGAGCCGGGAGTCTCGCGTCTCGACCTCCGCCGACGCTGCGCCCTCGCCGACTCGGCGGAGTCTCCCTCGATCCTCGAGATCGGACCGGCGCACAACGCGATCTTCCCGAAGCGCGACGGGTTCCGCACCAGGACGGTCGACTATCTCGACCGCGACGGCCTCATCAAGCGCTACGAGGACTTCGCGCAGTACTCACCCGACGACATCGAGGAGGTCGACTACGTCCTCGCACCGGGTGCGGCCATGGCCGACGTGATCCCCGACCGGTTCGACGTGGTGATGGCCTCCCACGTCATCGAGCACACCACCTCGCTGATCGACTTCCTCAACGAGTGCACGAAGCTGCTCGCCCCCGGAGGCGTGCTGGCCCTGGTCGTGCCAGATCACCGGTACTGCTTCGACCGGTTCCGGGAGCGCGCCTCGCTGGCGCGGGTCATCGACGCCTCGCTGGCTCCCCCGGCGGTGCACACGCCCGGGACGGTCATCGAGGAACGGCTCAACGCCGTCTCCCACCGCGGCACCACGGCCTGGGCACCCGGCCATCGGGGCCGGTACCGGTTCGTGCACGACCTCGAGCATGCCAAGGGCCTCGGCGAGGAGGCGCGCAGGGCCGACCGCTACATCGACACGCACAACTGGATCTTCACGCCCCACCACCTACGGCTGCTGCTGCGTGACCTGCACGCGTTGGGCCTCATCACTCTGCGCGAGACCAGCTTCCACGACACCGTGAAGCACGAGTTCTTCCTGAACCTCTCGGTGGACGGCCCTGGGCCAGGACTGCTGCGCGAGGAGCTGACGGCGCTCGCCGACGACGAGCGCCGTACCCTCGACGCCGCCGAGTTCGAGGAGCCGTCGGCCTAACGGCCGAGCACCCCGTTCGTCGAGCTCAGGCGAACCCCCGGCGCCGCCGCTCCTCCACCGCGATCTCGAGCAGCTGACGCCCCCGAGCGAGGAACGAGTGCTCGCGGTGGATGGTCGCAGCGGCTGCCCGGCGCTCCTCGTCGCTGCCGAACACGGCGTCCGGGTCGGCCAGCGAGCTCAGTCGGGTCAGGTCCTCCGGAGTCCGGTAGACCTGCACCGAGCTGCCGAAGACGTCGCGGAGACCGGCGACGTCATCGGTGATGACGCGCGCACCGGACGCCACCGCGTCGAAGAGGCGGTTGGACAAGAAGCCCTGCTCCCGCATCTCCTGCCAGTGATCGTTGAGCACCACACCGGCGCGCCGGTAGAACTCGCCGAGCTCGGCGTTGGGCAGGTACTCGGCCTTGATGAAGCGCTTGTCGATGAACGGGCGCCAGCCGTGCCCGTAGACCGACAGGGGCAGACGGGCCGCGGCGGCGTCGGTGACGATCGGCCGAGCGACGTCGCGCGATCCGCCCACGAAGATCACCGGGTGGCCGCTGTCGGGGATCCCGCGGTCAGGGTGGAAGCTGGTGGGATCGGTCGCCTGCAGCAGCGGGTCGACCCGGATCCCCCAGCGGCGCGAGGTGTCCTCCGCCCAGGGGACGCTGGCCGCCACGAGGCGGTCGTAGGAGCTCGCCTCCGACCAGGACAGCATCTCCGGGTGGGAGATGACCCAGCCGATGCTGACCTGCTCGTACGACGGCATGAACGGCGCCAGCCCGCGCAGCACGAGCGCCACGTCGTCGTGGCGCGAGGTCGAGCGGTCGAACTCACCGCGTGCGTCGATCACGACCTCCTGGTCGAGCTCGCGCAGCGCTGCTGCCACGGCTCGGGCGAAGTGCGTGTCGCCCCAGTGCTCCCCGTCCTTGCCGGCGGGCGCCGGATTCTTGATCGCCCAGCGCAGGCGTGGCGCCGACTCGCGCACGAGCAGCTTCGACTCACGTACCAATACGGGCCGCGGCTCCAGCGTGTCGCGCCGCGCGCCGGGGGCCGCCTGCGGGAGCTCGTGATCGATGACGCGGAACCCGCGGGAGGCCCACAGCCGGACGTCGTCGCGCGGCTCGGCGACACCTGCCCAGCGGTCGAGGTAGAGCCGTCGGTTCAGCAGGTGGCTGTCGTAGCGGCCCTGGCTGCGGGACTCGTGGTGCACGACCGGTGAGCCGCCTGCCACCCGGAAGGTGCCGTTGCGCAGCTCCCGCAGCCGCAGGCACAGGTCGACGTCCTCCATGCCGTTGCGGAAGATCGGGTCGAACCCGTGCAGGGCCACCACGTCCGCGTGGCGCAGCGCCAGCGCCGCACCCGTGAGCGCCGCGAACTCCAACTGCTCGATCCCACGCGCGTCCTCGACGGGGAACCCTCGCAGGAACGCATGCGGGATCCCGCCCGTGCTGGGGAAGGCCACCCCTCCCGACTGGACGGCGCCGGTCGGGTAGATCAGCAGCGACTGCGCCGCCAGGACCCCGGGATCGGCGAGCATCTCTCGAAGCGGCAGCAGCCAGTCCGGCTCGACAGTGGTGTCGTTGTTGAGGAACACCACGGTGGCACCCACGGCGTACGGCAGGGCAAGGTTGTTGCCCAGGGCGAAGCCATGGTTGACGGGGCTGTGTACGAGCACGATCTCGGGGAAGCGGATCTTCAACGCATCCAGCTCGGCGGAGACCGTGGCGACCGAGCCGTTGTCCCAGACGATGCACTGGACGCGGATCCCACCAACCCCGTCCGAGGCGAGGACCGACTCGACGGCGCCGGCGGTCATCCGACCGTCGTGGAAGGTGGGGATGATGACCGAGACCGTCTCGGGGTCCTGCTCCCGCCCGGCGAGTTCCGCCCAGTCGATCAGGCGCCGGTTCAGGGCGACGTCAGCCCAGGTGGGAACGCCGGCCGGGTCGACCGGTGGACGGAGTGCAGGCGGCAGCCGGTGCGCCGTGACGCGGATGCCTCGCTCACGCTCCACGCCGATCACCGGGATCAGTCGGACCTTCGCGGCCTGCGAGGCGCGGAGCACGAGGTCGAAATCCCACTCCCCGGGGATCGCAGGGTCGAAGGTCCCCACCTCATCGAGCAGCGCCCGGCTGAACAGGAGACGGGCCAGGTCGATGGCGTGACGGGAGGACAGGGCACCGGCGGGATGGCCGTCGACGGCGTACCGGCGTGCGCCTCCCTCCGGTGACGTGCGTGCCAGCACGTCGGCGACCAGCGGAGCGCTCTCGCGCTCGGCCACCGCCGCCATCAGTCGCAGCCTGCCGGGGGACCAGATGTCGCCGGATCGCACGAAGGCGACGAAGCGACCCGATGCGGTGTCGACAGCGCGGTTGAGGGCCTCGGGGAGGTCGTCGTCGACGGCCTCGACCACGCTGGCACCGGGCGCGTGCTCGGCCAGTGCCTCGGCCAGCGTCGAGAGCCGCCCGCGGTCCACGACGACCAGCTCCCAGGTCACGTCGTCCTGCCGCGCCACGCTGGACAGCGTCGCGGCGAAGGCGGCGTCGTCGAGGCCGGCGTCCAGGATCACCGAGACCGTCGGGCGGTCCGGATCCCGCGGCACCGAGACATCGGCCCACGTCTGGGTGAACCTCTCGGCTTGCGCGTCGTCGAAACGTCGTCGCCACACTGTCGGGATGTCGGCGGCGCGCTTCGCCCACTCCTCGTGCCGATCGGCGAGCCAGGCGCGGAGATCGGGGAACCGTCCCTCGGCATCCGCGGCGAGCCAGTCGTTGGGCTGGAGTCCGGCCGGCACGCCGACGGCGGCGTAGTGTGCCAGCGCGCCGCCGGCGTACTGGCGGGCGTCCTTGTTGCGGCGCAGGTAACCCTTGGTGTCGAACAGCGGATGGGTGACCCGCCGCCAGGTGCGACGCCGCAGGTAGAAGACGAACGGATCCGTCTCGTCCATCGCCTCGACGAGGTCGTCGGGAAGGGCGTCGGCGTAGAACTCGGGATCGAACAACGGGTGCGGGTGGGCCCGCAGCACGCCACGCGGCTCGGCGAGGTAGTGCCTCGCCGACGCCTCACGCGAGCGTTGCACGCCGGTCTGGCGCGCGTACCACTCGTGGTCGAAGAGTGAGGACTCGACCAGGGTCGCGACATCCGGCTCCAGCGGTGGTCGCGGAACGTCGGAGGTGACGCCCAGACGACGCCTCAGCGCCCGCTTGCCACGTCCGGCCAGACGTCGGATCGAGCTGCGCGGCTCGCCTGTCATTCTCACTCCTCCTGCTGCCCACCGGGGCACGTCAGTCTAGGGGCGCACCCGGTCCCGATGACGGCGGCCCCGGGCGACACCGTAGCGGCGCGTGCCTCGGTGCACGTCAGCGGCGCAGGGACCAGTCCCGCTGCTCCTCCGACTCCACCGTCGGCAGCGCATCGGCGGCCTTCTCCATCGCCTCGCCCAGCCAGGGCGCGTACGGCGTCCGCTGCCCGCGGCCCGGATAGGCCGCATAGACGACCACGAGTCCGGCGAGCAGCAGGATGACGAGCATGGCGACGACGATGAAAAGCACGGGCGGCCCTCCCCGAGTAGGCGGTCACGATCCCCCTACCCTGCCATCCGCGCCAAGCCGGATGGCGGACCTCAGCGCAGGAGCTTGGTCACAGCTTCGCGGATGGCCTCCGGCATCGGCGTGACCGGACGGGCAGGGTCGAGGTTGTCGACGTAGACGTGGACGAACCGGCCCTCGGCCGCGGCCTCGTCGCCGGCGCCCTGGAAGAGGCCGATCCGGTAGACGATGGAGGAGGTGCCGACCTTGTCCACCACCAGGCCCACCTCGACCGGCTCCGGGAAGCCGATCTCGCGCAGGTAGCGACACGAGGTCTCGGCGACCACGCCGATCTGGGGCAGCAGACGCACGTTGGTCCCGGTCGCCTCGAAGAGGTAGGCGTTGACGGCTGTGTCGAAGAACTCGTAGTAGGTCGCGTTGTTCAGGTGCCCGTACGCGTCGTCGTCGCGCCATCGGGTGGTGATGGTCCGCCAGTGGACGTAGTCGGCGCGGGTGGGAACGGACCGGTCAGGGGTGCTAGGCACTCTCTGCCTCTCGGAGTCGTTGGGAGATGACCGTGGAGACACCGTCGCCACGCATGGTCACACCGTAGAGGGCGTCGCCGACCTCCATGGTCCGCTTCTGGTGGGTGATCACCAGCAGCTGGGACGCCTCACGCAACTCCTCGTAGATCTCCAGCAGCCGACCGAGGTTGGTGTCGTCGAGCGCTGCCTCGACCTCGTCCAGGATGTAGAACGGGCTCGGCCGGGCCTTGAACAGCGCGACGAGGAACGCGACCGCGACCAGGGAGCGCTCGCCGCCCGAGAGCAGGGAGAGCCGTTTGACCTTCTTGCCCGGCGGGCGCGCCTCCACCTCGATGCCGGTGGTGAGCATGTCGTCGGGGTTGGTCAGGATCAACCGGCCCTCGCCCCCGGGGAAGAGCCGGGAGAAGACGTGGTCGAAGGCCACGCGCACGTCCTGCCAAGCCTCGGTGAAGACCTGCTCTACGCGGGCGTCCACCTCCTTGACGATGTCGAGCAGGTCCTTGCGCGTGCTGCGCAGGTCCTCCAGCTGCTCGGTGAGGAACTTGTGCCGCTCCTCCATCGCGCTGAACTCCTCCAGCGCGAGCGGGTTGACCCGCCCGAGCTGGCTCAGGGCCCGCTCGGCGGACCTCAGGCGCTTGGCCTGCTCCTCGCGGTCGTAGGGCAGCGGTTCCTGCTCGGTGCCGTCCTCAGCGGGAGGCTGCGGCACCGGCACGTCGGGACCGTACTCGGCGATCAGCGCGCCCGGCTCGGTGCCGAGCTCCTCGATCGCCTTCTCCTCCAGCTGCTCGATCCGCATCCGCTGCTGGGCCCTGGCCATCTCGTCGCGGTGGACCGAGCTGACCAGCTCCTCCAGCTCCTTGGCCCGATCGCGCAACGAGGCACGTACGGCGACCAGCTGCTCCTCCCGGCCGCGCCGGGCGAGCTCGATCTCGGTGCGGGCGGCCGCGGCGCGCTCGATCGAGGTCTCCAGCCGGGTGAGCACGTGCGCCACCGCGACCCCGACCGCCTCGGCGGCGTGAGCCTCGCGCCGCAGCCGCTCGCGCCGAGCCGCGGCCTTGGCCCGTGCCTCGCGCTCCTGCTGAGCGGCGCGGCGCAGCGAGTCGGCCCGGCCGTGCAGCGCCCGGGAGCGCTCCTCGGCCGTGCGCAGCGAGAGCCGCGCCTCCATCTCGGTCTGGCGGGCGGTCCTGGCCACCTCGGTCAGCCGCTCCTGCTCGGCACCGTCGGGTTCCTCGTCGGGCGCATCCTCGGCGCGGGCGAGCCGCTCCTCCAGCTCCGCGAGGCCTGCGACCGCCTGCTCCCGGGCCTCCTGGGCCTTCTGGATGGCGGCCGTCAGCCGCTCCGCCTCGCCGCGGGCCGCGCGGGCCTGGGCGCCGTACTGTCCGAGCTCCTCGGCCACCGCCGCCAGGGTCGCGTCGGACTCGTGCAGCTTGGCCAGCGCGACGTCGACGCGCTTCTGCGTCTCCAGCCGCTCGGCCTCGAGCCGGGAGATCTCGAAGGTGGCGCGCTCCGAGGCGGCGATCGCCTGGGCCAGCTGATCGGCGGCCTCGTCCACCGCCGCCTGGATCTCGATCAGGCTGGGGGCGCTGGACGACCCGCCGGCCGCGGCGTGGGCGCCGAGCACGTCGCCGCCGCGGGTGACGGCGGTGAGGGTCGGGTGGGCGTCGACGAGTCGGCGAGCGGCCGCGAGGTCCGCCACCACCACCACGTCGAGGAGCAACCGCTCGACCGCCGGCCGAAGCGCCTCGGGGCACTCGATCACCTCGACGGCGTAGATCCCGGCCGGCGGTGCGGGCCGAGCACCGTCCTGGGCCGGGCCGCCGCCGACCAGGAAGCCGGCACGGCCGAGGTCCTCGGAGCGCAGGCGCTCGATCGCCGCGACGGCACTGTCGGCATCGCCGACGACCACGGCATCGGCCGCACTGCCGAGCGCGGCCGCCACAGCGGTCTCGAAGCCGGGCTGTACGGCGAGCAGGGCTGCCACCGAGCCGAGGACCCCGGAGACCGTGCCCTCCGCCGAGGCGCCCAGCAGGGCGCCGGCGCCGTCCTTGCGGTTGAGCCCCAGCTCGAGCGCCTCCTTGCGCGCGGCGAGTGCCGAGCGGTCCCGGTCGGCCTGGGCGGTCTGCGCCCGCACCTTGGCGAGCCGCTCCTCGATGTCCTCCAAGGCCACCGACGCGGCCTCGTGCTCGGCGTCGAGCCCCTCCTCGCCCGCGTCGAGCCCGGCGACGCGGGTCTCCAGGGCGGTGAAGTCGCGCTGGGCACGCTCTGCGCGCGCCACCGCGTCGGCCCGGGCCTGGGTGAGGCGGCCGACCTCCTCGTCGGCCGCCGCCGCCCGCGAGCGGAGCGCGTGGACCTGTCCGGCGAGCCGCGCCACACCCTCACGGCGGTCAGCGGCGGCGCGCCGCAGGGCGGTGATCCGCCGCTCCTCCTCGGCGGCGGCGTCCTCGGCCGCCTTGCGGAGGTTGACCGCCTCCTCGAGCGCCCTGCGGTGGGTCTCGACCTCGGCCTCGATAGCGCGCTCCTGCTCCTGGGCGCGCTCGGCCTCCGCCTCGAGGTGCTCGGGATCGCGGCCGGTGCGCACCTCGGCCTCGTTGCCGGCGGACGCGTTGCGCAACCTCTCCGCGGCCAGCGACTGGGTGCCGCGGAAGCGCTCGCGAAGACCCGAGAGCGCGAACCAGGTCTCCTGCGCCTGGGTCAGCGCCGGCAGGTCCTCGCGCAGGGCGGCCTCGAGGACCGCCTCGTGCTCGCGACCGGTCTCGATCGCCGACTCGACCTCGGCACGCCGGGTCAGCAGCACGGACTCGTCGGCCAGCTCCTGCTCCAGCGTGCTGCGGGCGGTGACCAGGTCGTCGGCGAGCAGGCGCGCCTTCGCATCGCGGACGTCGGCCTGCACCGTGGCGGCACGGCGGGCCACCTCGGCCTGGCGGCCGAGCGGCTTGAGCTGGCGGCGGATCTCGACCAGCAGGTCGCTGAGCCGGTTGAGATTGCCCTCGGTGGAGTCCAGCTTGCGCAGCGCCTTCTCCTTGCGCTTGCGGTGCTTGAGGACGCCGGCCGCCTCCTCCACGAAGCCGCGCCGGTCCTCGGGGGTCGCGTGCAGGATGGTGTCGAGCTGGCCCTGACCCACGATCACGTGCATCTCGCGGCCGATGCCGGAGTCGGAGAGCAGCTCCTGGACGTCGAGCAGCCGGCAGGACTGACCGTTGATCGCGTACTCCGAGCCGCCGGAGCGGAACATCGTGCGCGAGATCGTGACCTCGGCGTACTCGATCGGGAGCGCGCCGTCGGCGTTGTCGATCGTCAGGACGACCTCGGCGCGGCCCAGCGGCGGCCGGCCGGACGTCCCGGCGAAGATCACGTCCTCCATCTTGCCGCCGCGCAGCGACTTGGCGCCCTGCTCCCCCATCACCCAGGCGAGCGCGTCGACGACGTTGGACTTGCCGGAGCCGTTGGGACCGACGATGCAGGTGATGCCCGGCTCGAGCTGGAGCGTCGTGGCGGACGCGAAGGACTTGAACCCCTTGAGGGTCAGGCTCTTCAGGTACAACGCAGCTCCCTAGGTCCGTGGATGGGACGCGCAGATCCTGTCAGAGGGCACTGACAGGCTCACTCGCGCGGGGGAAGCTCGGCCAGACACACCCTAACAAGCCCGTACGCCGCGACGGCCCTCATCCGCTCGCGCGCGGCGAGACGGCCTCAGCCCTCGACGCGAGCGCGATCCCCGCACTCCCACCGCTCCTGTGTGCCGGGACGCCCGACAGCACGAGAGCCGCCTCCGACATCGGGTCGGGGGCGGCTCTGCCGGTGACGGGCACGGAGTCCGTCAGGCGGGCTGCATCTCCTGGATCGAGGACTCGAGCAGCTCGGCGTGCGCCTTGAGCAGCGAGTCGTTCTCCGTCTTGAGGTTCAGCACCAACTGCTCGAGCTCCTGGACACGCGCACGCAGCCGAGCGTTCTCGGCCGTGAGGTGGTGCGGTGTCCGGAGGTCGCTGTGCATGTAGCCGATCAGCGCCTTGGCCATGAGGAGGATTTCCTTCGTCGGATCGCGGTGGGCCCGGACGGGCCGTCTACCAGAGTCCCACCGATCAGCCGCAGGGTCAATCTGCCGAGGCGCCCGCGAGCTCGGCCCGGTAGTCGCGTACGATCGTCTCGACGATCCGGGCGCCCGCACCGAGGTCGGGCAGCGCTCCCCGGGGCGCCTGCGGGGCCGGCCGCACCCGGTCGAGGAAGTCGGTCAGCCCCGGTACGGCGTCGATGATCGTGGTGCCGTCCAGCCACGTCCGGTCCTCGTTGAACGCGAGGTCGGGGCTCGGGCGCAGCAGCGCGATCGGGCGTTCGAGGACGTGGTACTCGGCGATGAGCGAGCTCAGGTCGCTGACCATCGCGTCCGCCGCCAGCATCGCCACGGTGGCGTCCATCGACTCGTCGAGCATCACGTTCGGCAGCCGCTCGCACCTCGCGCGGAAGTCAGCCACGTGCTCCAGCAGGCCGGAGAAGAGGTACTCGGGGACCAACCGGGGGTGCGGGCGCACCAGCAGCCCCAGCTCCGGGTGGCTCGCGGCGTACCCGAGGATCGGCTCGGCGAGCTCCTGGAACGTGCTCAGCGCGCGGTCGCCGACGAAGTGCGGGTTCCACAGCACCACCCGCTCGGTCCCCAGGCGCGCTCGCACGTCGCGCGCCTGCACGGCGGCCTCCTGATCGGCCAGGAGGCGCTCCCGCTTCACGCTGCCGAGGTACCGGACGTGGGCGGTGCCGGCGCCACCGTGGCGGGCATAGTTCGCCACCGCCCCCTCGCTGGGCGCGAAGAGCCGCCACGCCAGCCGGTGGAACGGGTGGTCGTGCATCAGCCTGAGATTGACCGGGTCGCCCGAGAGCGCCTGGGCGTACGGCGCGAGCACCAGCCGGACCCCCGCCTCGGCCACCTCCTGCGGACTCAGGCCGGGCGGGGTGTTCCAGCGGGCGAGGTAGGGGTCGGGCACGATCAGGACGTCCAGCTCGGTGAGCCGGCCACGGAGCCACTCCGGATCACGCAGCGGCACGCCCCGCTCGGCCACGTACGCCGCCACCTCCTCGCGCGGGTGCTGCTGGAAGCTCCCGCTCGCGTCGGGCATCAGCACCACGTCGAGCCGGACCTCGGCGCTGTCCCGCGCAGCCCGCACGATCGAGTCCACGGCACTCCAGACCTGGATGTGCTGAAGCATCACCACGATCCGGACCGGGTCGCAGGGCGCCCGACCGGATCGCTGCTGGCGGCGGCGGGCGGCCGCGTCCAGCTCGAGGCGGATCAGGTCGGTCCGTCCACGAAGCCAGCCGGACCCGCCGTACGCCGAGCCGAGGTTGCGGCCCACGCTGCCGAGCATGAGGACCGCGGTGGCGTCACCGATGGGGTCACCGGTCACCACGATCCGGGCGAACACCTGCAGCGTCGCTGCCTCGACCGCCTCCACGACGCGCATCCTCGGCGCCTGGCCGAGTCGCGCGATGAGCTCGCCCCACAGGTCACCCAGTTCCGCCACAGCGGCCTCCCCGGGCATGCCCTCGGCGGCCGAGAGGACCAGCTCGACCGGGTCGTCGGCGTCGAACAGGGTCAGGGCCGCTGCCAGCACAGCGGTCCCGGAGCGCACGTCGTGGAAGGGATAGGCCAGATGGATGGTGGTCACGCCGGGCGTGCTGGCCGCCGCCGCGGAGGTCACGGCCGGGCGCGCCGGGGCGCCGGCTGGCACACCGGGCAGAAGAAGGAGGAGCGGTTCATGAACGCCACCCGCCGGATGGGCGTGCCGCAGCGCCGGCACGGTTCGCCCACGCGCCCGTACGCGGCCAGGGACCGGTCGAAGTAGCCGGACTGGCCGTTGACGTTGACGTAGAGGGCGTCGAAGGAGGTGCCGCCCTGGGCCAGGGCGTCGTTCATGACCGCGCGGATGTGCCCGAGCAGCTCGAGCACCTGCGTGCGGGTGAGCCGGTCCCCCGGACGCTCGCCGTGCAGCCGGCTGCGCCACAGCGCCTCGTCGGCGTAGATGTTACCGACGCCGCTGATCACGGTCTGGGTGAGCAGGATCCGCTTGATCCCGCTGCTGGAGCGCCGCACCCGGGCGACGAAGCGGTCCTCGTCGAAGAGCTCGTCGAGCGGGTCGGGCGCGATGTGGGCGATCTCGGGCGGCAGCACGGCTCCCCCCGGCGAGAGGGCGAGGCCGCCGAACATCCGCTGGTCGACGAAGCGCAGCTCGCGATCGTCCCCGGCGAGGGTGAACCGAACCCGCAGGTGCCGCTCGTCGGGTGCGCCGACCGGCTGCACCAGCATCTGGCCGCTCATCCCCAGGTGCGCCATCAGGGCGTCCCCGCTCTCCAGCGGCAGCCACAGGTACTTGCCGCGACGGCGGGCGGCGGTGAACGTCCGGCCGGTCAGCGCCGAGGCGAAGTCGGACGGGCCCGGCACGTGCCGGCGTACGGGCCGGGGGTGCAGGACCTCGACGGCCGCGACGGTGGCGCCCACGACGTGGCGCTCGAGCCCGGCCCGGACGACCTCGACCTCGGGCAGCTCCGGCAACGCGGGCCTACTCGGCCCGGGTCGGCGCGGCCTGCTCGGCCTGCGCTGTCAGCTCCAGGTAGGCGGTCTCCGCGGCGGCCTGCTCGGCCTCCTTCTTGGAGCGCCCGACGCCGTTGCCGTAGAGCGTGTCTCCCACCCGCACCTTGGCGGTGAAGACCTTCATGTGGTCGGGACCCTCGGCGCTGATCACGTAGTCGGGCACGCCGAGCCCCCGCTCAGCGGTGATCTCCTGCAGCGAGGTCTTCCAGTCCAGCCCGGCGCCCAGCGCCGACGCCTGCTCGATGAGCGGGTCGAAAAGCCGGTGCACCACCGCGGCGGAGACCTCGATGCCGCCGCTGAGGTGGATCGCGCCGATGACCGCCTCGACGGTGTCGGAGACGATGGAGGCCTTGTCGCGCCCCCCGGTGGCCTCCTCGCCGCGGCCCAGCTTGATGTGCTCGCCCAGACCGATGCCCCGACCGACCCCGGCCAGGGCGCGCGCGTTCACGACGGCCGCCCGCAGCTTGGCCAGCCGACCCTCGGAGAGATCGGGGTGCCTGCGGTAGAGCGTCTCGGTCACCACCACGCCCAGCACGGAGTCCCCCAGGAACTCCAGCCGCTCGTTGGTGGGGATGCCACCGTTCTCATAGGCGAAGGAACGGTGCGTCAACGCAAGCTCGAGCAGCCCGGGGTCCAGGATCGGATCCCCGAGCAGCGCTCGAAGCTCAGCGTAGTTCGACAGGAGACCAGGAGAAGTCAGAGGACCTGACGACGGTCGGCGCGGGCGCCGTACTGACCGCACGTGCCACAGGCGCGGTGCGGCAGGTGCTTGGCACCGCAGGCGGGGTTCGCGCAGGTGACCAGCGTCGGCGCGACGGCCTTCCAGGCCGAACGACGGTGCCGGGTGTTGCTGCGCGACATCTTCCGCTTCGGGACAGCCACTGTTATCTCCTCGTGAAAAAAAGTCCGAACGCCCTTGCGGGCAACCCGGGAAGTCTAACGGGATCGGGGGGCCAGGCTCCAATCGGCCGACCGCGGCGGCGCCGTACGCCTCAGGCCTCGCCCCGATCAGCGTCGGCCTGGAGCGAGGCCAGGCCCGCCCAGCGGGGGTCGATGACCGCCCCGTGGGTGTGGCCCGGGTCCTCCTTGAGGGAGGCACCGCACTCCTGGCACAGCCCGGGGCAGTCCTCGGAGCACAGCGGCTGGAAGGGGATCTCCAGGACGATCGCGTTGCGGATCGCCGTCTCAAGGTCGATGTGCTCCTCGACGACCACGCTGAGATCGTCGTCCTCCTCGTCCTCGGACTCGGGGGCGTCGTAGAGGAACAGCTCCTGGAAGTGAGCCTCGACCTCGTCCTGGATCGGGTCCAGGCAGCGCACGCACTCGCCCTTCAGCTCCGCGAGAGCGCTGCCCGTGGCCAGCACACCGTCCACGACGGCCTCGAGCCGCACCTCCACATCGACCGGGTCGCCCTCGGGGACGGCGAAGACGTCGATGCCGAGCTCGGCCGGAGCCGGCACGGTCAGCGTGTACTCGCGCTGGCTGCCGGCTCGGCGGCCCAGGTCGCGGGTGTCGAGGACGAAGGGACCACGCAGGTCGATGGTGCTCACCTCTCCATTCTACGAGCGCGGCGGGAGCTTCTCCCCCAACGCCGCGAGCACGTACGGCGGCACGAACGCCGCCACGTCCCCACCGAAGGAGGCGACCTCCTTGATGAGGCTGGAGGAGACGAACACGTTGCCGGTCGCCCCGGCCAGGAACACCGTCTCGACGCCGGTCAGGTGCACGTTCATCTGCGCCATCGGCAGCTCATACTCGTAGTCGGTCGCCCCGCGGATGCCCTTGACGATCGCGACCGCGTCGATCGCACGGCAGAAGTCGACGATCAGCCCGGTGAAGCCCTCCACCCGCACGTTCGGCAGGTCGGCGGTCGCCTCGCGCAGCATCGCCATCCGCTCCTCGGGCGAGAACAGCCGGCTCTTGGAGATGTTGGTGCCGGTGGCGACCACCACCTCGTCGAAGAGCCGCGACGCGCGCCGGAAGATGTCGATGTGCCCGTTGGTCACCGGGTCGAACGAGCCCGGGCAGACGGCACGGCGCATCTCACACCTCCACAGGTCGGGGTCAGGATCCGGCGTGACCGTACCAAAGCGTCGACTCGCCGTACTTCCTGCTCCGGACGTCCTCGAAGGTCGCCGGCCAGGTCGGCTCGGGGCTGCGCGCGGACCGCTCCACGACCACGAGCGCGCCCGGCACCAGCCAGCCGTTCTCGGCCAGGGCGGCGAGGTCGCTCGCCAGCGCGTCCTCGGCCAGCGGGTAGGGCGGGTCGGAGAACACGATGTCGTACGGCGCCGCGGGCGGCTTGGCCAGCGCGGTCGCCACCGCCGAGGTGACCACGTTGGCGCGCCCGAAGCCGAGCGTGGCGGCGTTGCCGGTGATGATCGCCGCGGTCCGCCGGTCCTGCTCGACCAGCGTCACCACGCCGGCGCCGCGCGACCACGCCTCCAGGCCGACGGCGCCGCTGCCGGCGTACAGGTCCAGGAAGCGCAGGCCCTGCAGGGAGCCGCACCACGACTCGATCGCGGAGAAGAGCGCCTCGCGCACCCGGTCGCTGGTGGGCCGGGTCTGCGCACCGCGGGGCGTGCTGAGGCGCCGGCCGCCAGCGGTTCCGCCGATGATCCGGGTCACGGCTCAGCCCTTCTCGATGTAGTCGGCTCGCACCGAGCTCTCGATCTCCGCGACCTCGCGCGCGAGCAGCGGTGCCTGCTGCAGGTCCACATCCTCGTCCAACAGCGCGTTCGCCGCTGCCCGGGCCTCCTCGATGGTGTCCTCGTCGCGCAGCACCCGCAGGTTCTGCAGACTGGAGCGCCTGCCGGACTGGGAGGCGCCCAGGACGTCGCCCTCGCGGCGCTGCTCGAGGTCGACCCGCGAGAGGGCGAACCCGTCGGTCGTGCTCGCGACCGCCTCCAGCCGCTCGCGCGCCGGCGTACCGGCCTCCGCGTGCGAGACCAGCAGGCACAGTCCCGGCAGGCCGCCGCGTCCGACCCGACCGCGCAGCTGGTGCAGCTGGGAGACGCCGAAGCGCTCGGCGTCCACGATCACCATCGCGGTGGCGTTCGCGACGTCCACGCCGACCTCGATCACGGTGGTGGAGACGAGCACGTCGATCTCGCCGGCAGCGAAGGCGCGCATGGTGCGGTCCTTCTCCTCCGCCGGCAACCGGCCGTGCAGAACGGCGATGCGGACCCCCACCAGCGGACCACCCCCGAGCTGCTCGGCGAGGTCGACGACCGACGCGAGCTGGCCGGACGGCGACTTGATCGGATTGCCGTCCTCGTCGAGGTCGACCGCATCGGTCTCGCCCTGCTCCGTGTCGTCCCCGCTGATCCGCGGCGCGACCACGTAGGCCTGGTGGCCCTTGCCGACCTCCTCCCGCACGCGCTCCCAGACCCGCTCGATCCAGCCGGGTCGCTCGGCCAGCGGGACCAGGTTGGTCTGAATCGGCGCCCTGCCCGCCGGCAGCTCGGTGAGGGTCGAGACCTCGAGGTCGCCGAAGACGGTCATCGCCACGGTCCGCGGGATGGGGGTCGCCGTCATGACCAGCACGTGCGGGGGCGTCCCGGCCTTGTCGGTGAGCGCGGCGCGCTGCTCGACCCCGAACCGGTGCTGCTCGTCGACCACGACCAGGCCGAGGTCGTCGAACATGACCTGGTCCTGCAGCAGCGCGTGGGTGCCGACGACGATGCCGGACTCGCCCACGGCGATCCGGCTCAGCGGCTCCTTGCGCTGGGACTTGGTCATCGAGCCGGTGAGCAGCTCGACCGCCGTACCGCCCCCGAAGAGACCGCCCCCGGCGGTGCTGCCGCCGTTGAGCGGGGCGAGCAGGGTGCTGATCGAGCGGTAGTGCTGCTGGGCCAGCACCTCGGTGGGGGCCAGCAGCGCTGCCTGGCCGCCGGAGTCGACGACCCGCAGCATCGCCCGGAACGCGACCAGGGTCTTGCCGGAGCCCACCTCGCCCTGGAGCAGCCGGTTCATCGGGTGCGGCTGGGCCAGGTCGTGCTCCAGCTGCCGACCGACCTCCCGTTGGCCGACGGTGAGCTCGAAGGGGAGGGTGGCGTCGAACCGCTCCAGCAGGCTCTCGCCCGCCGGGTGGCTGCCCCCGGTGCGGGCTTGGGCACCCTGCGCCATCAGCGCGCGACGACGCCTGCCCAGCACCAGCTGGAGCGTCAGCGCCTCGGCGAACCGGAACCGCCGCTGCGCCTCCTCGACCTCCTCGAAGCTCGCCGGCTGGTGGATCTGGTCGAAGGCCGTGCGCAGGTCGATGATCTGGTGCCGATGGCGGACCGGGTCAGGCAGCGCGTCCTCGATCCCGGTGACCACCTCGCGGGCGAACCGCACCGCGCGCTGCAGATCCCAGGAGAGCACGCCGGCGGTCAACGGATAGATCGGGAAGACGTCGGTGAGCGCCTCGATGGTCATCGCGGCATCGTCGGGGACCCCGTCGGCACCGGCGTCGGTGGCATCGCCGAAGAGCACCATCTGCGGGTTGGTCAGCTGCCACTGGTTGCGGAAGGACCCTGCCTTGCCGATGAAGACGCCGCGCGTCCCGGGCGCGAGGCGCGCCGCATTCCACTCCGCGATGTGCTTGCGCTTGGCGAAGAACGTCATCGACAGGCGCGGCCCGTCGGTCTGCAGCACGGTCTCCACCCGGTACGCCGGCCGGCCCGTGCGTCGATCGGTGTAGCTGGCCATCCGGGTGCTGACGATCTCACCGAGCACGGTGAGCATCAGCCCCTCCTGCAACTCCGAGACCTGGGTCAGCCTCGCCGTGTTGAGGTAGCGCCGCGGGAAGTGGTGCAGCAGGTCGCCGACCGTGCGCAGGCCCAGCCCGCTCACGATCTTCTCCGCCTTCTTGTGATCGCCCAGGACGGCCTGGACGGGCGAGTCCAGCGTGATCACTCGACCGCCACCAGCAGCGGGTAGCGGGCCTGTCCGCCGGCGTAGCAGACGACGTCGACGCTGGGGTGGCGCTCCTCCACCCACCCGCGGGCCGCCTCGGCCAGGGCGCCCTCCGCGTCGTCGGCCCCGGAGACCAGCGTGACCATCTCGCCGCCACCGCCGATGAGCCGGCTGAGCACGTCGACGGCGACCTCCTCGAGGGCACCGCCCACGCGGACGAACTCACCGTCGATGACACCCAGCGTGTCGCCGGGCTCGCACGGGCCCGCCAGCGTGAGCGCACGCCTGTCGGCGACGGTGACGGCTCCGTGACGGGCGTGCCGCGCGGTCGCCGTCATCTCGAGCACGTCCCTGCCGAACGGTGCCGCGGGGTCGTGCACGGCCATCGCTGCCAGGCCCTGGACCTGCGCCGTGCTGGGGATGACCGCCACCCGCAGTCCGTGGTCCTGTTCGACGGTGCGTGCGGCGGCCTCGGCGTACCGCATGGTGCGGAAGTCGTTGGGCAGCACGACCACCTCCGCCGCACCCGTCGCCACCAGCGCCGAGACCAGCTCGGCGGTGGTGGGTCGGGCCTGCAGCACGACGGCCCCGGCCGCCTCGAACAGGGCGCGCAGGCCCGGTCCGCTCGCGGCCGCCACCACGGCGCGACCGGTACGGGCAGCGGTCGCGCTCGGGGCGCCCGGCCGGATGCTCTGCTCCAGGAAGTGGGTCACCCGCACCCGGTGCGGACGCCCCGCCGCGATGCCCGCCTCGATCGCCGCACCCACGTCGTCGACATGCACGTGCACGTTCCACAGTCCCTCGCCGCCCACGACCACCAATGAGTCGCCGAGCGCGCCGAGGGTGCTGCGCAGCGTCGGGATGGAGGCGTCCTCCGCGTCGAGCAGGAACATCACCTCGTACGCCGGGCCGTCCTCGGTGAGGTGGGGCCCCGGCTCGCCCTGCGCCTCCGGGGCGGCCTCCGGGGCGGCTTCGGGGCCGGCCGTCGGCCGGGTCCGCACCGCGACCTCGGTCGGGCGCCGTCCCGTCAGCGCTCGGTCGACCGCGTCGAAGATGACGCTGACCCCGCGGCCACCGGCGTCGACCACCCCCGCCTCGGCGAGACGACCGAGCTGCTCGGGAGTGCGCTGGAGCGCCTCGCGGGCACCGTCGGCGGCCGCAGCCACCACGTCGCGGGTCTGCGCGGTCGGTTCCTCGGCACGCGCCAGGCCCGCCTCCGCGGCCGCCCGGCAGACGGTCAGCATGGTGCCCTCGACCGGGCTCCCCACCGCTGCGTACGCCGCCTCGCTGGCCAGGCGGAGGGCGTCGGCGAAGACCGTCGCCCGGCGCTCGCCGTCATCGGCAGCCACCAGGCGGCGCAGCGCCGCCCCCAGCATCTCCGCCAGAATCACCCCGGAGTTGCCCCGGGCGCCGAGGAGCGCGCCGCGGGCGTAGGCCGCCAGCGCCTCCCGCGCGTCGCCGCCGTCGACCTCGCAGAGCGCGTCGCGCGCCGAGGTGGCGGTGAGGTAGAGGTTGGTGCCGGTGTCGGCGTCGGGGACGGGATAGACGTTGAGACCGTCGATCTCCTCACGGTGCGCACCGAGCGCGTCGGCCGCCAGGTCGGCGAACCGGTGGATCACCGACAGGTCCAGCAGCATCACCGACCACCTCCTTCCGGCCCGACCGCGGACGAGGCGCCGGTTCGGTGTCGGCCGCGCCTCTCGATACCCTCAGAAGGCCTCAGAGTAGTGGGGCCACCGGCGATTTCCGCCGGAGCCCACAGATCGGCTACTCTCGTTCGGTTGCCAGCGCTGGATCCGGGTGTCCTGCACTCGGAGCGCGAGGCGACACGAGACCTAGACACACGATTTTTCAGGAGTTCACGGTGGCTGCCGTCTGCGACATCTGCGCCAAGAAGCCGGGCTTCGGCAACAACCGGCCGTGGTCCCGCAAGATCACGAAGCGCCGCTTCGACCCCAACATCCAGCGCGTGCGCGCCGTCGTGAACGGCACCGCCAAGCGCCTCAACGTCTGCACCGGCTGCCTCAAGGCCGGCAAGGTCTCCCGCTGACCTGTCGCTGACCTCCGCGAAGGCCGCTGCCCCTCGGGCGGCGGCCTTCGTGCTTTCCCGGCGTTTCCGCCCCCGATCCCGCCGCGGGCCCCTACGCTCACGCCGTGAGCGAAGCACCTGCCGGCTGGTACCCCGATCCCGCCGCCTCGCCCGGCCTCCCGGACCTGCGCTACTGGGACGGGCTGCGCTGGACCGAGCACGTGCACCGGTACGACGCCGTGGCGCCGACGTACCGGCCGACGACGCCGGACGGCGAGCCGCTCGCCGGGTGGTGGCACCGCGTCGGCGCGAGCGCCATCGACGGCATCTTCGGAGCGATCGTGGCGGTGGTCGTCACGCTGCCGGGCCAGGTCGCCATGCAGCGCGACCAGCGGTCGTTGAACGAGGAGTTCACCCGCCGGGTCGACGCCGGCGAGCCCGGCGCACTGTCCTGGTACCTGCGCCACCTCGTGCATCTCTACGGCGACCACGCCTGGCTCTACCTGGCGGCCGCCGTGATCCTGGTCCTGGTGCACACCGTGTTCCTCCGGCTCTGGGGCGGCACGCCCGGACAGCTCGTCACCGGTCTGCGCACACGCCTGCGCTCCAGGCCCGGTCCGCTGTCCTGGGGGCGAGCCCTCGTCAGGGTGCTCGTCTACAGCGGCCTCCTCGCGATCCTCGAGGAACTGGCCCTGCTGTCCGGATCGCTCACCGCCGTGGGTGTCGTCCTGCTGGTCGGAGGCGTGTGGACCGCCCTCAATCCCCTCTGGGCGGCCTGGGACGGCAAGAAGCAGGCGCTGCACGACAAGATCGTCGGCTCGAACGTGGTGCGCACCCGCCCCTAGCGCCTCGGCGCGCTCAGAAGTGCGTCCAGCCGGTGGCGCCCCCGTAGGCGGCACCGTCGACCGTGACCCCCGAGCCCTCGGCCACGGCGCCGATGGCCCGGAAGCCCGCCGGCAGCGGCGTACCCGCGGGGAAGGTGGCCAGCAGGGCGTGATCGTCTCCCCCGCCGAGGACGAAGCTGATCGGGTCGGCACCGGTGGCCGCAGCCACCGCGTGCAGCGGCTCGGGGACGTCGAGGTCGGCGGTGCGGACGTCGATCGCGACGCCCGACGCGGCCGCCAGGTGGCCGCACTCGGCCAGGAGGCCGTCGGAGACGTCGATCATCGCGCGCGCGCCGGCGGCGGCGGCCAGCGCGCCCGCCTCGTACGGCGGCTCGGGGCGGCGGTAGGCCTCGACCAGCGCCCGCGGCGAGCGGAACCCGCGGCTGAGCACGGCGAGACCGCCGGCGGCCCAGCCCTGCCGGCCCGCCAGCGCGAGGACGTCCCCGGGACCGGCCCCGCTGCGCAGCACCGGCGCCTGGGCGATGGCTCCCAGCACCGTCACCGCGACCACCACCTCCTCGGCCCGGGTCAGGTCGCCACCGACCACTGACGCGCCGACCAGCGCGCACTCCTCGGCGAAACCGGTGGCCAGGTCGAGCGCCCAGGCCACCGGAAGGTCGGCAGGAGCCGCCAGCCCGATCGTGAGCGAGTGGGCCCGACCGCCCATGGCGTTGATGTCGGACAGGTTCTGCGCGGCAGCGCGGCGGCCGACGTCGTACCCGCTGGCCCAGTCGCGCCGGAAGTGCCGACCCTCGACCATGAGGTCGCTGGAGACGACCACGTGGCCCTGCTTGATCCGCAGCAGCGCGGCGTCGTCGCCGGGGCCGACCAGGACGTGCTCGCCCTGCGGGAAGCGCTCCACCAGCTGGGCGATCAGCCCGAACTCACCGACGTCCGCGAGGGTCTGCTCCGAGGTCATGGCCCCATCCAACCGCGCGGGGCCCGCTGGGCGGCCACCGCCGTCCGCCTACCGGCTCGTTCAGCGCGCGGTATAGGTTGAGCGACGGACCGGCGACGAGGCCGGAACGACGTGAGGAGAGCGCGATGGTCGTCCAGGCCTACATCCTGATCCAGACCGATGTCGGCAGGGCCGCCGACGTGGCCGCGCAGATCGCCCAGGTCAAGGGCGTGACCCAGGCCGAGGACGTGACCGGCCCCTACGACGTGATCGTCCGCGCCGAGGCCAAGAACGTCGACGAGCTCGGCAAGCTGGTCGTCGCCAAGATCCAGACGCTCGAGGGCATCACCCGCACGCTGACGTGCCCCGTCGTGCACATCTGATCCACCCCCAACCTGAGCTGGAGCTGTCCCATGAGCGGTCTGGTCGCCGTCATCGCCGGTGGTCTCTCCCACGAGCGCGACGTCTCGCTGGCGTCGGGTCGCAACCTGGTGCGCGAGCTGCGCGCCGAGGGTGTCGACGTGGCGGCCTACGACTTCGACCGCAACCTGCTCCACAACCTCGAGCGGGACAAGGCCACCGTCGCGCTGCCGGCGCTGCACGGGCAGTTCGGCGAGGACGGCGAGATCCAGACCCTGCTCGAGCTGATCGACCTGCCCTACGTAGGAAGCACCTCGCGCGCCTGCCGGGTCGCCTTCGACAAGGGCAGTGCCCGCGAGCTGCTGCGCCGCGCCGACATCCCGGTCCCCGACAGCGTGGGTCTCTCCGCGCAGACGTTCCGCGACATCGGCCCGACGGCGCTGATGGAGCACGTCCTGGACCGGCTCGGCGAGCGGGTGGTGGTCAAGCCCGCCCGGGGCGGCTCGGCGCTGGGCGTCAGCGGCGTGGACGGGCTCGCGGAGCTCCCCTCGGCGCTGGTCGGCACCTACGCCTACCACGACGACGCGCTCATCGAGCGGTTCTACCAGGGCATCGACGTCTCGGTGGTGGTGCTCGAGGACGCCGAGGGGCTGCGCTCGCTGGACCCGATCGCCATCGACTTCACCAAGGGCCACGAGTTCGACTTCGCCGCGCGCTACACCGCCGAGTTCGTCGGCCTCGCCGTACCGGACCTGCCGGCCGACCTGCTCGACCAGCTCGGCGAGACGGCGCGCACCGCGCACCGGGTCCTCGGGCTGCGCGACCTCTCGCGGTCGGACTTCATCGTCTCCCCCGACGGCTCGTTCGTGCTGCTGGAGACCGCCATCACCCCGGGCACGACGGAGACGTCGGTCTTCCCCTTCGCCTGCACCGCCGGCGGCACCACCTTGGGGCGGGTCGCCCACGCGCTGGTGACGCAGGCCCTCGACCGTTGAGTCGGGCCTCCGTCCGGGTTGAGTCGGGCCTCCGTCCGGGTTGAGTCGGGCCTCCGTCCGGGTTGAGACCGACGTCTCGATTGCTAAGAAGCGACGTCTCGACCGTCAAAGACTGACGCCTCGCGCCATCTCGAGCTCGTGGCCGGCCGCGAGCGGCACGGTGACTCCGGTAGCGGCGAACCCCAGCTTGCGGTACGCCGCCTGCGCGCGGGCGTTGTCCTCGTGCACGAGCAGCCGTAGCCGGTCCACGCCGTGCTCCCCGGCCCAGTCCCCGACGGCACCGACCAGCCGGCCCAGCACACCGGAGCCGCGGTGGTCGGGACGGACCCAGACCCCTACCACGTGCACCTGCAGCCGCTCGATCGGCTGCCCCGCCCAGTCCCGCGCGCCGGCCTCCTCGCGCAGGCCGGTGACGCTGCCCACCCACGCCCCGTCCCCGGCGACGGCGACGAACTGGGCCGCCCCGGTGCCCCGCGCCGCACCCGCGGCGCGCTCCTGCCAGAAGGAGTCCGGCCGGGCAGCGGCCTCCTCGTAGGTGTCGAGGAACGCGATCGCGGCGGCCTCGTCCCGCAGCGCCTCGAGGCGCATCGCGCGGATCGAGGGCCACTCATCCGCGCCGATCCGGCGTACGGCGGGGACCGGTGCCCGATGCGAGGACGACGGATCCGACACGCGACTCAGCGCAGCCCGGTCGGGCGCTCGAGCGCCAGCTGGATGAGCTCGTCGATCAGCTCGGGGTAGGACAGCCCGGTCGCCTCCCACATCTTCGGATACATCGAGATGGGGGTGAAGCCGGGCAGGGTGTTGATCTCGTTGATCACGACCTCGCCGTCGGGGCTGACGAAGACGTCGACGCGGGAGATGCCCTCGCCGCCGATCGCCTCGAACGCGCGCACCGCGAGGTCGCGCACCCTTGCTGTCACCTCGTCAGGCAGGTCGGCCGGCGCCTGGGTGCGAGCGTGCGAGGTGGCGGAGTACTTCTCCTCGAAGTCGTAGAAGTCAGCAGAGCCGTGGTCGACCACGATCTCGCCGGGCACGGACGCGCGCGGAGCCGAGCCGTCCCGACCGCCCAGCACGGCGCACTCGATCTCGCGACCCACCAATCCCTGCTCGACCAGCACCTTGGGGTCGTGGAAGCGAGCCTCCTCGATCGCCTCGGCCAGGCCGGAGATGTCGTCGACCCTGGTCACGCCGAGCGAGGAGCCGGCCCGGGCGGGCTTGACGAAGACGGGGAACGCCAGCTCCTGGCTGACCCGCGCGACCACCTCGGCCTGGCGCTGGTCCCAGTCGCGGGGATGCACCACGACGTAGGGGCCGACCGGCAGGCCGTGACCGGCGAAGACGAGCTTCATGTAGTGCTTGTCCATCCCGACCGCCGAGGCCAGCACTCCGCACCCGACGTAGCGGACGTCGGCCAGCTCCAGCAGCCCCTGGATGGTGCCGTCCTCGCCGAACGGGCCGTGCAGGACCGGGAAGACCACGTCGACCTCGCCGACGTCGCTGAGCCCGACCACCTGCCGGCCCGACTCGGTCGTCACCTCCGGCAGCCGACCGGCGGTGAGCTCGAAGCGCGACGGATCGCCGCCGGTGAGCACCCACTGACCCTCACGGGTGATCCCGACGGGGAGTACGTCGTACTTCTCGGTGTCGATCGCCTGCATCACGCCGGCCGCCGTGGCCGCCGAGATCGCGTGCTCCCCCGAGCGTCCGCCGAAGAGCAGGGCGACCCGGATCTTGCGGCCCGGTACGGGCTCCGCGACCTCGGTGGGGTTGGGCTGGGCTGCGTCGACCATGGGGCGAGAGTCTAGAGAAGCGACTGTGCGACCTCGTACAGGCGCGCCCCGTTGGAGGCCTTGAAGAGGACCGCGTCACCGCCGCCGAGGTGCGCACGGACCCAGTCGGTGACGGCGGCGTTGTCGGTGAGCAGCACTGTCGCCGTACCGCCCTCGCGCGCCCCCGTAGCGATCCCGCGGGCCGCCTCCCCCACCACCACGACCTGGTCGATGCCGTGCTCGGCCGCGTAGCGCCCGATCGCGACGTGCTCCTGCTCGGCATCGGGGCCGAGCTCCCTCATCTCCCCGAGGACGGCGACGGTCCGGGCGACCGCCTCGTCGGCACCGATCGTCGCGAGCGCGTCGATACCGGCGCGCATCGAGTCGGGATTGGCGTTGTAGGCGTCGTTGAGCACGATCGTGCCGTCGGGGAGCTCGTGCAGCTCCATCCGCCACTTCGACAGCGTCGTGACGCCGTCGAGTGCTGCGCCGACCTGCGCGAGGGTGAGTCCCGCCGCCATCGCGGCGGTGGCGGCTGCGGCCGCGTTGAGCGCCTGGTGGGCGCCCACCAGCTGCAAGGTCACGGACACCGCCGCCTCTGCTGTCGCCAGGGTGAAGGAGGGCCGACCGAGCCGGTCCAGCTTCAGGTCCCGCACCAGCACGTCCGCCTGATCCTCCTGCCCGAAGGTCAGCACCCGCGCGTGGGTGCGGGCCGCCATCGCTATCACGCGCTCGTCGTCGGCGTTGAGCACCGCCACCCCTGTCGTGGCCTCGACCAGCTCGCCCTTGGCGTCCGCGATCGCCTCCCGCGAGCCGAACTCGCCGAGGTGCGCGAACCCCACGTTGAGCACCACGCCGATGTCGGGCGGGACCAGCCCGGCGAGCTCCGCGATGTGGCCCTTGCCGCGTGCTCCCATCTCCAGGACCAGGAACCGGGTGGCGGTGTCGACCCGCAGCGCTGTCAGCGGCATCCCGATCTCGTTGTTGTAGGACCCGCGGGTGGCCACCGTCGGCGCGGCCTGGCCGAGGACGGCGCCGAGCAGATCCTTGACCGAGGTCTTGCCCTGCGAGCCGGTGATGCCGACCACCGTCAGGCCTCCTGCGGAACGGACCCGCGCGACGACCGCCTGCGCGAGCTGCTGCAACGCCCGCTGGACGTCGTCGACCACGACCGTCGGCAGCTCGGTGGGTCGGCTGCCGAGGACGGCGACGGCACCGGCCGCCGCCGCCTGCGGGACGTGCAGGTGACCGTCGGTGTGCTCCCCGGCGAACGCGACGAACAGGCTGCCGGGACCTGCCTCGCGACCGTCGATCACGACCGGTCCCTCCACCACGACGGGCTGCTCGGCACCGGCGATCGAGCCGCCCGTGAGGGCCGCGATCTCGGCGAGGGTGAGGGCGATCATGGTGTCCGAGCGTAGTGGGCCCAGGCTCTAGTCTGTGCACATGGCCGACCACACCAAGCCTGCGACCCGCGCCGTCCATGCCGGCCGGCCGGCACACGAGCCCGACCAGCCGTTGAACGTGCCCATCACGATGGCCTCGACGTACGTCGGAGGCGGCGAGAAGGAGTACGGCCGCTACACCAACGACGCCTGGGTGGCCTTCGAGACGGCGCTCGGTGAGCTGGAGGGCGGCAAGGCACTCACGTTCAGCAGCGGGTTGGCGGCGATCGCGACGCTGCTCGACCTGGTCAGCGACTCCGTCGTGGTCGCCGGGCAGTCCTACCTCGGCACGGTGGGCCAGCTCGCCGATCTCGAGGCCCGCGGCCGGCTGACCACGCGGCTGGTCGACGTCACCGACACCGCCGCCGTCGTCAAGGCGCTGGACGAGGACGTCGCCCTGCTGTGGCTGGAGTCGCCCACCAATCCCGGCATGGCGGTCGCCGACCTGCCGGCCCTGATCAGCGCTGCCCACGCCGTCGGCGCCCGGGTCGTCGTCGACAACACCTTCGCCACTCCCCTGCTGCAGCAGCCGCTGGCGCTGGGCGCCGACGTGGTGGTGCACTCGGCCACCAAGTATCTGGCCGGGCACTCCGACGCGGTGATGGGCGCCATCGTCGTGCCCGACGACGACGCCGGACGTGCCCTGTGGGACGTGCTCAAGGGCCGCCGCGACCTCATCGGCGCCATCCCGGGCACGCTGGAGGCCTGGCTCGCGCTTCGCGGCCTGCGCACGCTGGCGCTGCGGGTCGAGCGGGCCTCGGCCAACGCCGCGGTGCTGGTGGAGCGGCTCGAGGAGCATCCTGCCGTCAGCGAGGTGCTCTATCCGGGCTTCGGCGGCATGCTCGCGATCGTGCTCCCCACCAGCGAGGCGGCCGACGCGGTGACCCACGCGACCTCCCTGTGGGTGCACTGCACCTCCCTGGGCGGCGTGGAGTCGACCTTCGAACGGCGGCGCCGCTGGAAGGGCGAGGACAAGGAGGTCCCCGAGGGCCTGATCCGGCTCAGCGTCGGCATCGAGGACGTCGACGACCTCTGGGCCGATCTGGCCGGCGCGCTCAACGGGCTGTGAGGATCCGCTGAACCAGCTCACGGTCCGCCGCGCCACCTCCGGGGACCTGCCGGCGCTGCTGGCGATGGTCGCGGTCTTCTACGTCGAGGACGGGCACCCGTACGACGAGGTCCGGGTCCGCCGCGCCCTCGGTCCCCTCCTGGCCGACGACACCCACGGCCAGGTGTGGCTGCTGCAGCCGGACGAACCCGGCGCCGACGCTGCGGGCTACGCCGTCCTCACCTGGGGCTGGAGCCTGGAGTCGGGCGGTCGTGAAGGGCTCCTCGACGAGCTCTACGTCGCGGCCGGGTGGCGCCGCAGCGGGTGGGGAGGCCTGCTGATCGAGCAGGTGATCGCCCAGGCCCGGGCGGCAGGCTGCGGAGCGCTGTTCCTGGAGACGGTGCGGCCGAACGACAGGGCCCGGGCGTTCTACCGGAGGCACGGGCTGGTGGGTCAGGACTCGATCTGGATGCGCCGCGAGCTGGGGTAGTCCGGGGCGCAGATCATGCCTGCAGCCCGACAACCCCTGCATTGCGCCCCGGACTACCCCGACGGTAGGTCCGGCGACCGCTCAGTCCGTCTCGGCCTTCGTGGGTCGCCCGAGCATCGCGTCCATCGTCGCCGTGGCCGTCATCCGACCGGCGACGACCTCGTCGACGTACTGGGCCAGGGGGGCGTCCACGCCGTGCCGCGCGGCGAGCTCGCGCAGCGAGTGGCAGGACTTCACGCCCTCCGCCACCTGGTGGGTGCCGCCGGTGATCTCCTCGACCGAGAGGCCGCGGCCGAGCTTCTCGCCGAAGGTGCGGTTGCGGGACAGCGGCGAGGAGCAGGTCGCGACCAGGTCTCCCAGTCCGGCCAGGCCCATGAGGGTCATGGGGTCGGCACCCATCTTGATCGCCAGCCGTGCCGTCTCGGCCAGCCCACGGGTGATCACCGAGGCGGTCGAGTTGTCACCGAAGCCGAGCCCGACGGCCATCCCGACGGCGAGGCCGACGACGTTCTTGTAGGCACCGCCGAGCTCGCAACCCAGCACATCGGTGGAGGTGTAGGGCCGGAAGGCGGGGGTGTGGATGATCGCCTGCAGTTGCTTGGCGACCTCCTCGTCGGCGCAGGCGACCACCGCGGCGGCCGGCTCGCGCCGCGCGATCTCCGGTGAGAGGTTCGGGCCGCTGATCACAGCGATCCGGCCCTCGTCCGCGCCGGTCTCCTGGGCGATCACCTCGCTCATCCGGTTGAGGGTGCCGAGCTCGACACCCTTCATCAGCGAGACGAGCGGTGCCCGGCTCGGGAGGTGGGGGGCCCACGCCGAGAGGTTGGCGCGCAGGGTCTGCGACGGCGTGGCCAGGACGACCACGTCGGCATCGCTCGCCGCCTCCTCCACGTCGTGAGTGGCCCTGATGCGAGGCGAGAGCTCGACGTCGGGGTGGTACTCGGCGTTGCGACGGCTCTGGTTGATCCCCGCCGCCACCTCCTCACGGCGTGCCCAGATCGTCACATCGTTGCCGGCGTCGGCCAGCACGATGGAGAACGCCGTACCCCACGACCCGGCCCCGAAGACCGCTACCTTCGTCATTGCGCAGCCTTCTTGTGGAGGTTCGGATTGCCGGTGGAGTTCAGGCCGTGCTTGCGCGGGTCGAACCGCTCGTCGGGCGCCTCCTCGCCGCGGATCTCCTCGACCAGGTCCACGATCGCCGCCATGATCCGGTCGGTGGCCTGCCGCACGGCTGCGGCGGTGGGCCGCTGCTCGCGCAGGTCGTCGAGCTCCACCGGGTCGCCGACGCGCATGGTGATCGTCTTGCGGCCGACCAGATGGGGTCGCCTGGAGTACGCCGGCAGGAGCGCCTGGGCGCCCCACTGGCCCACCGGGATGACCGGCGCCCCGGTCGCCAGGGCGATCCGGGCTGCACCCGACTTGGGCACCATCGGCCAACCGGCCGGGTCCTTGGTGATCGAGCCCTCGATGTAGACGACCACCACCTCACCGGCGTTGACGGCCGCGACGGCTTCCTTGAAGGCGTCGGCGCCCGCCGACCGGTCGACCGGGATCTGGCCCGCCGCGCGCAGGAACCTGCCCAGCTGGGCGTTCTTGAACAGACTGGACTTGGCCAGGTAGCGCGACTCGCGACCGTAGTCCCAGACGAGGTGGGCGGCGGTGAGCGGATCGACGTGCGAGACGTGGTTGAGCGCGATGATGGCGCCGCCGCGTGCCGGGATCTTGTCCCCGCCGGTCCAGTCCTGCTTCGTCGTCGCCAGCAGGAGCGGCTTGAGGATGCCGACGGCGGCCGTCCATGCCCAGCCTCGCTCGCCCTGCAGCTTCCTGTACTTGCCCACGAACGAGCAGGCTACCTGCCGCGCGCCCGGCAAGGGCGGGGTGATGCGGAGCCGCCGGTCGGCGTGTTGGGAAGATGGTCGCGATGTCCTTCGCCGTCCTGCTCCCGGTCAAGCCTCCTGCGCGTGGCAAGTCGCGCCTCGTCGGCCTGCCCGGCGCTGCCCTCTCCGATCCCGGTCGGGTCGCGCTGGCGACGGCGTTCGCCCTCGACACCGCCACCGCGTGCTTGGCGGCAGCCTCGGTGGGCGCCGTACTGGCGGTCACCGACGACGCCCTCTTCGCCAGCTCGCTGACGGCGCTGGGCTGCTCGGCGATCCCCGACGGCGTGACCGATGACCTCAACGGGTCGCTGCGGCTGGCGGCCGCCGAGGCGGCTCGCCGCTGGCCGGCCCTGCGGCCGGTGGCGCTCTGCGGGGATCTGCCCGCGTTGCGGTCCGCCGACCTCGACGCGGCCCTGGCCGCAGCACTCACGACCGCTCCGCAGGGCGCCTGCTTCGTCGCCGATGCCGCGGGCACCGGGACCACGCTCTACTCGGCGCCGCTGCCGTCGTTCGACCCGTCGTACGGCGTGGACTCGGCGCGGCTGCACGTCGCCGGCGGCGCCGTCGCGCTGAGCGGCGAGCTGGTCTCGCTGCGGCACGACGTCGACACGCTCGAGGACCTGCGCGCAGCCGTGCCCCTCGGGCTGGGTGTCAGGACGACGCTGGCGGCCGCCGAGCTGGGGCTGCTGGGCTGAGGGGACGCCGGCTCGCCGAGGTGCGCAGCCGAGCCGACACATCCCGCGGTGAGCTCCGCGGGAGAGGTGCGGGCCGAGTGGTGTCCCTCGACGAACCGACAGGCCCGTACGACGCTAGCTGTCAGGACTCGGCCGGCGGCGTCGCCGGCGCGGTCTGTGTCGGCGCGGCAGGCGGAGTCTGGGTGGGGGCCGCCGGGGTCGCCTGGGTGGGCGCCGCCGGAGAGGACTGGGTCGGTCCCGGCGGCGGCGTCTGGGTGGGTGCGGGGCTGGTCGCGGAGCCGGTGGCCGGGGATGGCGAGGCCTGTCCTGCGCTGGACGGGGTTCGCTTGGCCGGGGTGCGCTTGGCCGGGGTGCGCTTGGCTGGCGTCTTGGTGGCTGGCGTCTTGGTGGCTGGCGTCTTGCTCGCCGCGGTCTTGCTCGCCGCGGTCTTGCTCGTCGCGGTCTTGCTCGTCGCGGTCTTGCTCGCCGCGGTCTTGCTCGCCGCGGCAGGCGCCGATGTCGCCGCCGGAGCCTTCTTCGCCGCCGGAGCCTTTTTCGCCGCGGCAGTCTTCGACGCCGCCGCGCTCGACGCCGCCTTCGTCGACGCCGCCTTCGTCGCCGGCGCCTTCGTCGCCGTCGCCTTGCGGATCGGTGTCACCTTCGTCGCGGTGGCCTTCTTCACCGGCGGCGCCTTCGCGACGCTGGCCTGCGCGGCAGCGGCGGTCGTGGCCGACTTCTTCACCGGTGCCTTGGTCGGCCTCTCCACCGGAGACGCGGTGGAACCGGCCCGCGCCTCGACGGCCTCCTGGACCTGGTCGACGACCCTCTTCACGCTCGCGGAGCTGGGCAGCTTGGGCAGCTTGATCGCGCCCGAGACGACGCCGCTGAGCTCCTTGGCGGCCTTGAACTGCGGGACGAAGGAACGCTTCGCGGCCTTCTTCGCCTTCTTGCCCTTGCTCGACCCCTTGACCTCGGACTTGCGAGGCAACACCTTCTCGAAGGTGCCGAAGCCCTTGATCACCACCTTCTCGCCGCGGACGACCTCGCGGGTGACGGTATCGACCACGGCGTCGAGCGCCTCGGCGGCGAGCTTCTTGTTCCCCTCGAACCGCGCAGCGAGCGCGTCGATGAGCTGAGACCTCTTCACGATCAACCTTTCGCGTGCCACAGGCCGAGCCGGCTGCTCGACGACTCCTGCCACCCTAGAGATACCCCGGGTACGGGCACCATGGCCGTTGCTCAAATCGCTCCCGCGATAGCCCAACCCTGCGAAGCTCAGCGGGATCGGGCGCGTGCGGCGCGGCCGATCTGAGCGTTCGGGACCCACAGGGTCACAGCCGTCCCGACGATCCGGTCCGCCTCGCAACCGATGGGTCCGCGCGAACGCGGGCGTGGCTGCCGCGACGACGCCCGCTGGGCCGTTTGCGAGGTCTGCGCCGTGGCGGAGCCCTCGCAGGAGAGGACGCGAAGGGCCGGCGTCACAGCTGTGACGCCGGCCCTCCCGGGTGAACTGCGGGATCTCAGGCGTGCTGCGTGACCGGCTTCCAGCTCGGCCGGGTGCCCTCGAAGGCGGCGATGTCGCTCTCGTTGCGCAGCGTCAGGCTGATGTCGTCCAGGCCGTTGAGCAGGCGCCACTTGGTGTAGGGGTCGACGTCGAAGGAGTCGATCACCGAGCCGTCGGCGGTGCTGACGGTCTGCGTCTCCAGGTCGACGGTGATCTCGCCGCCCGGGTTGTCGTCAAGGTAGTCCCACAGCCGCTGGACGACCTTCTCGTCGACCTGCCCGGTCAGCAGGCCGGCCTTGCCCGAGTTGCCGCGGAAGATATCGGCGAAGCGCGAGGAGAGCACGACCTTGAAGCCGTAGTTCTGCAGCGCCCACACGGCGTGCTCACGCGAGGAGCCGGTGCCGAAGTCGGGGCCGGCGATCAGCACGGTGCCGGCGCGGTAGGGCTCCTGGTTGAGGATGAACTCCGGGTCGTTGCGCCAGGCGGCGAACAGACCGTCCTCGAAGCCCGAGCGGGTGACCCGCTTGAGGTAGACGGCCGGGATGATCTGGTCGGTGTCGACGTTGCTGCGCTTGAGCGGGACGCCGACGCCGGTGTGAGACGTGAATGCTTCCATGGTGTGCCTTCTTCTGGTTCAGTCTGCGCGCGGGAGTCGGTCGACGTCAGGCGTTGGCCGGCACGAGGTCGGCCGGGGCGGAGAGGGTGCCGCGGACGGCGGTGGCGGCGGCGACCGGCACCGAGACCAGGTGCGTACGACCACCCTTGCCCTGTCGACCCTCGAAGTTGCGGTTGGAGGTGGAGGCCGAGCGCTCACCCGGAGCCAAGGTGTCGGGGTTCATGCCCAGGCACATCGAGCAGCCCGCGCCGCGCCATTCCGCACCAGCCTCGAGGAAGACCTTGTCCAGACCCTCCTCCTGCGCCTGCAGGCGGACCTTGACCGAACCCGGTACGACGAGCAGCCGGGTGCCGTCGGCGACCTTGTGGCCCTTGATCGTCTCGGCGGCGAGGCGCAGGTCCTCGATCCGGCCGTTGGTGCACGAGCCGATGAAGACCGTGTCGACCTTGACCTCGCGCAGCGGCGTACCGGCCTCGAGGCCCATGTAGGCCAGCGCCTTCTCGGCGGCGACGCGGTCCTGCTCCTCGGCGAAGTCGGCCGGGTCGGGCACGGTGGCGCCCAGCGGAGCGCCCTGACCCGGGTTGGTGCCCCAGGTGACGAAGGGGGTGATCTCGGCGGCGTCGAGGACGATCTCCTCGTCGAAGACGGCGTCCTCGTCGGTGACCAGGGTCCGCCAGTGCGCGACGGCGGCGTCCCAGTCGGCGCCCTTCGGCGCCTCCGGCTTGCCCTCGATGTAGGCGAACGTCGTCTCGTCGGGCGCGATGAGCCCGGCCTTCGCACCCCACTCGATCGACATGTTGCAGATCGTCATCCGGCCCTCCATGGAGAGCTCGCGGATCGCCTCGCCGCGGTACTCGACGATGTAGCCCTGACCGCCGCCCGTGCCGGTCTTGGAGATCAGGGTCAGGATGAGGTCCTTGGCGGTGACGCCGGCCGGCAGCGAGCCGTTGACGGTCACGGCCATGGTCTTCGGCTTGGCCTGCGGCAGCGTCTGGGTGGCGAGCACGTGCTCGACCTCGGAGGTGCCGATGCCGAACGCGATCGCGCCGAACGCGCCGTGGGTGGAGGTGTGCGAGTCACCGCAGACGATCGTCATGCCCGGCTGGGTCAGACCCAGCTGCGGGCCGACGACGTGCACGATGCCCTGGTCGACGTCGCCGAGCGGGTGCAGCCGTACGCCGAACTCCTCGGCGTTCTTGCGCAGCGTCTCGACCTGCGTCCGGGAGACCGGATCGGCGATCGGCTTGTCCCAGTCCAGGGTCGGGACGTTGTGGTCCTCGGTGGCGAGGGTGAGGTCGGGGCGACGTACCGGGCGCCCGGTCAGCCGAAGACCGTCGAACGCCTGGGGGCTGGTCACCTCGTGAATGAGGTGGAGGTCGATGTAGAGGAGATCGGGCTCCCCCTCGGTCGACCGGACGACGTGCTCGTCCCACACCTTCTCCGACAGGGTCTTGCCCATGGTTCATCGCTCCTTGATCCGAACCGGCCGCTGTCCGCCTTGACAGCCTCCGTGCTCACCACGGTAGGACGATCCCCGCTTGCGATTCCACTTCGTGAGACCTTAGTCTTGCTATATGGACACATCGAGCGGAGTCGGCGTCCTCGACAAGGCCGCCCTCGTGCTGACCGCACTGGAATCCGGGCCGGCGACCCTGGCCGGCCTGGTCACGGCGACCGGCCTGGCACGCCCCACGGCCCATCGTCTCGCGGTCGCACTGGAGCACCACCGGCTGGTCGCTCGGGACATGCAGGGCCGGTTCGTGCTCGGCCCGCGGCTCGCCGAGCTCTCCGCCGCCGCCGGCGAGGACCGGCTGCTGGCCACCGCCGGCCCGGTGCTCGCCCGCCTGCGCGACATCACCGGCGAGTCCGCACAGCTGTGGCGCCGCCAGGGCGAGTTCCGGGTGTGCGTCGCCGCGGCCGAGCGCCCCTCCGGCCTGCGCGACACCATCCCGGTCGGCTCCCAGCTCACCATGCGCGCTGGCTCGGCGGCACAGGTGCTGCTCGCCTGGGAGGACCCGGACCGGCTGCACCGCGGTTTGCAGAACGCCGCCTTCTCCGCCGCCGCCCTCTCCGGCATCCGCCGCCGCGGCTGGGCCCAGTCCATCGGCGAGCGCGAGGCCGGCGTGGCCTCGGTCTCGGCGCCGGTCCGCTCCCCCGGCGGCAAGATCATCGCGGCGGTCTCGGTCTCCGGCCCGCTCGAGCGACTCACCCGCCAGCCGGGCAAGATGCACGCGCCCGCCGTGCTCGCCGCCGCGGAACGGCTCTCGGAGTCGTTGCGCCGGGCCGCCGAATAGCGCCGACCCGTCACTTTTTGCGGGTCGAGAGGCCACTTCCCGCGCGCCCGTCGGACACTCGATGCGCGAAAGGTGACCTCTCGACCTGGCCTAGGCTGAGCCGGTGACCTGGGAGACCCTGAGCAGCCGTCGCGTCTACGAGAACCCCTGGATCACCGTCCGCGAGGACGACGTACGGCGCCCCGACGGCACCCCGGGCATCTACGGCGTCGTCGAGGTGCGGCACCCGGCGGTCTTCGTCGTACCCGTGACCGATGCCGGGGAGGTCGTCCTGGTGCGGCAGCACCGCTACACCATCGGCCGGGAGTCGCTCGAGATCCCCGCCGGTGGGACCGACGGCGAGGACGTGCTCGCCGCCGCACGCCGCGAGCTCGTCGAGGAGACCGGGTACGACGCGGGTGACCTGCGCCTGCTCGCCGAGGTCTACTCGCTCAACGGCGTCAGCCGCGCTCCCGGCCACGTCGTCCTGGCCACCGGGCTGACCCGCGTCGGCGCGGGTGGCGGTCTCGGCGATGAGGGCATCACCGCCGTGGAGCACCTGGCCTGGCCCACGCTGTTCGAGCTGCTCGGCGCCGGCGAGATCCACGACGGCGAGACAGCCGCGGCGCTGATGTACGCCGCCGTCGCGCTCGGCCGGGTCCGGTGACCACTCGACCTCCGAGAACTGACCCCTCGACCCGCGAAAGGTGACGTCTCGGCTCAGAAGAGCGCCTCGGTCTCGAGGTCGAGCAGCAGCTGCTTGCGTTCCACGCCCCCGGCGTAGCCCGTGAGCGAGCCGTTCGCACCGATGACCCGGTGGCACGGGATCACCACGGGGATCGGGTTGCGGCCGTTGGCCAGCCCGACGGCCCGCGCCCCGTGACCGGTCAGGCCGAGCCGCCCCGCGATCTCGCCGTACGTAGCGGTGCGCCCGTAACCGATCGACACCAGCTCCTGCCAGACGCGCTGCTGGAAGGGCGTCCCGGACGGCGCGAGAGGAAGGTCGAACGCGGTGCGCTCACCGGCGAAGTACTCCGCCAGCTGGCGCGCGCACGCGCGGAGCACCGGCTGTGCGTCGTCGCGCTCACCGCGTGGGCGACCGTCGGCGTAGGCGAACGGGTGGAAGTCGATGGCGCTAATCGCGCCGTCCTGCTCCACCAGCCGCAGCTCCCCGATCGGGGAGTCGATCACTGTCCACATCAGGCTGCCTCCACGGCTTGGTCGAGTGAGTTCCACAGGTAGAGCGAGGCGTAGGAGCGCCAGGGGCGCCAGCTCGCCTCGGCGAGGCCGGACGAGGCCGGATCGACGCCGAGACGGGTCAGGGCACGCCGCAGGCCGACGTCGGAGGGCAGGAAGACGTCGGGGTGCGCGAGCGCCCGCAGCGCGATGTAGCCGGCGGTCCACGGCCCGATCCCGGGAAGCGCCAGCAGCGCGTCGCGGACGGTGTCGCGGTCGGCGCCGCGGTCCAGCGCCACCTCCCCGCCGACGATCGCGGCGGCCAGCGTGTTCAGCGCCCGACCGCGCGAGCGCGGCATCGGCAGCGCCTCGGGCTCGATGCCGGCGATCGTCTCGGCGCCCGGGAAGAGATGGGTCAGGCCGGCGACACCGGTTTCGAACGGCACGCCGTGGCCGGCGACGAGCCTGCCCAGCACGGTGCGAGCACCCGTGACGCTGACCTGCTGGCCCACGATCGTGCGCACCGCCAGCTCGGCGCCGTCGGGTGCGCCGGGCACTCGCAGGCCGGGCGTCCTGGCCACCAGTGCGCCCAGCAGCGGGTCGGCGCCGAGGTGGAGCCCGACGGCGACCGGATCGCAGTCCGCGTCCAGGATCCGCCGCACCCGCTCGACGGCAGCGCCGGTGTCGCGCAGGTCGGCGAGCCGGAAGGCGGCCGGAACGAACGCGGTGCCCGGCCCGGTCAGGTCGTCGAGCTCGAGCTCGACGACGCCGGGTCCGTGCGGCAGGTCGAGCGTGCGCGCATACGTGTTGCCGCGGGCGACCTCGACGCCTGCCACGGCGTGGTCGGCCAGGAAGCGCAGCAGGGCGGCGCCGGCGTACGGCGTCCGCACGGCGAGCCGCAGGTGCATCACCCCGCTGCCCACCGCGCGAGCGCGACGCCCGCGCAGCTGCGACGGCGTGGCGGCGTACACCTCCCGGACGGTGTCGTTGAACTGCCGCACGCTCGCGAAGCCGGCGGCGAACGCGACGTCGGCGAGCCCGAGATCGCTGGTCTCGATGAGCACCCGGGCGGTCTGGGCGCGCCGCGCCCGGGCGAGCGCCAGCGGCCCGGCCCCGACCTCGGCGAGCAGGAGCCGATTGAGGTGGCGCGGTGTGTAGCCCATCCGGCGGGCGAGTCCGTCGACGCCCTCCCGGTCGACGACACCGTCGGCGATCAGCCGCATCGCCCGGCCGGCGGCCGTCGCGGCCACGTCCCACTCCGGGCTGCCGGGCGTGGCGTCGGGCAGGCACCGCTTGCACGCGCGGTAGCCGGCCGCCTGGGCCGCCGCCGCGCTGCGGTGGAAGGTGACGTTGCCGGGTGCCGGGGTCCGTGCCGGGCACGACGGCCGACAGTAGATGCCGGTGGTGCGCACCGCTGTGTAGAAGACGCCGTCGAAGCGCCGATCGCGCGAGGAGACGGCGCGATAGCAGGCTTCGGTGTCGAGCTCCATGCCCCCATCCTCCCTCACGCAACGACTCCGATCTGGCGGGAATCGGACACGGCCGCGCGGCGCACTGAGCCGACACGTACCGGCAGGTAGAGCGACATTCATGTCTGTCTCAGCCAAACCTGGCAGGATCCGGACATGTCACAGACCGGCCCGATGGCGCCGCATCACCGTCGAACGGTCTTCACCGTCATCGCCTGCACCCTGCTCGTGCTGGCGCTCGCGACCGGCACCTTCGTCGCGGTGTTCTACCAGCACCTCGACGCCAACCTGCACGCCGGCCAGGCGATCAAGCACGAGGTGCACAAGAAGCAGAAGGGTCCCAAGGCTCCGCTGAACATCCTGGTGATGGGTCTGGACAACCGCGACTGCGCCGGCTGCGACGTCGACAGCGAGTCGGGAGCCGACGGCTCGGACACCACGATCCTCGTGCACATCTCGGCCGACCGTAAGACGGCGTACGGCATCTCGATCCCGCGCGACGCCCTGGTCAAGCCGGTCGCGTGCACGGCCGGCCACCACTACACCTCGCGGGGGGTCACGACCGACCTCGTCCAGTGGAACGCCGCCTTCACCGCCGGTGGCGCCGACTGCACCGCCGAGCAGCTGGAGAAGAACTTCGGCATCTACGTGGACGGCTACATCACCGTCAACTTCGGCGGCTTCAAGGGCATGGTGACAGCGCTCGGCGGGGTCAACGTGTGCATCCCGTTCGAGCTCAGCGACCCCAACGTCGCCCACATCACCTTCGAGCCCGGCAAGTCCGTGCATCTCAACGGCCCGCGTGCGCTGCAGTACGTCCGGCTGCGCCATGTGCTCGACGGCAGCGACATCGGCCGGATGAAGCGCCAGCAGTACTTCATCTCCCAGATGATCGACAAGGCGGACAGCGCCGGCACGCTGACCCGACCGGACAAGCTGGTGAAGTTCGCCAACGCGCTGACCGGCTCGATCACGACCAGCCCGAACCTGGCCTCGGTCAAGCAGCTCGTCAAGCTCGCCAAGCAGGTCAAGGGCATCGACCTGACCAACATCCGGTTCATCACCGTGCCCAACGCTGTCTACGACGTGCCCACCACCGACCCGTACTACGGACGGGTCAAGATCCTTCCCGCCGCCAAGAAGCTGTGGAAGCGGGTCAGCAACGACAAGCCGCTCACCAAGTCGCTGGCAGCCGGGGCCATCTCGGCGGGCGGGTCAGGTTCCGCGACGCCCTCGAACTCGACCTCCTCCTCCCCGTCGGGTACGCCGAGCTCGACGTCATCCCCCTCGGCCACCACGTCGGCCGGCAGCGGTTCGAGCAGCGGTTCGAGCAGCGCGCCCACGCGGGAGATCGCCGATGCCGCCCAGTACGGCCTGTGCAGCTGACCTGAGCCCTGACGTGAGCTGCTGACCTGAGCCCGCCGCCCGCGGGTACCGGGTCGCGACGATCGTGACGACCACGGAGGCGAGGCATGGCGGACTTCAAGAAGGGCGACAAGGTGACGTGGCGCAGCCACGGCGGCGAGGCCGAGGGTGAGGTGCTCCGCACGATCACCTCCGACACCGAGCTGGCCGGCCGACAGGTGCGGGCGAGCAAGGACAAGCCGCAGTACCTGGTCCGCAGCGAGAAGAGCGGTGGCGAGGCGGTCCACAAGCCGTCCGCGCTGAAGAAGAAGGGCTGACGCGGGTAGCGGGGCCCGGCGACGCCGTCGCCGCGTCCTCGCCACGACCCGCAGAAGTGAGCAGCTCGCGCCCGCAGCGGCGCGAGATGTGAAGCGGCCCCGGCGCAGAGCACCGGGGCCGCTTCCTGCGTGGTACCCCCGACCGGATTTGAACCGGCGTTACCGCCGTGAGAGGGCGACGTCCTAGGCCGCTAGACGACGGGGGCTTGCAGGCGTCGGCCCGCCGTTCCCGGCTGGCCAACGAGCAGAGACTCTAGCCGATCCCCGCCGCCACCACCGCATCGGGGGCGGTGTCGGGAGCGTCACGGGCACGGGCGCGCCGGTGCTTCCGCTGTGCGCCCGCCGCTGTCCGGTCGTCGGTGGCCGCCGGCCGGAACTGTCACCGAAACACGTCCGTGCGCACATGCGAAGCGGCCCCGGCGCAGAGCACCGGGGCCGCTTCCTGCGTGGTACCCCCGACCGGATTTGAACCGGCGTTACCGCCGTGAGAGGGCGACGTCCTAGGCCGCTAGACGACGGGGGCTTGCAGTGGCTCCCCTCGCAGGAGGGGAATCCGCTGGGATACTAGGACTCGAACCTAGAATGGCTGAACCAGAATCAGCTGTGTTGCCAATTACACCATATCCCATTGACCTGGAAGTCAATCGCACCCGCCGCCGGAGCGGCTGGCGCGAGACGAAAGATTACATGGCCCGCCCGGCCGGTGCGAAATCGGGCACCCCGGTGCGGGTCTGGAGCCCCCGGCGCCGGCCGGCCCACAGCACCAGCGCGAGGAAGACCAGCGACTGGGTGAGCGTGACGGGGATGTTCCACCAGCTGCCCGAGGTCGCGTTGAGCGTCTGGCTCATGTTCCCGTAGAGCAGCGCGAGCCCGAAGGCCAGGAAGTTGTTCAGCACGTGCATCGCGATGCCTGCCTCCAGCCCGCCGGTGGCGATCACCAGCACCCCCGCCACCAATCCGAACGCGAACCGGTCGAAGAACACCGGCACGTCCTGGCCACCGTGCGCCAGCGCGAACAGGAACGCGGGGATCACCACCGCCGCCCAGCGCTGCCTGAAGAGCCCGCCGAACGCCTGGGTCAGGTAGCCGCGGAACGCGTACTCCTCCCCCGCCGCCTGCAGCGGTGTCAGGAACAGGATGACCAGCAGATAGTCGCGCATCGTCGCGGACCAGTGGTTCAGCGCCCCCCCGACCTTGGTGTCCGACGGGCCCTGGGAGGGCAGCACCGCCGAGACGGCGAGCGTCGCCACCAGCGCCACCACCGCCAGCGCCAGGCACAGGCCGAACCATCGCCACCGGATCCGGGGACGCACCGACGCCAGCCACGCGGGGCGCAGACCGTGCACCACCCACGTCACCAGCATCGCGACCGGGATCGCGGCGGCCAGCGACAGGTTGAGGAACGCCAGCGCGGGCGGCGTCAGGTGCTTGGTGTCGCTGAGCCGGTCCAGTGCGGCGGAGACGTCACGACCCGCCACGGCATAGCCCACCGCGAAGGCACCCTCCAGGAGCAGCTGGGCCACGATCAGCGTCAGCACCAGCAGCGCGAAGACGCCCACCAGCGTCCGGAGCGCGCCGTTGCGCCCACCCCGGTGCAGCTGGTGGTACGCGAGGCCGCGCCCGGGCTCGGGGAGGGCTGGCACGTCCGACCTCAGGCCAGCGCGCTCTGCAGCCGCGCCAGGCTGCGCTCGCGGCCGAGCAGCTCGAGCGACTCGTACAGCGGCGGGCTCACCCGCTTGCCGGTGGTGGCGACGCGCACCGGGCCGAAGGCCACGCGCGGCTTGAGGCCCATCTCCTCGACCAGCGCCTGCTGCAGCACGTCGCTGATCCGGGCCGCCGACCAGGGCTCGACGCGGGCCAGGGCGTCGTACGCCGCCTGAAGCACTGCCTGGCCCTCGTCGGTGTCGACCAGCTTGGCCCTGTCCTCGGCGTCGAGAACGAAGTCGGCCTCGTCGATGAACAGGAACCGGAGCAGCTCGCCGACCTCGGTGAGCTTGTTGACCCGCTCGGCCACGAACGGCATCGCCAGCTCCAGCAGCTGCTGGTCGGCCGGGCTGACGGGGTCGGTGAGCACCCCGTCGCGCTTGAGGAACGGCAGCGCGCGGTCGGTGATCTCCTCGACCGAGAGCTGGTGCACGTGCGCGGCGTTGATGGCCTCGCACTTCTTGAGGTCGAACCGCGCGGGGTTGGCGTTGACGTCCCTGATGTCGAACGCCTCGACCATCTCCTCGAGGGAGAAGATGTCGCGGTCCGCCGCGATGGCCCAGCCGAGCAGCGCCAGGTAGTTGAGCAGGCCCTCGGGGACGAAGCCCTGCTCGCGGTAGGCGAGCGCGTGCGCCTCGGGGTCGCGCTTGGAGAGCTTCTTGTTGCCCTCGCCCATCACGTACGGGAGGTGGCCGAACGCCGGCGTCGCCTTGGCGATGCCGACCTCCTCGAGCGCCTCGTACAGCGCGATCTGGCGCGGCGTGGAGGACAGCAGGTCCTCCCCGCGCAGGACGTGGGTGATCTCCATCAGCGCGTCGTCGACCGGGTTGACCAGCGTGTAGAGCGGGTCGCCGTTGGCGCGGGCGAGCGCGAAGTCCGGCACGTGCTTGGTCTCGAAGGTGACCTCGCCGCGGACCAGGTCGTTCCACGTGATCGAGCCCTCAGGCATCCGCAGGCGCGGGACGAAGGCTCGTCCCTCCGCCTCGAAGGCGGCGATCTGCTCCTCGGACAGGTCGCGGCAGAAGCCGTCGTAGCCCATCACCGGCGCCTCGGGCTTGGTGCCCTGGCCACCGGCGGCGGCGAAGGCGGCCTTGGCGGCGGCGTACTCCTCCTTCTTCACCAGCGCCCGACCCTCGATCTCCGCGGTGGTGCAGTAGCAGCGGTAGACACGGCCGGAGCTCTGCAGCTTCGCGAGGGCGTCCGCGTAGATGTCGCCGCGCTGGCTCTGGAAGTACGGCGCGTGCGGGCCACCGACCTCGGGGCCCTCGTCCCAGTCCAGGCCGAGCCAGCGCATCAGGTCGATGATCGAGGCCAGCGACTCCGCGGTGCTGCGCTCCTTGTCGGTGTCCTCGATCCGGAAGACGAAGGTGCCGCCGTGGTGGCGGGCGAAGGCCCAGTTGAACAGCGCCGTGCGGACCAGCCCGACGTGCGGGCTGCCCGTCGGGCTCGGAGCCATCCGGACGCGGACGCCGCTGCCCGTGACGGGCGCAGTCTTGTCGTTCACTTCTTCACCACCGTGTTCGTGAGCGCACCGAGGCGCTCGATCGAGACTTCCACTTCCTGGCCGGGCTGCATCGGCCCGACGCCCGCCGGCGTACCGGTGAGGATGACGTCGCCGGGCAGCAGCGTCATCGCGGCGGTCACGTGCGCGATGATGGCCGGCACGTCGAAGAGCAGGTCGCGGGTGTTGCCGTCCTGCTGCAGGTCGCCCTCGAGGAACGTCTGCAGGCGCAGGCCACGCTTGACCTCCTCGAGCGTCAGCTCCGTCTCGATCCAGGGACCGAGCGGGCAGAAGGTGTCGAACCCCTTGGCCCGGCTCCACTGCTTGTCGGCCACCTGGAGGTCGCGTGCCGACACGTCGTTGGCGATGGTCCAGCCGTAGATGACCTCGGCGGCACGCTCGGCCGGGACGTCCTTGCAGATCCGGCCGATCACGACCGCCAGCTCGCCCTCGAAGTGGACGTTCTCGCTCTGCGGCGGATAGACGATCGCGTCGCGTGGCCCGATCACCGAGGTGTTCGGCTTGAGGAAGAACATCGGCTCGATCGGGGCGTCCCCGCCGGTGACACCCTTCATCTCCGCGACGTGGTCGGCGTAGTTCTTGCCGATCGCCACCACCTTGCTGCGCGGGATGACCGGCGCCAGCAGCCGGACGTCCTCGAGGCGGTGGGTCTGGTCGATCGGGTTGATCCCGGCGTAGATCGGGTCCCCGGCCAGCGCCACCACCTGGGCGTCCGGGTCGGGCTGGCCGTACTCGTCGAGGTCGCCGGTCACGATGCCGAAGAGCGGCTCGTCTCCTGTGGTGAATCGGGCGATGCGCACCGCCCGAGCCTATCGGTCCCGCGTTCGCTCAGCGCCGTCGGAGCGTCGCCCGGTCGCGCTCAGCCGCGACCGAGCGCGACCGTCACCGTGCCGTTGGGTCCCCTGAGCCGCAGCGTTCCGTGGCCCTTGCCGGACACGTGCAGCGTGCAGGCCTGGCCGGCACGGAGCGTGCAGCGCCGGTGGTTCGCGTGCCAGCCGTGGCTGACCCTGACCCGGACCTTCATCGCCCGACCCGACGCCCACACGTCGAGGTCGCCGGCGTGCTTGAGGCGACGCTTGGACACCCCTACCGGGATCAGCCGGCGCTCCGCGTGCCAGGTCAGCACGTCGGCGCGGTCGTGGGTGTCGCCCCCGAGGAAGAGCTGGGTGGCGCCGCCGCGAGCGTCCGATCCGGCGCCCATCAGCGTCGGGGCGCGGTAGTGGCCCAGGATGTTGTTCCGGTGCCCGTAGCAGCCCGCGTCGGTGGCGGTCGTGCAGTCGAGGTTGCCCGAGCCGGGGCCGTCGTCGTACATCCAGAGGAACTCGGCCCACACCGGGCTCGCCGTACTGGCCCAGTTGCCGCCGCCCTGCATCGTCCAGGCCGGGAACGACGGGTCCCGGCTCTGCTGGGCACCCCGCTGGGCGTAGGGCTGCAGCGTGCTGGCGAGGCCGGCCACGGGCGCCAGCCCGCGGTCGACCCGGTCCAGATCGGCGAGCACCATCAGCTGGGCGGGCGCCGTCAGCGTGATGAAGTTGCTCGGCAGCGTGACCGGGCCGACCCCCTCCCGCCGACGGGCACGGTCGTAGTCCTTGACCGCGTGCTTGAGGCAGGAGCGCGTCACCGCTCCGCTGGTCGCGCACCGGTGCAGGCCCTTCGGTGCGGTGTTGGGCGGCCCGGCCGCGTCGGAGGGCTGGACGAGCCCGAGCCCGAGCACGAGGAGCAGGACGGCGACGAGCGTCGCCAGGATGCGTCGCTGCATGGGATCCGGTGTCCTCCTCCGGCCCGATGATGCGTCAGCCATGCCGCCGGCCCGGATCAGGAGGCCGGAAGGAGCGCCTCGATCGCCGGCGCGAGCTTCTCCGGCTTGGTCGCCGAGCCGAAACGCCTGACCACCGCGCCGTCGGGACCGACGAGGAACTTGGTGAAGTTCCAGCGGACCTTGGTCCCCAGCACACCGCGCGCCTGCGAGCGCAGCCAGCGATAGAGCGGGTGGGCTTCGGCGCCGTTGACGTCGATCTTGGCGAACATCGGGAAGCTGACCCCGTAGTTGCGCTGGCAGAACGCGCCGATCTCCTCGGCGGAGCCCGGCTCCTGGTTGCCGAACTGGTTGCACGGGAAGCCGAGCACGACCAGGCCGCGATCGGCGTACGTCTCCCAGAGGCGCTCCAGGCCTTCGAGCTGCGGGGTGAAGCCGCACCGCGAGGCCGTGTTGACGACCAGCACCACCTTGCCGGCGTAGTCGGACAGCGACTCCTGCGTTCCGTCGAGCCGGGTGGCCTCGAAGTCGGACAGTGTGGTCATGACGCTCCTCTGCTCGAGCACCGCTGGTGCGCTGTGGTGCTGCCGTCCGATGATCCTGCCGAGTATTCGGAGTCGTGACCAGCCCGGACGGGTCGTTACCCTCGTGCGGTGACATCGGTGGTGGAGCACGACGAGCGAGAGGCGCCTGCGCTCGCCCACCGCGAGCGGCTGCTGCCCTTCGTCGGCCCCCACCTCGCCCGCCGCGAGGCGGGCATCAAGCACCCGGTGCACGACTTCCTCTTCACCTACTACTCCTTCCGGCCCGCTCAGCTGCTGCGCTGGACGCCCGGTGCCGCCGCACTTCCCGAGAGCCGACGTCTGCTCGTCACCACACTGCTGCGACTGCTGCGCGCCACCGCAGCGCGCCCGGCGCACCTGAGCTGCTTCGGACTGCACGAGTGGGCGATGGTCTATCGCGCCGACGAGACCCGGCATCCGCAACCGCTGCGCCTGGGCGGTGAGGCGACCGACGCCGTCGTGACGTCGCACCGCATCCAGTGCTCGCACTTCGACGCCTACCGGTTCTTCACCCCGGCCGCTGTCGGGCTCAACGTGCTCCGCCCCGGCCGCGACGACCGCGCGGACTTCGAGCAGCCCGGCTGCCTGCACGGCACGATGGACCTCTACAAGCACGCCTTCCGGCTCTCCGGGCTGATCGGCTCGGACCTCGTCGCGGACTGCTTCGAGCTGGCCTGGGAGGTGCGGATCATGGACATGCGGGCAGCGCCGTACGACCTCTCCGGCATCACCCTGGACCCCACCGGCGAGCCCTGGACACCGGTGCGGATCGAGACGGCCGCCGGCAAGCAGGAGTACGCCGCCGCGCAACGTCGCTTCGCCGAGCGCGGCACGGTCCTGCGGCAGCGGCTGATCGGGGAATGCGAACGACTCCTGGCTGCCGAGGCATCCGCCGGCTGAGCGCTGTTTCGTCCGCCCCATGGCACGTGATCGCAGCCGGCAGTGGACGACGGCACGGCGAACGAAATCGCTCCCGGACGAGCCGCGCCCGCCCTACGATGCGGCGGGTGCCTCACTTCCACGTCAGCTCCAGCCTCAACCGATCCTCGATCGAGGCATTCGGTCTCGACTGGACCCGGATGTCTGTCGCACGCGGGATCGCCGGATCCGTCGCCCCCGAGGTCGAGGGCTGCTTCCTGGCCACCGACGAGTGGGAGGCCGAGTACTTCCTCGAGATGAACAACACCGGCGGCCCTGTCGACCTGTGGGGTGTCGATGGTGTCGACCCAGCGGCTCTGGTCAGCGCCGACACGGGCTACCTCTTCCTGCCCGCCACGATTCCGCGGGCGCAGCTGAGGCTGCTTCGTACGGACGTGCCACCGCTGCACCGCTGACGGCCCTGACACAGCCGCCGCCCCCTCAGGACGCGGCCGCGGCCCTGACCACCTGGATGCCCGCGATCACGATGCCCAGCCCCGTGCCGAAGTCGTCGTCGTCGCGCGGGTCGTCGTCGATCGCACCGGCCGCGGCCGCCTGCAGGTGGGTCTGCTCGTCGACGGCGTGCCCGTAGACGTAGTGCAGCAGGGTGCGCACCGCTGTGGGGGTCAGCCCACCGATGTCACCCTCGGCCAGCGCCGCCTCCAGGAGCACTGCCGGCTCGCGTGCGCCGAGGCCGAAGGAGTGCACGGTCGCGACCAGCTCGGCACCGTCGCGATAGGCCAGGAGCTGGTCGCGGAGCACGGTGCAGATCGCACCGACCCGCTCCACCCAGGGCCCCGCCACCGGCCACGCGGCCCGACGGAGCAGCTCGTCGGCCATCGCCGCCAGCAGCGTCTGCTTGTTGGCGAAGTGGTGGTAGAGGGCCGATGGCTGGACGCCGAGCTCGGTCCCGAGCCGGCGCATGGTGAGGTCGGCCAGCCCGTAGACGTCCAGCGTGTCGAGCGCGCGCGCCACGATCTCCTCGCGCCGATACCGCATCACACCTCCGAACCGATCACGTGATGGACGCCGGTTGCCCGAGCGGCCCGCGCCACCCTAACCTGAACGCCGTTAACCTGAACATCGTTCAGTCCAGCCCAGGAGACCCCATGAACGCCGCCACCGCAGAGACCGGCACCGACGTGACCGACCGCCGCCCGCGCCGCCTCAGCACCACCGATCTGGCTCTCGTGGCCAGCTTCACCGCGCTGATCGCCGTCTGCTCCTATGCCGCCGCGATCCCCGTCGGAGGCGCCGGCGTGCCGATCACGCTGCAGACCTTCGCCGTCCTGTTGACGGGGCTCGTGCTCGGCCCCTGGCGCGGGTTCCTGGCGGTGGGCCTCTACTTCCTGATCGGGCTGGCCGGTCTGCCCGTCTTCGCCGAGCACAGCTCCGGCGCCTCGGCGTTCACCGGTGCCTCCGCCGGCTACCTCTACACCTTCGCCCTGGCCGCCGTCGCCGCCGGCGCCCTGGTGCAGTACGTCCTGCCGAGCCAGCGCACCCGGGCGGTCTTCCTCTTCCTCGCCGCCCTGGTCGCCACCGTCGTCAACCACCTCGGCGGGATCGTGGGTCTGCGGATCGTGCTGGACCTCAGCTGGCACAAGGCGGCGAGCATCGACGCGGCGTACTGGGTGGGCGACATCGTCAAGGCAGCCATCGCCGCGATCGTCGCGGCGGAGGTCCACCGCGCCTTCCCGGCGCTGCTCGCCCGCCGTGGCTGAGCGACGCGCTGAGGTCGTCATCGACGCGGCGGAGGTCCGCGCCCCCGACGGTCGGGTCATCCTGCACCCGGTCACCCTGCGCCTGAGCGAGCGACGGGTCGGCATCATCGGTCCCAACGGATCGGGCAAGTCGACGCTCGCCCGGCTGCTCAACGGGCTGGTCAGTCCCAGCTCCGGCCGGATCCTGGTCGACGGTGTCGACGTCGCTCGCAACGGAGCCGCCGTCCGCCGCCGGGTCGGCTTCTGCTTCACCGATCCCTCGGCTCAGGTGGTCATGCCGACCTGCATCGAGGACGTCGAGCTCTCGCTGCGCAAACGCATCAAGGACCGCGTACGCCGTCGCGAGGCGGCGATGCGGATCCTGACCCGGTACGGGCTCGCCGATCGGGCCGATGTCAGCGTGCACGCCCTCTCCGGCGGTCAGCGCCAGCTGCTGGCGCTGGCCGGCGTCCTCGCGGTCGAGCCCGACCTGCTGATCGCCGACGAGCCGACCACCCTGCTCGACCTGCGTAACACCCGGTTGGTGGCCGACACGCTGTTCGGGCTGGAGCAGCAGCTGATCCTGCTCACCCACGACCTGGACCTCGTCCGTCGCTGTGACCGGGTCCTGCTGGTGGAGGAGGGCCGGATCGCCTTCGACGGCCCGGCACAGGCGGCTGTCGCTCACTACGAGGCGACCGTATGACGCCCGACTCGTGGGCGACGCGGCTACCGGTGGGCGCCAAGGTGATGACCCTGCTGGCGCTCAGCATCGTGACCGTGGCGCTGCACGGCGTCAGGTCCGCGGCGGCGCTGCTCGCGGTGGTCCTCGTGCTCGCGGTGACGACGCGGTTGCCGGCCCGGACGCTGCTGCGCACGCTGCGCGGCGTCGTGCTCTTCGCGGCGGTGGTGGCGGCGCTGCAGTGGTGGTGGATCGGTCCCGCACGGGCGGTGGAGTCCCTGCTCGACCTGACCACGCTGGCCGTGCTCGGCGTGCTGCTGACGGCGACCACCCCGGTCGGGGACATGCTGGAGGCGTTCGTGCGCTGGGCCGGGCCGCTACACCGCGTCGGCGTGGATCCGGAGCGGGTCGGCCTGGTGATCAGCATGGCGGTCGAGGCGATCCCCGGGACGATCGCGTTGGCACACGAGACCCGCGACGCGGCCCGTACGCGCGGACTCGAGCGCAGTCCGCGGGCGCTGCTGACGCCCTTCGTGATCCGTGTCGTCGCTCACGCTCACGAGAAAGGTGCAGCACTCCAGGCGCGAGGTATCGGAGACTAGGCTCGACGGCCCGCACCGAGGGAGGACCCGTGGACATCGACACGCTGCGGATCACGTTCAGCGTGATCGCCGGTGTCCTGGTCGTCCTCTTCTACGTCGGCGCCTACCTCCCCACCCGGGCTCCGTTCTCGGGCTGGTGGACGCTGGCGCTGCTGCTGTTCCTGCTCAGCTCGGCCGCCTACCTGGCCAACGGCACCGCGGCCCAGGCGGCGCTCAACCCCCTCGGCAACGGGCTCGCCGTCGCCGGGGCCGAGGCGGCCTGGTACGGCGCCCGCTCGCTGCGCACCCAGCCGTGGCGTTGGGAATGGCTGGTGCCCGGGCCCCTGCTCGCGCTGCTCGCCGGCGTGCTGGACGACCCCGGCCACGACGTCTGGGCGGGCGGCCTGACCTTCCTCGTCCTCATCACCGCGGCGTTCGGCGCCATCACCCGCGAGCTCGTCCTCGCCGCCTTCCACCCCGATCGGCCGGCCCGGACGCTGTCGGTCTCCGACGTCCTGATCCGAGCCCTCGCGCTCGCCTCGGTGATCCTCACGCTGTTCTACGCCGGGCGCGCACTGGCCTTCGTGGCCGAGGGACCCGACAGCGAGCTGTTCAGGCAGACCTTCGGGTCGGTGCCCACCACGGTGCTGCTGGTGGTGCAGCTGGTGACCGTCTCCTTCAGCATGTCAGCACTGAGCACCCAGCAGCAGATCGACGACCTGCATCGGCGGGCCGTCTTCGACCAGCTCACCGGCTTGATGCGCGCCCAGGAGTTCCGCGACCGCGCCGCGGTGGCACTGCCCCGCCTCACCCGGGGTGGCGAGGTGACCATCCTGGCGATGGCCGATCTCGATCACTTCAAGCTGGTCAACGACGAGCTCGGCCACGCGGCGGGCGACGACGTCCTGCGCGCCTTCGGCTGGTCGGCGCGCACCGTCCTGGGCCAGCAGGCGCTCTGCGGTCGCCTCGGCGGCGAGGAGTTCGCGCTGCTCTTCACCTCGACGAGCCGCGACTACGCCGAGGGCCTGCTGCACACCCTGGTCGCGGAGTTCCAGCACACCGTCCAGCTCGCTGACGGCCGGGTGCCGACCGTCAGCATCGGCATGGTCGAGGCCGGCGAGGCCGAACCGTTGACCAGCGTCCTGGAGCGCGCCGACAAGGCGCTGTACCGGGCCAAGTCCGAGGGCCGGTCGCGGGTCGTGCGGGCCTGAGTGCTGCCGGTTGTTGGGGTAGTCCGGGGCGGAAATCAGGGGTTACCGACCGGTAGGGCTGATTTGCGCCCCGGACTACCCCGACAATGGCCACGACCGCAGCCTCACCAGATCGCCGGGTGCCGATCCGCCCACGGCGCAGCCGCCTCGACCTGGGCAGCCAGCGAGAGCAGCAGCTCCTCCTCGCCGGGTCGGGCCGCGAGCATTACCCCGACCGGCAGACCCGAAGAGGTCCAGTGCAGCGGCAGCGAGACGGCCGGCATGCCGGTGACGTTCCAGGCGCTGGTCCACGGGGTGAACCGCTTCTGGGCCTCGAAGTCACGGCTGGGGTCCTCGTCGTCGCGCAGCTCGCCGACCAGCGGGGGCGGCGTCGCCAGGGTCGGGGTGAGGACCGCGTCGTACGGCGCCAGCGCCTCCAACGCCCCGGCCGCGAACCGGCGCATCTCGCCGATCGCGAGACCGAACGCCGGACCCGACACCGCCTCACCCCGCTCGGCCAGCCAGCGGGTCAACGGCCGGATCAGCAACCGCTGATCGGGCGACAACGGGGTGACCGAGAGCGCCGTGAGCACCGCCCAGCAGGTCTCGAAGGCGGGGACCGCCTCCCGTGGCAACGGCACCGGGACGTCCTCGACCACGTGGCCCAGGTCCTCCAGCAGCCGCGAGGCGCCGTCGTAGGCCTCCAGACACTCCGGATGGACGGCCGCCTCGGTGATCACCGGTTCGACGAAGCGCGCGATCCGCAGCCGTCCGGGCAGCCGGTCGCACGCCTCCAGGAACGATTCGGCCGGTGGGGGCGCCCAGAACGGGTCGCCCGTCCGCCGCCCGGCCAGCACGTCGAGGAACGCCGCCGCATAGCGCACCGTCCGCGCCAGCGAACCGGAGGTCGACAGGCCCACGGGGTCGCCGTACACCGGAGCGGCGGAGATCCGGCCGCGGGTGGGCTTGAGACCCACCAGCCCGCAGCAGGAGGCGGGGATCCGGATGGAGCCGCCGCCGTCGGAGCCGTGCGCCACCGGAACCAACCCGGCGGCGACGGCGGCCGCCGCTCCCCCGCTGGATCCGCCGGCGATGTGCCGACGGTCCCACGGCGTGACAGCGGGCGGGGCGACGTCGGGCTCGGTGTAGCAGGGGCTGCCGAACTCCGGCGTGTTCGTCTTGCCGAGGCTGATCATGCCGGCGGCCTCGATCGAGATCGCGACGTTGTCCGAGACCTCCGGGACGTGATCGGCGAAGGCCGCCGACCCGAACATCGTGCGCACGCCCCGGGTCTGGTTCAGGTCCTTGATCGCTGTCGGGACGCCCCACAGCGGGCTCGCGCCGACCGGCCGGATCGCCAGCTCTCGCGCACAGGTCGAGATGTGCTCCTGGGCGAGCGTGACGAAGGCGCCGAGCGGTTCAGCGGATCCGGTGTCGAGCCGGTCGATCCGGTCCAGATAGTGCTCGGCGAGCTCAGCCGGCGACACCTCGCAGCGCCGGATCAGCTCGCCCTGCTCCAGGGCGGTCAGGTCGTGCAGCTCGGTCACCTCTGCAGCCTAGGGTGATCGGGTGCTGCGCACCACGCTTGCTGCCCTGGTCCTGGCCGGGCTCGCGCTCGGCGCGGGCGGCTGCGGTTCGGGCGGCCCGCTCGTGGCCCCCACCCGTACGGCGACGAGCGCCGCACCGCCGGTCACACCAGCGGTCACCCCGCCGGTCACCCCGCCTGTCGCGACGGTGACCCCCACGGCGACGGCCCACCGGGAGACCGACCCGGACCCGCGCTGGCGCTTCTACACCGCCGACCACCGGTGGTACACCTCGCCGTGGTTCGTCGGCTCGCACCGGATCATGATCGGCTTCGGCTGCAACGGCTCACCCTGGTACGACCACGACCCGCGGTGCCCGGGCACCGAGGGCTTCCACCACGGCATCGACGTGGCGATGCCGTGCGGCACGCCGATCCGGGCCGGCCGTGCGGGCACGGTGCTTCCGACGTCGGCCCCCGGCGCTCCGGGTCCGGCGTACGGCGTGCATCCGCTGCGGCTGCGGATCATCGACTCCGCGGGAGCGTACGACGTGGTGATCGGCCATGCCCGGCGCCTCTTCGTGCGGCCCGGCGAGAGGGTGGCTGCCGGCCGGCGGATCGCGCTGGCCTCCGACTCGGGCGCGCCCGACGGCTGCCACCTGCACTTCGAGGTACGGCCGCCGGGCGGCTCGTACACCAGCGCCATCGACCCCGTCCGCTGGCTGGACCTCACCGGCTGACGGCCCGCCCGGCGGCGTCCGGCATTGTCAGAAAGCCGCCGTTTTGTCGAAGTATTGACAGAACTTCGGCCGATATCCGAAAGTGATGGCCGTCACGCCGTGGCGGCGGCCTCGGCCGATCCCGCGCCGCACCGATCCTGCACGACCGGGTGCCAGAGCCGCGATCGCGTGACGCCCACCGAGCCCCCGCTCGGATCGATCCCTCTGATAGGAGCATGAGTGCGCACAGGACCACGATGGGGCCGGAGGGTGGTGGCAGCGCTGGGCGCAGCCACCATCGTCGCCTCGGTCATCGACGTCAGCAGCATGCCGGCGCAGGCCGCCCCGGCCGCACCCGACAGCTACACCTCGGGCAACGCCCGCTTCGAGGTGCTCTCCCCCACCCTGATCCGCATGGAGTACGCCGGTGACGCGGCGTTCGACGACGACGCGACGTTCAACGCGATCGGGCGCGACTCCTTCACCCCGGTGCCCTTCACCCATCGGATCGCCGACGGCTGGCTGACCATCGACACCGGCGAGGCGACGCTGCGCTACAAGGTCGGCTCGGGCATGTTCAACGCGGACAACCTCAGCCTCAAGCTCAAGGTGGGCGACCAGACCGTCACCGCCCACCCCGTCGTTCCGACGTCGACCGCCGACTGCGTGGTCGGCGCCCTGTGCGAGGCAGAGAGCACCACCCTGACCGGTCTCGCCGTCGCCACCGACCACGCCGGCTTCACCGGCACCGGTTTCGTCGCCGGCTACGAGTCGGTGGGCAACGCCCTCACCTTCACCACGTCGGTTCCCTCGGACGGCAGCTACGACCTCGCCATGCGGTACGCGAACTCCCAGGGCGGGGACGGCAAGACGAAGACCCGCACGCTGAGCGTCGTCGTCGACGGCCAGGCACCCACGACGATCAGCCTCGACCCGGGTCAGAACTGGGGCGATTGGCGGATGGCGACGACAGCGCTCAACCTCACGGCCGGCACCCACACCATCAAGGTCGAGCGGTCCGCCGCCGACGACGGACAGGTGAACGTCGACAGTCTCGCCGTCGTACCGACCGGGGACGCCTACCCGGCCCCCGTCGACGCCTCCGCCGCCCAGGACTGCGCCTTCGGCACCGTCTGCGAGGGCGAGGACACCGGCAAGACCGGCACGGCCGCCGTCGCCAGCGACCACAACGGCTACTCCGGCACCGGCTTCGCGGCCGGGCTGTGGAGCAAGGGCGCCGCCCTCACCGCACACATCACCGACGTACCCGCCGACGGCGACTACGCGCTGCAGGTGCGGTACGCGAACGGCTTGGCGACCTCCCCGACGCTGACCCTCGGCGTCGGCGAACGCCAGAGCACCGGGACGCTGCCGCCGACCAGCGGCTGGGACTACTGGAACACCGTCTCGGTGCCGGTGCACCTGAGCGCCGGTGCGAACGACGTCAGCATCGGCTGCCCGACCGAGGCGAGCAACTGCAACGTCAACATCGACACCATCGCGGCCGTTCCGGCGGGCACCCCCTCGCTCGCCGTGCACGCTCCGCTGGGTGGCTATCGCCGCGACCTCGACACCGCCAACGGTGGCGTCCGTACCTACCCGGGCCTGCTGTACGCGGACGGCTGGTCGCTGCTCGACGACACCGCCTCGGCGCACTACGACACCGCGTCCCAGGCGGTCACCCCGCGCGGCGATCACGACGGCTCGGGCTACTTCGACGGCTACGTCTTCGCCTACGGCCACGACTACACCGGTGCGCTGCACGACCTCGCCACGTTGACCGGAGCCACGAAGCTCCTGCCGCGGTGGGCGTACGGCGTCTGGTACTCGGAGTACTACGACCGGACGCAGGACCAGTTCGCCTCGATCGCGCAGGAGTTCAAGGACAACGGCGTCCCGGTCGACGTGATGGCGATCGACACCGACTACAAGGACGCCGCGGTCAGCAACTGGAACGGCTGGGAGGTCGACACCAGCCGGTTCCCGAACCTCTCCTCGCTGCTCGCCGCCTGGCACGCCGAGGGCATCCACAACACCCTCAACGTCCACCCGACAATCTCGTCCACCGACCCGAAGTTCGCGGACGCGCAGGCGACCGCACAGGGCAACCTGACGCAGAGCGGAAGCTCGAACAACTACCTGTTCGACTGGTCCGACCCCCACCAGCTCAAGGCGTACTTCGACCTGCACGACTCCATCCAGCAGGACGGTGTCGACAGCTGGTGGCTCGACTGGTGCTGCAGCGAGAACTCCAAGTACTCCGCGAACGGCGTCACGCCCGACGCCTTCATCAACCAGCAGTACGCGGACTACACCGACGCCGCCATGGACGGCCGTGGCTTCGCGTTCTCCCGGGCGTACGGCTCCTTGACGGCGGGTGGCTACGGCAACCCGCAGCCCGTGGCGACCGGCCCGTGGGCCGACAAGCGCACGACGCTGCACTTCACCGGCGACACCACGTCGAGCTGGGACATGCTCAAGGAGGAGGTCGGCTACACGCCGGGCGAGTCGGCGAGCACCGGCAACGCCTCCATCAGTCACGACATCGGTGGCCACAACGGCGCTCAGTACGGCATCGCCGGGGCGGAGACCGGCTCGACCCAGCTGCCGCCCGACCTCTACGCCCGCTGGGTGCAGTTCGGTGCGTTCCAGCCGGTCGACCGGCTGCACAGCAACCACAGCGACCGGCTGCCGTGGCAGTACCCGGCCGCCGCCGACGCGTCGGCCACCAAGTTCCTCAACCTGCGCGAGGACCTCGTCCCGCTGACGTACACGCTCGCCGCCCAGGCGACGGCGACGGGCACGCCGATCGTCCGGCCGCTCTACCTGCAGTACCCGGACGCTGAGCAGGCCTACTCGCTGGCCGGCAACGAGTACCTGTACGGCCCGGACGTGCTGGTGGCGCCGGTGACCACGGAGGGCACGGGCTCGGTCGACACCCAGGTCTGGTTCCCGCCGGGTGACTCCTGGACGGACTGGTTCACCGGCAAGACCTACGCCGGCGGGACCACCGCCACCGTCACCACCGACCTGAACTCGATGCCGGTCTTCACCAGGTCCGGCGGCATCGTCACCACCCGCTCGCACCACGTGGCCAACGACGACAAGGGCCCGCTGGACGCGGTGACCGTCACCGTGGCCGGGGGCGCGAACGGGACCGGCAGCCTCTACGAGGACGACGACACCGCCGACACCACGAAGTCGGCGACCACCGCGCTGGACTACACCGAGGCGGGCGGCCAGTCGTCGCTGACGATCGGAGCCGCCCAGGGCAGCTTCGCCGGCCAGGTCACGAACCGTGCCTGGACCGTGGCGTTCACCAACGCCGAGAAGCCGACCTCGGTCTTCGTCGACGGAGTCAAGCAGCCGGCCGGCAGCTGGACGTACGACGCTGCCACCCGCACCGTGACGGCGCACGTCGCGTCGCGACCCGTCAGCCGGGCCACCACGGTGGCCTACCGCACGGCGGCAGCCGACCACGCCCCCACCGCCGGCAGCCTCAGCGCGCGGACGACCGTGGGCGATCCGGTCGCCATCACGCTGAAGGGCCACGACGCCGACGGAGACCAGCTCGGCTACAGCCACGCCCAGCCCGCGCACGGCACCGTGACCGGCACCGGCGACCGGCTGCGGTACACCGCCGCACCGACCTTCGTCGGCACCGACCGGTTCACCTACACCGTCAGCGACCCCTTCGGTCGGGCCGTCACCAGCACCGTGACCGTCACCGTCGGACGACAGCAGCCGACGCTGAAGGTCACCAGGCGTGCCCACGGCCGCACCACGCGGCTCAAGGTGAAGGCGCTGCTCCACGGTGGCGTGAGCGCCGACCGGGTGCCGGTCGTGGTCAAGGTCGGTGGCCACGTGGTCGCACGCGGGAAGCTCGACGGGGACCACGTCGTGCTCACGCTGCCCAAGCTGCCTGCCGGCAGGCACAAGGCCACCGTCACCCTCAAGCAGGGTCCGGTGTCGACAGCAGCACACGCGAAGGTGCGGATCTGATCGCCTGAGACGCACCGCAGCACCCGGGGCGGCCCGGTTCCCACGCGGGAGCCGGGCCGCCTTGCCGCGGAGCGGCATCCCTCAGGACGAGGGCGCGAGCGCTGCCGAACGGTCCTCGAAGCGCTGCGACTCGGTCAGCACCAGGGCCAGTGCTCCGACCATGGAGGCGCGATCGCCGAGGGAGGAGCGCACCACCGAGGTGGCGGGGCCGAACGGGATCTCCGCCAGCCGGTGCCGGATCGGCTCCAGCAGAAGGTCGCCGAGCTCGGCCAGCTCGCCGCCGATCACGATGGCCGAGGGGTTCAACAACAGCGCCACGCTCGAGAGGCCGGCCGCCAGCACCCGCGCCGCGTCGGCGACCGCAGCCAGGACCGCCGCCTCGCCACCGCGGGCACGCCGGACGAGATCCGCGATGTCGCCGACGGCAAGGCCATCGCCCTCGAGCCGGTGCAGCAGGCCCTCACCCCCGGCGTAGAGCTCCAGGCAGCCCCGCAGGCCGCACCAGCACTGGTCACCATCCAGGTTGACCGTCACGTGCCCGAGCTCGCCGGCGAAGCCCGCGCTGCCGCGGTGGAGGGAGCCGCCGATGACACTGCCCAGTCCCACCCGGCTGGCGAGCTTGACGTACACGAGGCTCGGCGCCCCTGCCAGCGACCCGAACGTCGACTCGCCCAGGGCGCCCGCGTTGGCGTCGTTCTCCACGGCGACAGGGATCCCCCACCGGTCGCCGACCGCCGAGGCCAGCGCCGCACTGTTCCAGCCGGGCAGCACACCGGGGACCATCAGCCGGCGATCGGTGTCCGTCACCGGTGCCGCGATGCTGATCGCGGCCCCCATGATCTGGTCGCGGTGAGCACCGGCCTCGTCCGTGGTCTGGTCGATGCACTCCAGGACGGTGGCCAGCCCCACCTCGGCATCGAGGCCGTGCGGGAGCGAGACCCACCGCTCGGCCAGCACCTGCCGGGCCAGGTCGCCCACCGCCACCGCGACGTGCCGCACCCCGATGTCGACGGCGATCGCCAGGCCGGCGGTCCGGTCGAGCGCGACCAGCGCCGAGGGCCGCCCGGTGCCGCCCGGCGTGGAGGTTCGACGCTCGCTGATCAACCCGACCGCGCTCAGCTGGGTGAGGAGGCTGGAGACGGTGGCGCGGGAGAGGCCGGTGGCCTCGGCCAACTCGGCTCGCGTCATCGCGCCACGCTGGCGGAGCGTCTCGATCACACTCGACCGGTTGGACTCGCGTATCGCCCCACTCGTCGTTCTCCTCACGAGCAGATCCTCGCCGACTCCGGCGCATGCCGCACGCATCCCCTGCACGCCGCAGACGCTGTGGCGGTAACGTGCCGCGAGGACACCACCTCGAGGAGTCGCCATGTCACGCACCCGGGTCCACAACTTCTCCGTCTCGCTCGACGGCTTCGGCACCGGCGAGGACCTCTCCCTCAAGGAGCCGTTCGGGCACGCCGGTCACCGGCTGCACGAGTGGCTGATGGCTACGCGGTCCTTCCACCGCATGCAGGGCGCCGAGGGCGGGTCCCTCGGCGTGGACCACGCCTTCGCCGACCAGCACGGCCCGGACATCGGTGCCGAGATCATGGGCGCGGGGAAGTTCGGACCGCCGGGATGGCAGGACGATCCGGACTGGACCGGCTGGTGGGGTCCGAACCCGCCGTTCCACACGCCGACGTTCGTGCTGACCCACCGGCCGCGCCCGTCGGTCGAGCTGGAGGGCGGCACCACCTTCCACTTCCTCGACGCGACACCCGCCGACGCGCTGGCGAGAGCACGCGAGGCCGCCCAGGGGCAGGACGTCCGGATCGGAGGCGGCCCGACAGTGGTGCGCGCGTTCCTCGCCGCCGGCCTGATCGACCAGCTGCACCTCGTGATCGTGCCGATCCTGCTCGGCCGCGGCGTCCGGCTGTGGGACGGTCTGGAGGGTCTCGAGCAGCGCTACAGCGTCGAGTCGGTGACCACGCCCAGCGGTGTCACCCACATGACCTTCACCCGCTGAGACCAGCCGGCGACGGCACCGGACGTAGCGCGCTCGCCCGGTCGGTCGCCAGGATGTGCACGTGCTTGGTCTCGAGATGGTCGTCCTGCTCGGCGTCGCCCTGGTCGCGTGCGGCGCACTGGCGCGCCGCTACCCGATCGCGCCGGCCCTGCTGCTGGTGCTCGTCGGGATCCTGGCGGGGTTCGTGCCGCACCTGCGACAGGCCCAGCTGCCGCCCGAGGCCGTGCTCCTCATCTTCTTGCCGGCGCTCCTGTACTGGGAGAGCCTGACCACCTCGCTGCGAGAGATCCGCAACAACCTGCGGGTCGTCGTCCTGACCAGCACCGCGCTCGTCGCGCTCACCGCCGCAGCCGTGGCAGCGACCGCGCACGGGCTCGGTCTGGAGTGGGGGCCGGCCTGGGTGCTGGGCGCGGCCCTGGCACCCACGGACGCGACGGCCGTCGGCGTGCTCGCCCACGACCTGCCGCGGCGTACGGTCACCGTGCTCCGTGCGGAGAGCCTGGTCAACGACGGCACAGCCCTCGTCCTCTACGGGCTCGCCGTCGGCGTCACCGTCGGCGAGGAGCACCTCACCGGCTTCCACGTCACCTGGCTGCTGCTGTGGTCGTACGGCGGCGGCGCGCTGACCGGCGCCCTGATCGGGCTCATCAGCTGGCAGGTGCGTCGCCGGATGGAGGACCCGATGCTGGAGAGCATCGCCATGCTGGTGACCCCGTTCGCTGCGTTCCTGCTGGCGGACGCGGTGCACGCCTCCGGCGTCCTGGGGGTGGTGCTCTGCGGCCTTTTCATGAGCCAGGTGACGCCGCGGATCACCGGTGCCCTCACCCGGCAGATCACCACTCCGTTCTGGGCGCTGTCCACCACGGTGCTCAGCAGCGCGCTGTTCGTGCTCGTCGGCATCTCGGCCCAGTCCGCCGTGCGCAACCTGAGCAGCACCAGCATGGCCCGGGCGCTCGTCGACGTCCTGCTCGTCACGGTCGTGGTGATCGCCGTCCGCTGGGCGTGGCTCTACACCACGCCGTACCTCATCCGGCTTCTCGATCGCCGCCCCATCCAGCGGACGCGGCGGGTCTCGGCACGACAGCGCACGGTGAGCGCGGTCGCCGGGTTCCGCGGCGCCGTGTCGCTGGCCGCCGTCATCGCCGTACCGCAGACCGTCGACTCCGGCGCCCCGTTCCCCGACCGCGACCTCATCGTGCTGATCGCCTGCGGCGTGATCGTGCTGACCCTGCTGCAGGCCCTGGCGCTGCCGGCCATCGTCCGGTTCGCCCGGCTGCCGGTCGACACGTCGGTCGCCGAGGAGCTCCAGTACGCCGACGAGTACACCCTCGATGCGGCGCTGGAGGCGCTCGACGACACGGCCAGGGAGCTCGGCAGCGGCGAGCGAGTGGTCGAGCGGGTCCGTCACGAGCTGGACAAGCAGCGCAAGCTGCTCGCGGCCGACGGCGGCGAAGGCGACCCGCTCGTCCAGCACGACGACCAGTACCGGAGCCTCTCGCTCGCCCTCCTCAGCCGGCGGCGCGATGCGCTGCTCGAGCTGCGCGACCAGCAGCGCATCGACGACATCGTGCTCCGGCGGGTGCAGGCCCGGCTGGATCAGGAGGAGGTGCGGTTCTTGCGGACCAACCTCCCGGAGGGCTGACCAGCCGGAGGCGGATGTCGCGTTTCGCGGACGCGCGGTCCGCTGCCGTGCGATCCTTCAGCAGCCCTCTCACCGGCCCGGCGGACGCATCCGCGCCCGCGCGGCCACTCCTCGGAAAGTGTTTCTCAACCATGCTGCCGTATCGGTCCTCAGCCCTGCTCGCGTCCGCCGCTCTCGTGCTCGGCGCCGCGTTCGTCCCCGCCAGCGCGTTCGCCGACGACACCACGCCGGATCCGACCCCGACCCCGACGCCGGCCCCCGCCTTCACCAACGCCGACCTCGTCGCGGCGCTGACCGCCGACGAGGCACCGACCGCTGCCGCGGCCAAGGCGGGCTGGGTCTCCCAGGGCAGCGTCAAGGACGACGGCTTCTCGACCGAGGGCTTCAAGGCCATCTACGCCGTCAACGCCGCTTCGGAGGACTACACCTCCGCGGGCAGCGCGGTGGAGGTCGAGCATTCGGGCACCTACTTCACCCTGAGCGTCCTGGGCCCGCGTCACAAGACCAAGCAGGCGCTCAAGGCGATCAGGAAGCCGCACGCGACCTGGGTCTTCATGCCGGAGAAGTCGCTGGACCTGCGTGACCTGCAGGGCGACAGCTCGATCGCCCACCTCGCCCCGGACGCGATGCTCAAGGGCATCGTCGACCCCACGCAGACGACGCTGACCGGCACCCCCACGACGACCACGGCTGCCGACGGCTCGACGACGTACGGCTTCTCCCAGACCGACCTGAGCGGTTCCGGGGACAGCGGCACGGAGACCGTGACGGTGAACCGCGGCGGCGTCGTGACCGCGTTCACCTACACCGACCCGTCCGACGCCGGCAGTGTCCACTACAGCTACGGCGCCCAGCACGTCACCCTGCCGGCAGCGAAGCGCACCGTCACGTTCAAGCAGTACCTCGAGGGGACGATCCTCGCCGACCTGCCGCGCGAGGTGAAGCAGAGCGCCACCTTCCTGGCGAAGCAGCTGACCCACGCGTACCGCAAGCACGGGGTCAAGGTGGCGACCGTCCGCTCGGTGGCCAAGAGGTTCGCGAAGTTCACGAACAGCATCGCGGGCGCGAAGATCTTCAGCACGGCACCGGTCAGCGGCGGCGTGCGGCTCACCGGTACCAACCACTTCACCCACAAGCACGTGTCCTACACGGTGAAGGTCTCGGGCAAGAGGGCCGTCGCCCACAAGGCCTGAGCGCCCACGACGGCGCCCCGTCACCTCGCCGAGGCGCGCCACTCCCGGTCGAGGATGGCGAAGTCGACCTCCGTGGACCACTCCCCCTTGAACCACTCGTTCTCCACCAGCACCGCCTCCTGCCGCATGCCGAGCCTGCTCAGCACCGCGGCGGAGGCGGGGTTGCGCTGGTCGATCCGGGCGGTGACGCGGTGGACCGCCAGCCCGTGCCGCGGGTCGAAGGCCAGGTCGAGCATGGCCCGACCCGCCTCGGTCGCGTAGCCACGGCCCTGGTGGTCGGGGTGGACGACGTAGCCGAGCTCGGCGTTGGTGCGGTCGTGCCACATCAGCAGGACGTCACCGATCATGTCGCCGGTGTCCTTGCGGACGATGGCCAGGTCCAGCGCCTGCCCGGGCTCGTCGATCGCCCACCGGACGCGCTCGAAGTCGGCCAGCCGCTCGGCGATCTCGTCGCGGGTCTGCGGCTCGAAGGGCACGTAGAGGCACACCTGCGGCAGCGACCGGTAGGCGTGCATCGCGTCGACGTCGCCGATCGGGTCGAGCGGGCGGAGCAGCAGTCGCTCGGTCTCGATCGGGTACGTCGGGGCGAGCACCCGGCCAGACTAGTGACCGGCGCCGCCGGCCTCCACTAGCGGCCCGCTGCCCGCCACAGGCCGAAGGTGAGACCGTCGACGAGCGCCTCCCACGAGGCCTCGATGACGTTCTCGCCGACGCCGACCGTGACCCACGAGGTCGCAGCGTCACTGGTCTCGATCAGGACCCGCGTCTTGGCGTCCGTGCCGTGGCCGTCGTCGAAGAGCCGCACCTTGTAGTCGATCAGCTCGAACTTCTCCACCACCGGGTAGGCCAGCACGATCGCGGCTCGCAGGGCCTGGTCCAGGGCGTTGACAGGGCCGTTGCCCTCCCGGGTCACGACGTAGCGCTCGCCGCCGGCGTGGAGCTTGACGGTCGCCTCGGTCGAGCCGTCGTCCTGGGAGAGCACGCGCCACGACTCGAGGTCGAAGTACGTCGGACGCTTGCCCTGCACCTCCTCCAGCAGCAGCAGCTCGAAGGAGGCGTCGGCGGCCTCGAAGGTGTAGCCGGCGGCCTCGCGCTCCTTGACCCGGTCGGTGATGCGCGTGACGAGCTCCCGGTCGCTGAGCTCGTAGCCCAGCTCCTTGCCCTTCAACTCGATGCTCGCGCGGCCGGCCATGTCCGAGACCAGCAGCCGCATGTCGTTGCCGACGCCGACCGGATCCATGTGCTGGTAGAGGTCGGGGTCGACCTTGATCGCGCTGGCGTGCAGACCGGCCTTGTGGGTGAAGGCGCTCGCACCGACGTACGGCTGGCGGGTCGCCGGCGGGAAGTTGGTCACCTCGGCGATCGCGTGCGCGGTGCGCGTCGCCTCCTGCAGCAGGCCTTCGGGCAGCACCTGGCGACCCAGCTTGAGCTGGAGGTTGGCGACCACCGCGATGAGGTCCGCGTTGCCCGTGCGCTCCCCGTAGCCGTTGATCGTGCCCTGGACGTGGGTCGCCCCCGCGTCCACCGCCGCGAGCGTGTTGGCCACGGCGCAGCCGGTGTCGTTGTGGCAGTGGATGCCGACGCGTACGCCGGTGGTCTCCACGACGTCGTGCACCACGTCCGCCAGCCAGCTCGGCAGCATCCCGCCGTTGGTGTCGCACAGCGCGATCACCTCGGCGCCGGCCTCGTAAGCGGTCCGGAGCACCTCGAACGCGTAGTCACGGTTGGCGCGGTAGCCGTCGAAGAAGTGCTCGGCGTCGAGGAAGACCCGCTGCCCCTCGGCGGTCAGGTGCGAGACCGTGTCGCGCACCATCGCGAGGTTCTCCTCCAGCGTGGTGCGCAGGGCGAGCTCGACGTGGCGGTCGTGGCTCTTGGCGACCAGGGTGACCACGCTCGCGCCGCTGTCACGCAGGGCAGCGATCATCGGGTCGTCGGCGGCCCGGACGCCGGCCCGGCGGGTGCTGCCGAAAGCCGCGAGGCGCGCGTGCTCGAGGGCCAGCTCGGTCTGCGCGCGCCGGAAGAACTCGGTGTCCTTCGGGTTGGCCCCGGGCCAACCGCCCTCGATGAAGCCGACCCCCAAGCCGTCCAGCTGGCGGGCGATGGCCAGCTTGTCCCCCACGGAGAGGTTGAGCCCCTCCTGCTGCGCGCCGTCGCGCAGGGTGGTGTCGTAGACATGGAACGAGCCCTGGAGATCCATCTGAGTCACTTCTGTCTGATCGGTTGTGCGGGCAACAAAAAAACCTCTCGGGAACGAGAGGTTGGCGCACCGTGTCCCCGCCGTCGGGGTCGCAGTGCGCTAGCGAATGATGATCGAGCTGATCGCCACGTCCGTCATCCTGCCATGTCGTCCGCGATGGTGTCAGGCGTCTCTCACGATGCGGGCCTCCGTCCCGGTCGAGTCGGGCCTCCGTCCCGGTCGAGTCGGGCCTCCGTCCCGGTCGAGTCGGGCCTCCGTCCCGGTCGAGTCGGGCCCACCGAGATCCTTCCCACCCCGACGCACGCCGGTCGCGGGCCGGACGTGCCTCAGAAGGCGCTGCCGAGCGGTGAGTCGTGCCAGGGCGTCCAGTCGGTCCCACCCGCGTGGAACCGGACTATCAGGTAGACGGCGACAGCGGCGAGGACCAGCATCGCCGCCGCCCAGCGCCGGGTGCTGCGCGACAGCGGGCCGAGCACCCGCCGTACCGGCCCCCGCACCCGGCTCCCGCCGGGGCCGCACGCGAGCATGGTCGCCAGCACCACGCCGCACACGTACAGGGTCACACCCCCGGGAGCGGCGACGGCGTAGCAGAGCAGTCCGGCGGCGAGCGCGAGGCCGGCGGCCCACAGCACGAGCACGACGGTGCTCGGCACCGAGCGGACGAGATGCCACGGCGTACCGATCACCAGGCGGGGACCGTCGTGCCACCGCGCGCCGCGCAGCTCGCGCCGCTCCCCGTGCACCGATCCGGCCAGCGACAGGCCTCGCAGCACCACCACCAGCGCGAGCATGATCACCGCCGTCGGGACCGGCGCGGTGGCCAGGCCGGCGCCGGAGAGCAGGGCGAGCGCCGCCCACAGACACGTACGCCGAAGCCGCGCGACCCCGCTCTCCTGAGCGGCCTCGACCAGGGTCGGCTCGGCGGCCGGCAGCGACCGGTCGTCCCACTCCTGCCGGGTCGGCGCGGCCCCCACGGCCAGGGGCGCCGTCTCCGCGACCGGCCGCGGCGCGGTGGCCGCCGACGCCGGCCTGGTCGTCGGTCCCGCGAAGCCCACGCCACCACCCGCAGCAGCAGGATCGACCGTGCCCAGTGTGTCGAAGATCGAGATCGTGGGATCGCGGAACCACGCCTGGAGCTGGGCGACCGTGGGCCGCCCCGCCGCATCGGGTGCGAGCGCGGCGTCCAGGACCGCCCGGACGCGTGGCTCGATGCCGGCCAGGTCGTGGTCCCCACGACGGGCCCTGTCCATGATGGCTGCGGACGGCCCCCGGCCGAAGGGCGGCCGACCGGTGGCGGCGAAGGCGACCGTGGCGGCCCACGAGTGCACGTCGGTGGCGGGCCGGGCGTCCTCCCCGCGCAGGATCTCCGGCGGCAGGTAGCCGGGGGTGCCCAGCAGCCAGCCGGTGTGGGTGATCCGCGGGTCGTCGGCGACGCGGGCGAGCCCGAAGTCGATCAGGACCGGCGTGCGGCCCTCCATGATGACGTTGGAGGGTTTGATGTCGCGGTGCAGCACCCCGCCGGCATGCACGGCTGCCACGGCATCGATCAGGCACCGTGCGAACCAGTCCAGGTCGCGCCCGCGGATCGGCCCCTCCTCGACGACCTCGTCATGCAGCGACCGGCCGGGGACATAGCGCATCACGACGTACGGGACCGGGCCCCAGGGGTCGGCGTCGAGGATCTCCGCCACCCAGCGCGAGCGGACCCGCTGCAGCGAGCCGACCTCGCGCGCCAACCGGCGGCGGCCCTCCTCGTCGCCCACGATCTGGGGGCGCAGCACCTTCAGCGCGACCCGCTGTCCCGACGGCTCGTGGCGGGCGAGATGGACGATGCCCATCCCGCCCTCTCCGAGCACGTGGAGCAGGGTGTAGTCACCGACGGAGCGCACGGCGCGAGATTACCGCCGCACGTCCCGGTCTCAGAGGATCCGGTGCATCCAGCCGAAGGAGTCCTCGGCCCGACCGAACTGCAGGTCGACCAGCGTGGTGCGCAGGTCGGCGGTCACGGGCCCGGCCGGGGTGGCGACCGAACCGCCGTCCCACACCAGCTCGCCGACCGGCGTGACGACGGCCGCGGTGCCGCAGGCGAAGATCTCGGTGATCTCGCCCGAGCCCACGCCGTTCTTCCACTCCTCGATGGCGACCTTGCGCTCCTCGACCTTGAGGCCGCGTGCAGCGGCCAGCTCCAGGATCGAGGCGCGGGTGATGCCCTCCAGGATCGTGCCCGTCTCCGGGGTCACCAGGCGGCCGTCGGCGTACACGAAGAAGATGTTCATCCCGCCGAGCTCCTCGATGTACCTCCCCTCGGAGGCATCGAGGAACACGACCTGGTCGCAGCCCTTCTCGTACGCCTCGGCCTGCGGGGCCAGCGACGAGGCGTAGTTGCCACCCGTCTTGGCCGCGCCCATGCCGCCGCGGCCGGCGCGGGTGAAGCTCTCCGAGAGCCACAGCCGCACGGGCTTGACGCCGCCCTTGAAGTACGCGCCGGCGGGCGAGGCGATCACCATGAAGGTCACGTGCTGGGCGGCGCGCACCCCCAGGAACGTCTCCGAGGCGAACATGAACGGCCGGATGTAGAGCGACTTCTCGTCGCCCTCGGTCGCTGTCGGCACCCACCGCTGGTCGATCTCCACCAGCGCGTCCACGGCGGCGACGAAGTCCTCGAGTGGGAGCTCGGGGAAGGCGAGGCGCCGGGAGGACCGCGCCATCCGGGCGGCGTTCTGCTCCGGGCGGAAGGACCAGACCGAGCCGTCGGCGTGGCGGTAGGCCTTCATCCCCTCGAAGGTCTCCTGCGCGTAGTGCAGGACGGCCGTCGCCGGGTCGAGGGCGATCGGGCCGTACGGCTCGATCCTCGCACCGTGCCAGCCCTGCTCGGGCGTCCACTCGACCACGAACATGTGGTCGGTGAAGTAGGTGCCGAAGCCGGGGTCGGCCAGGATCTCCGCCAGCCGCTCGTCGGAAACCGGAGTCGGGTTGCGGGTGGTGCTGATCTCCATGCGCGCGAGTCTCTCAGATCAGGGCAGCGATGGCGTCGCCGACCTCCGCGGTCGTGCGCGGCGCGGCGCCACGGGTCGACAGGTCCTCCAGGACGGCCCTGTCGATGGTGGCGGCCGCATCGGCGTGGCCGAGGTGGTCGAGGAGGAGCGACGCCGACAGGATCGCTGCGGTGGGGTCGGCCTTCTGCTGGCCGGCGATGTCGGGTGCCGAGCCGTGCACGGGCTCGAACATGGAGGGCGCGGTGCGGTCGGGGTTCACGTTGCCCGAGGCGGCCAGGCCGATGCCGCCCGTGATCGCGGCGGCGAGGTCGGTGATGATGTCGCCGAAGATGTTGTCGGTGACGATCACGTCGAAGCGGGCCGGGTCGGTCGCCATGAAGATCATCACGGCATCGATGTGGAGGTAGTCCACGGTGACGTCGGGGTATTCGGCGGCCACCTCCTGGGTCACGCGCCACCACAGCGAGCCGGCGTTGACCAGCACGTTGGTCTTGTGGACCAGGGTGAGCTTCTTGCGGCGGCGCTGGGCACGGTTGAAGGCGTCGCGGACGACCCGCTCCACGCCGTACGCCGTGTTGACACTGACCTCGGTGGCGACCTCGGCCGCCGTGCCGACGCGCATGGCGCCGCCCTGACCCGTGTAGAGCCCCTCGGTGCCCTCACGGACCACGACGAAGTCGATCTCGCCCTTGCCCAGCACTGCCTCGCTCAGCGGCGAGACGGCGCCCGGGAACAGCCTCGAGGGCCGCAGGTTGACGTAGTGGTCGAGCTCGAAGCGGAGCTTGAGCAGCAGACCGCGCTCCAGGATGCCCGGCGGGAGGTTCGGGTCGTTCGGCTTGCCGCCGACGGCGCCGAGCAGGATGGCGTCCTGCTCGCGGATCTCGTCCAGCACCGAGGTCGGCAGCACCTCGCCGGTGCGCAGGTAGCGCTCCGCGCCGAGGTCGTAGCGGGTCTGCTCGAACTTCACCGGCGAGGCGGCCTCGAGCACCTTCAGCGCCTCGGCCGTCACCTCCGGTCCGATGCCGTCGCCGGGGATCACTGCAAGCTTCAGGCTGGTCATGGGCAGAACACTAGTTGTCGTCGGGACGCGGGCCGTCGCTGTCCCGCCGATCGATCGCGGCCTGGATCGCATCGTGGCACTGCGGGTTGTCGGGGTCGTGCCGAGCGGGTCCCCACTCGATCAGCTGCTGGTTCATCGGCTCTTCTCCGGTCTCTCTGGAACGTGCTGTGGCGGAGAGGCCGGGGAATCTGTTCGGGCCACCGCGACGGGGTGGCCTCTCGATCAGCGAATGCTGGAAGCCCCGACGCGGCACATGGCTACGAGAGCCACGGCTACGACGGCCGTCATCGAGGCGAGGGCGGTGAACACGGGGTCGATGCTACGGGGCGAGGACGCGTCCGGGGAAGGGTTCGGCGCGACACGGCCGCGTCTTTTTCGTCAGCCGTCCGCCATCCAAGATGCTGGCCCGGGATGAGAGACTCTTGACCTTGTGAGCGCCCCACCAGAACTGCCGGAGATCGTCACGCGCGCGTTCGACGTCTCCCGCCGCGCCGGCTACGTCTCGTTCTGCCGCAACGAGACCGGCCGGCTGCTGGCGACGCTCGCCGCCACCCGGGACGGCACCATGGCCGAGTTCGGCACCGGCTGCGGCGTCGGCACGGCCTGGCTCCGCTCGGGCGTACGGCGCGACAGCGCTCGGATCGTGACCGCCGAGCTGGACCCCCGGCTGGCCAAGTTCGCCGGCGAGATCTTCGACGAGGATCCGCAGGTCGAGGTGCTCGCCGTCGACTGGGCCTCGCTGCGCGACAGGGGTCCGTTCTCGCTGCTCTTCCTCGACGCCGACATGCCCGGTGACATCACCGTCGACAACATCGTGGAGCTGATCGAGGAGGGCGGCATCGTCGTCCTCGACGACCTGCTCCCCTGCGAGCAGTGGCCCCCGCTCTCCTACGGCCGCGTGGACACGCTGCGCGAGCACTGGCTCACCGACGAGCGGTTCACCGCCGTCGAGGTCATGGTCGCCCCCGAGACGACGGTCCTCATCGCCACCCGCCGCTGACCCCCGGTGGCGAGCCCGGTGCCGACCGGGATGCCCTTCACTTGCACCCCGGCCGGCGGTCGGTGACCGCCTAGGCGAAGAGTGCGTCGCCTAGGAACTGGCCCTGGCTCGGCGCCGGCGGAACGGCGAAGACGCCCGAGCCGATGTGGGCGATGTATTCGTTCAGCTTGTCCGAGCCACCCAGCTTCGTCTGCAGCTTGATGAAGCTGGCCGGGTCGTTCATGTAGGCGATGAACAGCAGGCCTGCGTCGAGGAAGCCGAGCTCGTTGATGCCGTCGGTGTAGTTGTAGCCGCGTCGCAGGATCCGGATCCCGCCGTTGTTCTCCGGTGCGGCGAGCGCGACGTGCGAGGTCGGCGGGATCACCGGCTTGCCGCCCACGACCTTGTCGAAATCGGGGGTGTCGAACTCCTTCTTCCCCGACAGCGGCGCACCCACGCCCTTGGTGCGTCCGAAGACCTGCTCCTGGCTGCCGATGTCGGAGGAGTCCCAGATCTCGATGTTCATCTGGATCTTGCGGGCCACCAGGTAGGTGCCGTCGCGCATCCACGCCTGCTCGCCGTCACTGCCGTCCAGCCAGACGTGCTCGGCGATCTCGGCCGGCTCCTTGACGTTGCGGGTGCCGTCCTTGAAGCCCATCAGGTTGCGGGGCGTGCTCTGGCCCTTGCCCGCCGAGGCGCGGCCGAAGCCCATCACCGTCCAGCGGGTGTTCACCGTGCCGCGGCCCAGTCGGGCCAGGTCGCGGATGGCGTGGTAGGCGACCTGGGGGTCGTCGGCACAGGCCTGCAGGGAGAGGTCGCCACCGGTCAGCTCCGGACGGAGCCGGTCGCTGGGCAGCGTCGGCAGGTCGGCGAGCAGCTTGGGCTTCTTCTCGGCCAGGCCGAACCGGTCGTCGAAGACGCCGGGGCCCAGACCGAGGGTCACCGTCAGCCCGGCCGGCGCCAGGTCGTAGGCCTCCCCGGTGTCGGCCGGTACGCCGGAGGCGTTGGTCGGCTGGACCGACCCGACGGGCAACCCGGCCTGGAGCTGGGCGATCCCCGCCGACCAGCGGGCGAGCAGCACCTGCAGGTCCTGCTTGCTGGTGGTGGTCAGATCGAAGGTCATGAAGACCGTGTGCCGCTGCTGCGGCGTCTCGATCCCGGCCTGGTGCGCACCGGTGTAGAAGGCGTGCTGCAGGTTGAGGTCGACCAGGTCCCCGTCGTCGGTGGCCGGTACGTCGGTGCCATCGGCGCTCGCGCGTCCACCCAAGAACCCGGCGCCGACAGCGGCGACCGCACCGGCTCCGACGCCGGCGCCCTGGATCAGCCGCCGGCGGGACGTGCTGAGCCCACTCATCAGGCGGTGGCCACCTTCTCCGCCAGGTGCGCCAGCGAGTCCTGCAGCGCCTGGACGGTCTGGCTGAGCTTGTTCGCGTCGGACTTCTTCAGGGCGGCGGTGTAGCGCTTGTAGCCGCCGATCTGCGCCGGGTCGCGGTAGGTGTCGAGCATGGTGTTGACGGTGTCGAAGCGCTGACCGATCGTGCTGGTCAGGGTCGCGTCGAGGGCCGTCAGGCCCGGCTTGAGGTAGGCGAAGGCCTGCTGAGCGCCCTCGACGTTGGCGGCGAAGTCGACCAGGTCGATGTGGCTGTACTTCTCCTCCTCGCCGCTGATCTTGTTGGCCTGGACCTCCTCGAGCAGGCCGGCGGCGCCGTTCGCGAGGTCCTCGGGCTTGTAGGTCAGGGTGGTGGAGAGGGTGGCGAGCTTCTGCAGGTTGGCGGTCAGCTCAGCGGCCAGCTGCTTGGTCTTCGCGGTGATCTTGCGGTTCCCGAAGAGGTCGCGCTCGACGGCGTGGAAGCCGTGCCAGCCCACGGCCGGGTCGAGGTTGGAGGCGCGCATGTCGACCAGGTAGTCGAGGTTGCCCTTGTTGTCGGTCGGCTTGAACCCCGGCAGCACGAAGCCGTCGACGTCGGACTCGATCTTCTCGTAGAACGGTCGCGCCTCGCCGTACTGCTTCTGCGCGGCGGTGAGGTCGCCGGCGTCGACGTCCTGCTGCAGCTTCCGCACCGAGGCGACCATCGCGTCGACCTGGGTGGTGACGTACTTGCCGTAGTCGCCGGCGCCCTGCGCGAGCAGGGTGGCGGCGCTGCCGCTCGGGGTGGCGCTGGCCTGACCGGTGACCTTGAAGTCGATCGTCTCGGTCGCGGCACCGGGGCAGTAGATCTGGTAGGTGCCGCCGCCGAGGGTCAGCGTGAACGACGAGGCCGGCAGGCCGGGCGCCAGCGACTCCTTCTCGCCGATGATCTTCTGGTCCTGGAGCAGCTCGAGCTCGGTGAGGCCGGTGGCGCTCTCGTTCTTGACCGAGAAGGTCACCGGACCGGCCGGGACCGACGTCGTCGAGGGGGTGCAGACGTCGCCGTTCGAGCCCGAGGCCATCGTGATGGCCACCTCGCTGACGCCGTTCTTCACCGCGGCGGTGGTGGCGCCGCCACCCTTCCCGGCGTCCGCGGCGTCGTCGTTGCCGCTGCCACAGGCGGCGAGCGAGGCGAGCGAGATCGCGGCGACGAGGCTGACGGCGGCCCTACGTGAGGCTGTCGACATGGGTGGTTCCTTCCGTGACGGATGCCCGCTGCGCCCGACGGGACGCGCGGCGTTTGGTGCGGACGACCTGCCCGAGCAGGAGAAGAGCGGTGGCCAGCAGGGCGACCGGGACCCAACGGGTCCAGAGGAGTCGGTCGTGCGCCGTGGCGTGCGCGGCCGCGACGGCAGCACCCGCCTTCTCGGCGTACGCCGGGTCGACCTGCCAGCTGGCCGGGTCGAGGGTCATCACCCGCGGCGAGGTGAGGCCGCCGCCGCTGAGGGTGAGCACCAGCGAGCCGGCCGTGCGGGCGTCGACGAGGCGATCGCCGTACGTGGTGGCCGTGACGCTGGTGTGGTCCGCCCACGCCGCCTGGTAGGGCCCGGGGGCGGAGTGGACGTCGAGACCGACCGGGACGCGGTTGCCGGTGTAGGTCAGCAGGGTGGTGATGTCGAGCGTGCTCGGCCGTGCACCGCTGTGTGCGGCGGACCAGCTGGTGCCGTCGCCGTGCAGCTCGATGCTCTTGCCGTCGGCGGCGAGCACGGCGGTGTCGCCGTGGATCGCGATGCTGGCCTCACCGCCGCCCTGCAGCGGAGCCGTCGCCGGCAGGGTGGCCTTCGGCGTCGGTACGGCGAGGACCAGCACGACCGCTGCAACGACAGCCACGGCGGCGCCGGCGACCCGCAGGCGCTGGGCCAGTCCGTGCCCCGGCCGCAGCCGCGCGGGCAGGAAGGTGATCAGCAGCATCGGCACCAGGTAGGCGACCCAGGCGAGCACCTCGATGACGCGCGGGTCCCGCGGGATGCCCAGGACGCCGCTGAAGAGCGCGGAGCGGATCGAGCCGGCGGGCGCGAGCCAGGTGAGGTCGACGGTGCGGCCCTGACCGACGCTCACCCAGCCGGCCTCGTGGCCGGTGCGGAACGCGTTGAGCACCAGCCCCGCCGCCACCAGGATCAGGAAGAAGCCGGTGATGGAGAAGAATCGCTGCAGGTTGAGCCGGACGCCGCCGCGGTACATCCCCCAGCCGAGGACGACCGCGGCCAGGATGCCGGCGACGGCGCCGAAGACGGCGGACGGCGCGCTGCCGGCGCTCTGGAAGGTGGCCAGCAGGAACACCGCGGTCTCGAAGCCCTCCCGCAGCACCGCCAGGAAGGCCATCAGCGCCAGCGCGGCGGTCGTCCCCGAGGTGAGCGCACCGGCGGCCGCCGCCTCCAGGTCGCGCTTCATGAAGCGGGCGTGGGTGCGCATCCAGAAGACCATGCCGGTCACGAAGAACACCGCGACCAGGCCGATGATCGTCTCCATCGCCTCCTGCTTGGCCTGCGGGAGGCTCCGCTCGACCGCATCGAGGATCACGCCGACGGCGAGGCTGAGCGCCACGCCCGCACCCACGCCCAGCCACAGCCCGCGCAGGCTCGCGCCGTTGCGGCGCAGGAAGGTCGCGAGGATCGAGACGATCAGCGCGGCTTCGAGCCCCTCGCGGAGGCCGATGACGAAGGTGGGGAGCACAGGTCTTCGTTTCGCTCGGGAGCGGCCTCGCCACTCAGGTGTGCCTTACTTAGGTGAGGCTACCTTAGGAGAGACTTACCTGCACAGGGGGCTGTGACAGTCATCGCACCCGGCGAGTCGGCGACCAGGATCCGGTCAGCCTGTGGCCAGGCAGGCTGGGGCCCACCGCACGCTCAGATCGCGCATCCGTCCGGGCCGCAGACGTCCGCTCCCCCGCCGAAGGTCTCCACCAGTGGGTGGCTGTCGGCCCACGCCTTGTCCAGCACCTGACCGAAGAGCTCGGCCGGCTGGGCGCCGGACACGCCGTACTTCTCGTCGATGACGTAGAACGGCACGCCTGTCGCGCCGTAGCGTGCGGCCTGGGCGACATCGGCCGCCACGGCGTCGTCGTACTCCTGCGAGCCGAGCACCTCGCCCACCCGCTGGGCGTCCAGGCCCACCGAGGTGGCCAGACGCAGGAGCAGGGCGGGATCCGCGACGTTGCCGGCCTGGACGAAGTAGGTGTCCAGGAGCGCCTCCTTGAGTGCCCCCTGCTGCGCCGGGCCACCCTCCTCCAGCGCGAGGTGGAGCAGTCGGTGGGCGGCACGGGTGCGCACGTGCACGGAGTGCTCGTGGTCCCAGGTCATGCCCTCCTCGGCCGCCAGGGCGCTGACCCGCTGCTGCATCTCGGCGGCCTGCTCGCGGCCGACTCCGAACTTGCGCGCGAGCATCTCCTGAGCGGTCTCGACCGGCTGCTCGGGCGCGTCCGGCATCAGCTCGAAGGAGTGCCAGACCACCTCGACCTCGTCGCGGTGCGGGAAGGCGGCGAGCGCGGACTCGAGCCGCCGCTTGCCGACGTAGCACCAGGGGCAGGCGATGTCGGACCAGATGTCGATGCGCATGGAAGACGAAGCGCCCGGCGCCCCTCCCGTATTCCGGGAGAGGCGCAGGGCGCGTGTGCGGGTGCTGGGGCTCAGCGCGCGGCGGAGCCCTCGGTGTAGTCCGCGTCCGACTGCTTCCAGGAGAAGTGCGAGCGCAGCAGCTTGCCGGTGACCTCGATCGGGTGCTGGGCCTCCTTCTCGCGCAGCTCGAGGAACTCCTTGCCGCCGTTGTCCTGGTCGGCGATGAAGCGCTTGGCGAAGGTGCCGTCCTGGATGTCGGACAGGATCGCCTGCATCGACTCCTTGACCGCCGGGGTGACGACGCGCGGGCCGGAGACGTAGTCGCCGTACTCGGCGGTGTCGGAGACCGACCAGCGCTGCTTGGCGATGCCGCCCTCCCACATGAGGTCGACGATGAGCTTGAGTTCGTGGAGGACCTCGAAGTAGGCGATCTCCGGCTGGTAGCCGGCCTCGGTCAGGGTCTCGAAGCCCGCCTGGACGAGGTGCGAGACGCCACCGCAGAGGACCGCCTGCTCACCGAACAGGTCGGTCTCGGTCTCCTCGGTGAAGGTGGTCTTGATGACGCCGGCACGGGTGCCGCCGATGCCCTTGGCGTAGGACTTGGCGACGTCCCAGGCCTGCCCGGAGGCGTCCTGCTCGACGGCGATGATGTCCGGGATGCCGCGGCCGGCGACGTACTCGCGACGCACGGTGTGGCCGGGGGCCTTCGGGGCCACCATGATCACGTCGACGCCCTCGGGCGGGGTGATGTAGCCGAAGCGGATGTTGAAGCCGTGCCCGAAGACCAGCGTCTTGCCCGGGGTCACGTGGGCGGCGAGCTCGTTGCTGAACAGACCGCGCTGGTGCTGGTCGGGGGCGAGGATGACGATGACGTCGGCCTCGGCGGCGGCGTCGGCCGGGGTGAGGACGCGGAAGCCCTCGTCCTCCGCCTTGGCCGTGCTCTTCGAGCCGGGCTGCAGGCCGATGCGGACGTCGACGCCCGAGTCGCGCAGGTTCAGCGCGTGGGCGTGGCCCTGGCTGCCGTATCCGATGACCGCGACCTTCTTGCCCTGGATCAGGCTCAGGTCGGCGTCGTCGTCGTAGTAGATCTCAGCCACGGGGGCTACTCCTTCTTGGGTGTTCTTCTCAGGGATCGATGGGGTTCGAGGGGTACGTCGCTCAGCCCGCGGCCGGCGGCGCGGGGGTCACGACCGGGCGCAGGGAGCGCTCGGAGATGGAGCGCGGACCACGGCCGATGGCGACCATGCCGGACTGCACCAGCTCGCGGATGCCGAACGGCTCGACGACCCGCAGGAAGTCGGCGAGCTTGCCGGCGTTGCCGATCACCTGGATGGTGACCGCGTCGGTCGCCACGTCGACGACCTTGGCCTTGAACAGCTGCACGGCGTCGAGCACCTGGCTGCGGCTCTCGGCGGAGGCGCCCACCTTGACCAGCAGCAGCTCGCGCTGCACGGAGGCGTCGGGCTCGAGCTCGACGATCTTGATCACCTCGACCAGCTTGTTCAGCTGCTTGGTGACCTGCTCCAGCGGGGTGTCCTCCACATTGACCACGATGGTCATCCGCGAGATCTCGGCGTGCTCGGTGGGACCCACCGCCAGGCTGTCGATGTTGAACATCCGGCGGCTGAACAGCGCCGCGATCCGGGCGAGGACGCCGGGCTTGTTCTCGACCAGGACGCTGAGGGTGTGCTTGCCGTCGGCGCCCATCAGCGGTGCCCCCGGTCGAAGCGGAGCGCGGTGCGGGATGCAAGGGGGTGGTTCACAAGTCGTCCTTGTCGAACTTCGGCGCGAGGTCGCGCGCGTACTGGATGGCGTCGTTGCTGGAGCCGGCGGCGACCATCGGCCACACCATGGCGTTCTTGTGCACCCGGAAGTCGACGACGACCGGCACGTCGTCGATCGCCATCGCCTTCTCGATGGTCGCGTCCACGTCGTCGGCGCTCTCGCAGGAGAGACCCACGCAGCCGTAGGCGTCGGCGAGCTTGACGAAGTCGGGGATGCGCCGGACCGTGCCCGCGCCGCCGCCGTGCTTCTGCAGGTTCGTGTTGGAGTAGCGCTCGTTGTAGAACAGCGTCTGCCACTGCCGCACCATGCCGAGGTTGTCGTTGTTGATCACCGCGACCTTGATCGGGATGCCCTCGATCGCGCAGGTGGCCAGCTCCTGATTGGTCATCTGGAAGCAGCCGTCGCCGTCGATGGACCACACCGTGGTGTCGGGGCAGCCGACCTTGGCCCCCATCGCGGCAGGGACCGAGTAGCCCATCGTCCCCAGGCCGCCGGAGTTGATCCAGGTGTTGGGCCGCTCGTAGCCGATGAACTGGGCCGCCCACATCTGGTGCTGGCCCACACCACTGGTGTAGATCGCGTCGGGACCGACGATCTGGCCGAGCCGCTGGATCACGTACTGCGGCGCGAGGCCGCCCAGGGCGTCGTCGTAGCCCAGCGGGTAGGCCTTCTTCACGCCTGCACAGAAGGCGATCCACGACTCGTAGTCGCCCTCCTTGCCCGCCGCCCGCTCCTGCTCCAGGACCGTCAGGAGGTCCAGCAGCACCTCGCGGATGTCCCCCACGATCGGCACGTCGGCGCGCCGGTTCTTGCCGATCTCGGCAGGATCGATGTCGGCGTGGATGACCAGCGCATGGGGCGCGAAGCTGGCCAGCTGACCGGTCACGCGGTCGTCGAAGCGCGCGCCGAGGCTGATGATCAGATCGCTCTTCTGCAGGCCGGCCACCGCCGCGACGGTGCCGTGCATGCCGGGCATGCCCAGGTGCTGCGGGTGGCTGTCCGGGAAGGCGCCGCGGGCCATCAACGTGGTGACCACCGGGATGCCGGTCAGGTCGGCGAGCCTGCGCAGCTCGGCCGAGGCGCCGCTGCGGATGGTGCCACCGCCGACGTAGAGCACCGGCTTCTTCGAGGCCAGGATCAGGCGCACGGCCTCGCGGATCTGCTTGGCGTGCGGCTTGGTCACCGGCCGGTATCCCGGCAGCTGCAGCTCGGAGGGCCAGCGGAAGGAGGTCTGCGACTGCAGCGCCGACTTGGTGACGTCGACCAGGACCGGGCCGGGGCGCCCGGTGGAGGCGATGTGGAACGCCTCGGCGATCTTCTGCGGGATGTCGGCCGCGTCGGTGACCAGGAAGTTGTGCTTGGTGATCGGCATCGTGATGCCGCGGATGTCGGCCTCCTGGAAGGCGTCGGTGCCGATCAGGTCGGTGCCGACCTGACCGGTGACGGCGACCATGGGGACCGAGTCCATGTGAGCGTCGGCGATCGGCGTGACCAGGTTGGTGGCGCCCGGCCCGCTGGTGGCCATGCAGACGCCGACCCGCCCGGTCGCGGCGGCATAGCCCTGGGCGGCGTGGCCCGCGCCCTGCTCGTGGCGTACGAGGATGTGGCGGATCGTCGAATCCATCAGCGGGTCGTACGCCGGCAGGATCGCACCGCCCGGGATGCCGAAGATGTTCTCGACCCCCGCGGCCTCCAGCGACTTCACCAGGCTCTGCGCCCCGGTGATCGTCTGCTCGCTCATCTCTCGTTCCTCATCTGTCTTCCACTCGGGCTGTTGCTCAGCGTGCCCCGTACAAACAAAAACCCTCCGGCCCGAAGGCAGCGGAGGGAGACGCGTCGACCGGTGGATCGGTCAGGCGCGTCGCGTGCGTACAAGAATGCTGTGCAGCATGCCTCCACGGTAGCCGGTCGCCGAGCTCCCGTCATCCGAGTCTCTCGCGCGTCCCACCATCTGGGATGAGCATCCCAGATGGTGGAGAACGCGTCGTCAGGGGGTCGTCCAGTCACGGCCCTCGACGGTGCAGATGCAGACCCGGTTGCCCTGGGGATCGGCGAGCACCCAGAACCGTGGCGCCCGCTCGTCGCTGACCAGCGTGCCACCGGCGGCGATCGCCGCGTCGATCCGGGCTCGTGCCTCGTCCACCGGCACCCAGACGTCGGGATGGAAGCGCTGCCGCGGCGTCTCGTGCTCCTCGGTGTCCTGGAACCAGAGCGTCGGACCGCCTCGACCTGCCGGGTCGCTGATCTCCCCCTCGCGGTGTGCGTCGCCGTAACCCAGGACCGCTCGCCAGAACGGCAGCACCTCGGCATCGGCCCAGGTGTCCAGACCCCACTCCACCAGCAGCAGCGCCCGGGGCTCGGGATGAGCGCCCGCCGCGCCGGCGGCAGCACTCACCGACCGGGCGAGCCGCAGGTCGCGCCGGGTGACACCGCCGACGTCGTGGCTGGAGAGCCGGACCTCGACGTAGCCCCAACCGAGGAGGAGGTCGGGATGGTGGTCGGCCTCCTCGGCCAGCTGCCCGATCGCGGCGGCGAGCTGCTGGGCAGCGGCGAAGTCGGCGACGCGGTAGCGCGCCAGCACCTGGCCGGGCAGGTGCCGGAAGTCATCGGGCAGGCCGGCGGCGATCTCCTCGCCGCTGAGCCGCTGCTTGTCCTGCGCGGGAACACTCATGGCAACACCACCTCTCCGATCGGTCCGGGGTTGTAGGCGATCTCCCATCGGTAGCCATCGGGGTCGGCGAAGTAACCGGTGTAGCCACCCCAGTCCCGCTCCTGACCGCCGCTGAGCGGACCCGCGCCGATTTCCTCGGCCCGCAGCAGGATGCCGTCGACCTCCTCGCGGGTCGCCACGTTGTGCGCCAGCGTGATCGGCGGCACGCCGTCGCCGCTCGCGATCGGGCCGACCTCCGCCTCGAAGGCGGCGCGGTCCCACAGACTGAGCATGAGCCGGGGACCGACCTGGATCATCAGCACCTCACCCTCGACGTACGTCGACGGGACCCAGCCCAGGCCACCGACGTAGAACGCATGGGTGCGGGCGACGTCGCCCACGGCCAGGGTCACGAAGCTGATCCGTTGGTCCATGTCCCCACTGTGACACCGACCCCTGACAAGGGAGCGAGCCCAGGGTCAGCGGGTCAGGTCGCTCAGGGCGACCAGCTGCCGACCGTCCGCGTCGAAGCTCGCCGGGTCGAGCCACCTCTCGTGCGCCGAGCGCACCGCCGGCCAGTCCTCGTCGATCACCGCGAACCAGTCGGTGTCGCGATTGCGGCCCTTGACCACCATGTGGTTGCGGAAGCGGCCCTCGTAGGCGAACCCCAGCCGCACGGCCGCTGTGCGCGAGGGCTCGTTGAGGCTGTCGCACTTCCACTCGAAGCGGCGGTAGCCCAGGTCGTCCAGCGCGTACCTCATGAGCAGGTGGATCGCCTCGGTGGCCGCCCTGGTGCGCTGCAGTGCGCGACCGAGCAGCACGCCGCCCACCTCCACCTGGCCGTACGCCGGCACGAGCCGCTGCAGGGACGCGATCCCGGCGGCACGGCCGGCGTACTCGCCCTCGCGCGGCAGGAAGGCGTAGGTCATCGAGGCGGGCTGATCGATCACTGCCGCCAGATGCATCCACAGCTCGGGCAGCGTCCGTGGCATCGACACCGGCCGATAGGTCCACAGGCCGCCGTCGTCGGGCCCGCAGACAGCTCCCAGGAGATCGGCGTAGTAGGCGGAGTGCAGAGGGACGACGGTGACGTAGCGCCCCTCCAGCGTCACCGGCTCCGGCTCGGGCCGCGGCGTCCAGTCGGGCAGCGCGCGGCCGACCGGCCGGCCGTGGTCGTCGAGGTCGGGCAGGTCAGGCACGCAGGCGAGCGTAGCCCTCGGCATCCTCCGGCGAGCACCGCTGGTGCACGAGCAGGTCGAGGACGCCGACCAGGCGCTCCGACCCGACCAGGTGCTCGAGGTCGGCCAGGATGACGGCGGCCGGGTCGGCCTGGCCGTCGGCGGTGTAGACGCCGGCGACGTGTCCGAGGTCAGGGTGGACGTGCTCCACCGCGGCGCGGCCCTCGGGCGTGTCCACGAGGGCGGCGAGCTGGTGGACTCGGGTGTGCAGGGCCTGGTCGCCCGCTGCCGGACGCAGGTGCTCGGTCAGCTGCTCGCTGGTGGTCATCTCGGTCTCCCTCCTGGCGGGGTCGCCGCCGCTGTGCCTGTGAGGTCGGCACCGCCGGCGGCTACCTGAGAGATAGATCACGTTTCAACCGATCGCATCGGGGCGCGGCCGCAGGAACCAGCCGACCGCCACCCCGACCGCCACCCCGATCACCGTCTCCGCAGCGCGGTCGGCGAGCAGCGTCCCGGTCGGAACCGGTCTGACCACGTTGCCCATCAACAGCGCCAGCGGCGTGATGAAGGTCAGGGCGAGCGCGTAGTTGCGGCCCACCACCAGCTCGGCGAGGGCCTGCAGCACGCCGACGGCGACGATCGCCGCCGCGCCGTGCAGATCGAACGAGAGCAGCGCCCAGGCCACCAGCAGCCCGAGCGCCGTGCCGACCAGGCGGTGCACGCCCCGGATGACCTGGGCGGGCAGCGCACGCGCCGCGAGCGGCACCACAGCACTCACCATCGCCCAGTAGGGCCGGCCGATGTCGAGGGCCTGGGCCAGGCTGCCCGCCACCAGGACGCCGAGGCCGGCGAGCAGGGCGTACCGACCGGCACCGGCGGTGGAGCCGCCGATCGGCACGGCGGCCTCCACGACCGCGCTGCGGCGTACTCTCCGGACCAGTGCGCCGAGGTTCCCGACAACTACCGCGAACGACGCCGAGGCGACGGCGACGAGGAGCGCTGGTACGACGTCGGCGAGCGTTCCGGGCACCGAGGCGACGGCCGCGATGCCGAACACCTGGAAGAGCGAGCCCGGCGGGTGCCACCCCTCGACAGCCGAGCGATAGGCGGCGGCGCTGGCCACCGCCGCCGCGACCGGCACCGCCAGCCAGCCGCGCTGGTCCGAGGCGGCGATCAGCGCGCCCACGGTGACGCATCCGACCATCCAGCCGCCGGCCACCAGTTGCAGCCGGACCCGCTGGGTGTCCACCCGCTCGCGCCCGTAGAGCGAGGTGAACGATCCGAACGCGGCGTACATCGTCCAGGACAGGTGGCCGGTGGCATCCAGCACCAGCAGCGGCACGAGGACCGAGATCGCCGCCCGCAGCGCGATCCGGTGGGCGCCGTTGCTGGGCCCGACGGCGACCAGGCTGCGCAGCACGTCCGCAGGCACGTGCTGCGCCTTCACCGGCCCGGGACGGTCCGACCGACCCGGCTCACTCCGGAACGCGGCGGTAGGCGCCGTCGGAGGCGGACGTCGCCATGGAGGCGTAGGCCCGCAGCGCCGCCGAGACCTTGCGTTCCCGATCGAGCGGCGTGTAGGGACGCTCGCGCTTCTCCTGGGCCGCGCGTCGCTGGTCGAGCACCAGGTCGTCGACCTCGAGCTCGATGCGGCGGTTCGGGATGTCGATCGAGATGGTGTCGCCGTCCTCGATCAGCGCGATCAGGCCACCCCCGGCCGCCTCCGGCGAGATGTGGCCGATCGAGAGGCCCGAGGTGCCACCGGAGAAGCGGCCGTCGGTGATCAGCGCGCACTTCTGGCCGAGGCCACGACCCTTGAGGAACGAGGTGGGGTAGAGCATCTCCTGCATGCCGGGGCCGCCCTTCGGGCCCTCGTAGCGGATGACCACCACGTGACCGGCCTCGACCTTCTTGGAGAGGATCCCCTGGACGGCGTCGTCCTGGGACTCGAAGACGATCGCGGTGCCGGTGAAGGTCCAGATCTCCTCGGGAACCCCGGCCGTCTTGACGACGCAGCCGTCCTCGGCGAGGTTGCCGTGCAGGATCGCCAGCCCGCCGTCGGCGGAGTAGGCGTGCTCGAGGTCGCGGATGCAGCCCTCGGCCGCATCCGTGTCGAGCGTGGCCCACCGGTTGTCGGTGGAGAACGCCTCGGTGGTGCGCACCCCGCCGGGAGCGGCGTGGAAGAGGTCGAGAGCCTGCTGGCTCGGGCTCTCGCCGCGGATGTCCCAGGCGCCCAGCCACTCCTCCACGGAGGCCGAGTGGACGGTGTGCACGTCCTCGTTGAGGACCCCGCCGCGACGCAGCTCACCCAGGAGTGCCGGGATGCCGCCGGCGCGGTGGACGTCCTCCATGTGGTACTTCGGGCTGTTGGGCGCGACCTTGCTCAGGCACGGCACCCGGCGCGAGATCGCGTCGATGTCGGCGACCTGGAAGTCGAGCTCGGCCTCGCGGGCCGCCGCCAGCAGGTGCAGCACGGTGTTCGTCGAGCCGCCCATCGCGACGTCGAGGGCGACAGCGTTCTCGAAGGCGGCGCGGGTGGCGATGTTGCGGGGCAGCACCGACTCGTCGTCGTCGTCGTAGTAGCGCTTCGCCAGCTCGACGACCAGTCGGCCGGCCTCCTCGAACAGAGCCCTGCGGGCGCTGTGGGTGGCCAGAGTGGAGCCGTTGCCCGGCAGCGAGAGGCCGATCGCCTCGGTGAGACAGTTCATCGAGTTGGCGGTGAACATGCCCGAGCAGGAGCCGCAGGTCGGACAGGCCGAGCGCTCGATGGTGTCCAGCAGCTCGTCGCTGACGGCGTCGTTGGCCGAGAGCGACATCGCGTCGACCAGGTCGAGCTTCTCGTGCACGATGCCCTCGATCGCGACGGTCTTGCCGGCCTCCATCGGGCCGCCCGAGACGAACACGACCGGGATGTTGAGCCGCAGCGCCGCCAGCAGCATGCCGGGGGTGATCTTGTCGCAGTTCGAGATGCACACCAGCGCGTCGGCGCAGTGCGCCTGCACCATGTACTCGACCGCGTCGGCGATCAGCTCACGACTCGGGAGCGAGTAGAGCATGCCGCCATGACCCATCGCGATGCCGTCGTCGACGGCGATCGTGTTGAATTCCTTGGCCACCCCACCGGCGGCCGCCACCTGCTCGGCGACGATCTTGCCGAGGTCGCGCAGGTGCACATGGCCGGGCACGAACTCGGTGAACGAGTTGGCGATGGCGATGATCGGCTTGCCGAAGTCGGAGTCGGTCATGCCGGTGGCGCGCCAGAGCGCGCGGGCACCGGCCATGTTGCGGCCCGAGGTCGAGGTGGCGGAGCGAAGGGTGGGCATGCCCTCCAGGTTACGCGCCCGATCCGACCCGCACGCGGGCGTCCTTCCCCTCGGACGCAGGGTGCGGCATGCGTCGGGCAGGTGACGAGGTCGTGACGAACCGTCGCCGCCCCTGGACGGGCAGCCGGGAGCAGGCCAGCCTTGGCTGCGTGGAGCCCCTGACCTGGGCGCGCTACGGCGCCGTCCTCTTCGACCTCGACGGCGTGGTGACGCCGACCGCCATCGTGCACATGCGAGCGTGGTCGGAGATGTTCAACGCCTACCTCCGCGAACACGCGCCCGACCAGCCGCCGTACGGCGAGAGCGACTACTTCGCCCACGTCGACGGCAAGCCTCGCTACGACGGCGTGCGCGACTTCCTCGCCTCGCGGGGCCTCTCGCTCCCCGAGGGCAGCAGCGACGACCCGCCCACCGCCGACACCGTGCGGGGGCTGGGCAACCGCAAGAACGACGCCTTCAACGCCGTGCTGGAGCGCGACGGCGTCCAGGCCTACCCCGGCTCGGTGGCGTTCCTGGACCACCTGCGCGAGCTGGCTGTACCGCTGGCTGTCGTCTCCTCCTCGGTCAACGCCCCGGCGGTGCTGGAGTCGGCGGGGCTGCTGGACCGCTTCGAGGTGGTGGTGAGCGGTGCGGTCGCCGAGGAGCACCACCTGGCCGGCAAGCCGGCTCCCGACACGTTCCTCTACGCCGCCCGCGAGCTGGGTTGCGATCCCGCCGACGCGGTGGTCCTCGAGGACGCGGTCTCCGGCGTACGGGCCGGCGCCGCGGGAGGCTTCGGGCTCGTCGTGGGCGTCGACCGCGGCGCCGGGCACGACCACCTCCGTGCCGCGGGCGCCGGGCTCGTCGTCGACGACCTCGCCGACCTCGTGCCCGAACCCGGCGAGACCGACCGTGAGGCACAGCGGTGAGGACCAACGTCGGCCCCGACCCCCTCGACCGCGGGCGCTTCCCCGCCGACCCGTGGCGGCTCGTCGAGACCGGGTACAACCCGGACGACCTCGGCGTGACCGAGACGCTGTTCGCGGTGGCCAACGGCTACCTCGGCATGCGCGGCAACGCCGAGGAGGGGCGGCCGTCGCACTCGCACGGCACCTACGTGAACGGGTTCCACGAGACCTGGCCGATCCGGCACGCCGAGTCCGCCTTCGGCTTCGCCCGCACCGGCCAGACGATCGTGAACGTCCCCGACGCCAAGGTGATGAAGATCTACGTCGACGACGAGCCGCTCACCTTCGGCACCGCCGACCTGGAGGAGTACGAGCGCTACCTCGACTTCCGCGACGGCATCCTGCGCCGCAACCTGGTGTGGCGGACGCCGTCGGGCAAGCGGGTGCGCATCGAGTCCACCCGGATGGTCTCGATGACCCAGCGCCACCTCGCCGTGATGACCCTCGACATCACCATGCTCACCGGCAGCGCCCCGGTGGTCATCTCCTCCCAGCTGATCAACCGGCAGGACGGTCGCGACGAGTACCAGCTCGCCACCCAGCTGCACGGCGACCAGGTCGACCCTCGCAAGGCTGCCGCCTTCGCCGAGCGGGTGCTGGTGCCGCAGCTGCACGAGGCGAGCGAGCGTCGGCTGATGCTCGGCTACCGCTGCGCCCGCTCGGGCATGACGATCGCCGTCGCGGCCGACCACCAGCTCCAGACCGTCGACAGCCACGAACAGATCACCCGTGCGGAGGAGGACCTCGCCAAGGTCGTCTACCGCGTCGACGCCACCGAGGGCACGCCGATGCGCGTCGAGAAGACCGTCACCTACCACACCTCCCGCGGGGTCTCGGTGCGCGAGCTGTCCGACCGCTGCGACCGGACGCTCGACCGCGCCCGGCGGCAGGGCGTCCCACGGCAGATGGAGGAGCAGCGCGGCTGGTTCGACACGTTCTGGGAGTCGGCCGACGTCCAGATCGGCGAGCCCGAGCCGACGTACGACGGAGCGGCGCGGGCGGCCGAGGAGCAGCGAGCGCTGCAGCAGGCGGTCCGCTTCAACCTCTTCAGCCTCGCCCAGGCCACCGCCCGGGCGGACGGCCTGGGGATCCCGGCCAAGGGGGTCACCGGCTCCGGCTACGAGGGCCACTACTTCTGGGACACCGAGATCTACGTCGTCCCCTTCCTGGCCTACACCCAGCCGGCGATCGCCCGCAACGTGCTCCACTTCCGCTCCGTGATGCTGCCCAAGGCCCGGGAGCGGGCACGGGAGATGGCGCAGAAGGGGGCGCTCTTCCCCTGGCGCACCATCAGCGGCGAGGAGGCGTCGGCGTACTACGCGGCGGGCACGGCGCAGGTGCACATCGACGCCGACGTCAGCTACGCCCTGATGAAGTACGTGCACGCCACCGGTGACGTGGGCTTCCTGGTCCGCGAGGGCATCGACATCCTGGTAGAGACCTCGCGGATGTGGGCCGACCTCGGCTTCTGGCGCCACAACGGCGATCCGACGTTCCACATCCACGGCGTGACCGGGCCGGACGAGTACACCACCGTGGTCAACAACAACCTGTTCACCAACGTGATGGCGCGTCACAACCTGGAGCAGGCCGTCGCATCGCTCGCCCTGATCCGCGAGCGCTTCCCCGCCGACTACCGCCGCGTGGTGGCCCGGCTGGGACTCACCGACGCCGAGGTCGAGGAGTGGGCCCGGTGCGCCGCCGGCATGCACATCCCCTACGACGAGGCGATCGGCATCCACCCGCAGGACGACTTCTTCCTCGACCGGGAGGTCTGGGACCTGCCCAACACGCCGATGTCGGTGCGGCCGCTGATGCTGCACTACCACCCGCTGGTCATCTACCGCTTCCAGGTGCTCAAGCAGGCCGACGTCGTCCTGGCCCTGTTCCTGCAGGGCGACCGCTTCACGCTGCAGGAGAAGCGCAAGGACTTCGAGTACTACGACCCGATCACCACCGGAGACTCCACGCTGTCGGCGGTGGTCCAGTCGATCGTCGCCTCCGAGGTCGGCTACCACGAGGCGGCGCTGCGCTACTTCCACGACGCCCTGTACGTCGACCTCGGCGACCTGCACGGCAACACCCCCGACGGCATGCACATCGCCTCGACCGGAGGCGTGTGGACGGCCCTGACGTTCGGCTTCGGGGGCATGCGTGACCACGGCGCCAGGCTCAGCTTCGATCCGCGATTGCCCGCGACCTGGTCCTCGCTGACCTTCCGGCTGCGATGGCGCGGCTCGCGGCTGGTCGTCGGCCTCACCCAGGACCAGCTCACCGTCACCGTCGTGGGCGAGGGTGAGGAGCCGGAGGTGCCGCTCACCGTCAGGGGCCAGGAGTACGTCGTCGCCCACGGCTCCCCGCTGTCGGTCTCGCTGGCCCACCACGGGCCGCGCGCGGACGGCTCCACCGACGACGAGGCGATCACCGGCGGCCAGCGGTCGGACGGCAGCACCATCACCTCGCAGGTGCCGGAGCCGATCCCGTTCCGGGAGATGTCGGAGACAGCGGAGGTACCGGTGGTCTACGACCCGGAGCAGCCGACGGTCTAGGGGCTGCGCGGCGTCGGCACGATCACGAGCGTGCGGCCCGCACCACCAGCACGTCCGGCAGGTCGGTGACCAGCTGCCGCCAGCTCTCCCCCTCGTCGGCCGAGCCCCAGATGGCGCCGTTGCGGGCGCCGAAGTAGAGCCCGACCGCTTCGGCGCCCTCGGGACCGTCGGTGCACATCGCGTCGCGCATGACAGCGACGAAGAAGTGGTCGGGAAGGCCGCTGGCCAACTGCTCCCAGGTCTCGCCGGCGTCCGTGGAGCGCCACACCCGTGCCTTGGCCTCCGGCGGGTAGCGGTGCTCGCCGGCCTGGATCGGGAAGACGTAGAGGGTGTCGCCGCGGCGCGGGTGCGCGACGACCGTGAAGCCGAAGTCGGCGGGCAGCCCCGCCGCGATCGAGGTCCAGGTGCCGCCCTCGTCGTCGGAGCGGTAGACCCCGCCGTGGTTCTGCAGGTAGAGCCGCTGCGGGCGCACCGCGTCCCGGGCGATCTTGTGGACGCACTGGCCGAACTCGGGGTACTGCTGTCCCTCGGGCAGGAACTCGGCGCGGATGCCGTTGTTGCGTGGCTCCCACGTCGCGCCGCCGTCGTGGGTCTGGTAGACGCCGCCGGTCGAGATGGCCACGGTGACCGAGTCCGGGTCGGTCGGGTGCGGCAGGATGGTGTGGAACGCCTGGCCGCCGAACCCGGCGGCCCACTGCGCACGGTGCGGGTGGTCCCACAGACCACGGACCAGCGCGAAGCTCTCCCCGCCGTCGGTGGAGCGGAACACCGCCCCCGGCTCGGTGCCCGCCCACACGGTGCGCTCGTCGGTCCCCGCTGCGAGCTGCCAGACCCGCGAGACGCTGGCATCCACGTCGTCGGGGAACTTCACCGACGCCTCCTGCCAGGTGGCACCGCCGTCGTCGCTGCGCCGTACCAGCGGACCGAGCCACAGGCTCGAACACGCGGCGAAGAGCCTCGTGCGGCCTGCACGGCGATCGACCAGCGCCGCGTAGACCTCCTCGACGTCGAAGTGCGGACCGTCGAACGCCCACGTCGTACGAGCGTCGTCGGACGTGCCCAGCCACAGACCCTTGCGGGTCCCGACCATCAGTGTCGTCTCCACACTTCCTAGGGTGATCCAGTGACCCAGCCCCTGTCAGCAGGCCGGACGGACAAGTCTGCGCCGTCCCCGGTGCTGCTGGTGGTGATCGGCATCGTGTCGGTGCAGTTCGGTGCCGGCATCGCCAAGTCGCTCTTCGACACCGTCGACCCGACCACCATCACCTGGCTGCGCCTGGCCACGTCCTCAGTGGCACTGCTCGCCTGGACGCGACCGCGGCTCGGTGGGCGCAGCCGCCGCGACTGGCTGGTCGTGCTCGGCTTCGGCGTCGCCCTGGGCACCATGAACTGGGCGATCTACCAGTCGTTCGCCCGGATCCCGCTGGGCATCGCCGTCACGCTGGAGTTCACCGGCCCGCTCGTCCTGGCGGTAGCGGGCTCGCGTCGGCTGCGCGATCTCGCCTGGGTGCTGCTGGCCGGGGTCGGGGTGCTGCTGCTGGGCCTCGAGCCGGGCGACCTGACGTGGAGCGGCGTCGGGTTCGCGCTGCTGGCCGGGGCCGCCTGGGCGTCGTACATCCTGCTGAGCCGGTCCACCGGTGCGCGCTGGCCCGGGATGGACGGCCTGGCGGTCGCCTCCACGGTCGCTGCCCTGCTGCTGACCCCGCTGGCGCTCGGTGGCCATGCCGCCGACCTGCAGCACACCCACGTGGTCCTGCTCGGTGCGCTCGTCGGGCTGCTGAGCTCGGTCATCCCCTACAGCTGCGAGCTCGTCGCGCTGCGCAGCCTGCGGCCGGCGATCTTCGGGATCCTGATGAGCCTGGAGCCGGCGGCGGCTGCGCTGGCGGGGCTGATCGTCCTGCAGGAGACGCTCTCGCTCGTGCAGTGGCTGGCGCTGGTGTGTGTGATCGTCGCGTCCGTCGGGGCGACCCGTGACTGGGGTGCCGAGCCGTCGGCCTGAGCGCTGCCTGACCGGCACCTGAGGCTTCGCCGCGGCGTCACCCACCGTTGAAATTTCAGTAGCCCGTGCGGTCTCCCGCAGCGGCCCGATCGCCCGTACGGTGGATCGCAACCCACCACCTGCACCACCCCTCGGGAGTTCGGATGTCACCGTTCCTCGTCCTGCCCCGTGCCCTGACCAAGCCACTGCGATGGCCGGCCGACTCGGTGCGCAGAGCCCGCCACAACGCCTACGCGGCCAACGCGGTCCTCGCCGTCCGTCGCGCCGAGCGCGAGGAGGTCGCGCGCTTCCTCGACGAGCACCGGCCCGACGTCCACGACCTCGGCCTCCACCGCCCGGCGAGCCGGGAGGTCGAGGAGCCGGTCGCGGTGCCCGAGCGGCGCGGCGCCGGCGACGGCGCCCTCAGGAGATGACCTCGCGCGCTGCCGAAGGTGACGTCTCGACGGTGCCGACGACCGTCGAGCGCCGCGACGCGCGGCGCAGGGTGGTGAGCACCGCCGGCCCGAGGACCACCACCGCGACAGCCGTGGTGATCGCCCGACCGGTGTCGAAGCTGCCGGTCGAGGTCAGCAGGGTGTAGCGCCCGAACGTGCCCAGGTTCGCCGGGAGCGAGGCCGTCGGGTCGAAGGAGAGGTTGCCGGTGTGTCCCGGCACCGCGACGCCGGTCAGCAGCGGCCAGCCCTGCAGGTTGAGCAGCAGGCCGTAGAGGTAGGAGGCGACCACGCCGTACGCCGCGAGCATCGCGATCTCAGGGCGTCCGCGCACCCGCCGCGGCAGCAGGCCGGCCCCCATGCCTACCCAGGCGGAGGCGAGCATCTGGTAGGGCAGCCACGGCCCGACACCAGCCGTCATCAGCGCGCTGGCGAACAGCGAGGTGCAGCCGAGAACGAATCCGAAGCCGGGGCCGAAGACCCGGCCGGCGAGCACCAGCAGGAAGAAGACCAGCTCGACGCCGGCGGTGCCGGCCGAGATCCCGCGCAGCACCGCGTTGACCGCGCTCAGCACCCCCAGGACCGCCAACACGCGTGGGTCCAGGCCACCCTCACCCAGCTCCGCGAGCACCACCGCGACGACGACCGGCAGCAGCAGCAGGAACACGAAGGGCGGCTGCACCGCTCCGCCGGCCCCGTCGCGACCGTGCACCAGCAGCGGCCAGCACAGCATCATCAGGCCGGCCGCGGAAGCGAGGCCGAGCACCACTGCCGAACGTAGCGAGACCCGGATCGCACTCACCGCGGCTCCCCCCGCCCGGCTCGCCCCTGTGCGATCGCGGCACGGACCTCGTCGACATGCAGCCAGGGGTGGCCGAGGACCTTGGTCACCTGCGGGGCGAAGGCCGGGGACTCGGCCACGACCCGTCGGGTCGGGCCGTGGGAGACGACCTCCCCGTCGGCCAGCACGACCACCTCGTCGGCGCTCTCCGCGACGAACTCCACGTCGTGGGTGGCCACCAGCACCGCACGGCCCTCCCCGGCGAGCCGCCGCAGGATGCTCGCCAGCTGCCTCTTGGCGGCGTAGTCCAAACCGCGCGTCGGCTCGTCCAGCAGGACGGCGACGGGTCGCGCGGCCAGGACCAGCGCGAGGGCCAGGGCCAGCCGCTGCCCCTCGGACAGGTCGCGCGGATGCCGATCCCCCGGAATCCCGGGGACCAGCCGGTCGAGGATCGTGCGGGTGTCGGGACCGCCGGCGGCGCACTCCTCGGCGACGGTCTCCAGGTAGAGCAGGTCGGCCGCCGTCTGCGGCAGCAGCCCGACGCGTGAGCGTCGCTCCGCCGGCGTCAGCCTGGCCGGATCCTCACCGCCGATCGAGACCGAGCCGAGGCGGCGCGGCTGGCTCCCCTGCAACGTCCACAGGAGGGTGGACTTGCCGGCACCGTTGCGGCCCATCAGCGCCGTGACGGTTCCGGCGTACAGGTCGAGGGAGACACCGCGCAGCGCAGCGGTGCTGCCGCGGGTCACGCTCACGCCGTCGGCTTCCAGGACGCGCGTCCCATGATCGGTCGCGGGGGCCGGTGGCCCCGCGATGTCCAGGCTCCGCGCCCGCCGGCGAGCCTCCCGGACCGTGAGCGGCAGCGGGGTCCAGGCCAGCGCCCGGCCGAGCTCCACGATCGGCGGGACGACCGGCGAGCCGGCCAGCACCTCGGCGGGCTCGCCGACGCGCAGGGTGCCGCCACCGTCGAGCAGCGCGATCCGGTCGGCGAACGGCACCACCCGCTCGAGCCGGTGCTCGGCCAGCAGCACGCTGACGCCGAGGTCGTGCACGAGCCGGGTCAGCGTGGCCAACACGTCCTCGGCGGCGGTCGGGTCCAGCGCGCTCGTCGGCTCGTCGAGCACCAGCAGCCGGGGGTGCATCGTCAGCACGGAGCCGATCGCGACGCGCTGCTGCTGACCGCCGCTGAGCGTTCGCAGGTCGCGGGCGCGGAGCTCGGCGATGCCGAGCAGGTCGAGCGTCTCCTCGACCCGGCGGCGCATCGTCGTGGGCGCGAGCCCGAGCTGCTGCATCCCGTAGGCCAGCTCCTCCTCGACCGTGTCGGTGACGAAGCCGGCCGCAGGGTCCTGTCCGACGTACCCGATGCTGGCCGCGCGCTCGCGCGGGGGCGCATGCACGATCGAGCGACCGTCGAGGAGTACGTCGCCGGCGAGCGACCCCCCGCTGAATCGCGGAACCAGGCCGCTCACCACGCCCAGCAGCGTGGACTTGCCCGCGCCGGTCGGTCCGGAGACCAGGACCAGCTCGCCCTCCTCGACGGCCAGATCGACCTCTGTCAGCACCGGCACCGTCGCGTCGGGGTGCGTCACGCTCACGCGGACGAGGCGCAGCAGCTCGGTGGCGCTCATGCGGTGGCCGCCGCGGGCTCGGGGGTGGCGACCGCCGGGAGCAGCCCCACCAGGGCGCCGAGCAGCGCGATCAGGCTGACCTGCGGTCCGACGGAGAGATCCGGATGGGCGACGGCGAGCTGGTGCCGGCTGACCCACCAGCCGGCGAGGCCGACGGCCAGGCCGGTCAGCGCGACGAGCGTCTCGGCCCGGCGCCACGGGTCCGGGCGGTAGACGCTGCGCTCGACACGGCGACCCGCGACGACGAGCGCGAGGACCGCCAGCGCCAGCCCCGCGACGACCATCGGGGTGGCGAGCCAGCGCGGCGCCGTCTCGTCCAGCACCGCGAAGGTGCCCGCACACAGTCCGAGGAGCGCGAGCAGCATCAGCGTCCCGGTGACCCTGCGCTGGGCGAGGCTGGCACCACCCGACCGGCCGTAGCCACGCGTGTCCATGCCGGCGGCCAGGGCCAGCGACCGCTCCAGGGCGTCCTCGAGGACCGGCACCAGGAAGCGGCGCAGCCGACCGACCCGCCGCGTGTCGCCGGCGCGGAGCTGCTGGGCCCGCCGCACGCGCTGCACGCTGTCGGCGAGCTGGGGAAGGATGGTGACGGCGACCACCAGCGCCGTCCCGATCTCGTAGAGGGCCGGCGGAACCGAGCGCAGCAGCCGCTTGGGATTGGCCAGGGAGTTGGCCGCGCCCACGGCGATCACGATCGCTGCCAGTCGCAGGCCGTCGTAGAGGCCCGCGAGGAGCGCCTCACGGGTCAGCGGACCCAGCAGCCGGATGCCGAGCACCCACCCGGGCAGGGGGATCTCGGGCAGGTGGATCAGCACATGGCCGGCGGTGCCCCCGAGCAGGATCCGGAACAGCACCCGGACGAGGACGATCGCGGCACCCATGCCGAGGTAGAGCCGGAAGGACCTGCCCCAGGGCTGGTGGCCGCGTCGTGCGGCCACGACCAGGCCGGCGACGGCGATGACCAGCAGGAGCAGCCAGGGGTTGGTCAGGAAGGAGGCGTACGCCGCCAGCCCGATCGCCCAGGCCCACCACGCCAGCGGGTGCAGGTCGCGTCGCATCGTCTCGGGTGCCGTGCGGCTATCCGCGAGCGTGTCGGCGCGCCACCGCGATGCCGCCCCCGGCGGCGAGGACGGCGGCGACCACAGCGGGGGCGATCCAACCGGGCAGGCCGCCGTCCGGGTCGGAGGCGACAGGCGCCGAGGTGGTCGAGTGCGCCGCCGCGGCGGTCGGTGAGGCGGTCACGTCGATGGTGCTCGCGGGTCCGGTGCTCGCGGGTCCGGTGCTCGCGGTGGCGGGAGCGGCGGAGGGGGTCGCGGCGCGCGCCGACGCGCGCGCGGAGGCACGCCGGCCCTCCGGCGAGGACGATGCGGTGGCCGGCGCGGACGGGGTGGTCGCCGGACTGGCGGCCCCGGTGCTGCCCGAGGCCTTCGAGCCGCTCGAGGCCTTCGAGCCGCGCGTGGTGTGCGCCTTCGCCGACGCCTTCACGGACGGGCTGGGCGAGGTGGCCGTGCGCGTCACCGCCGGCGCGATGCCCGGTGACCGGGTGCCCGCGCTGCTCTGCCAGGCGAACGCGAGCGATCCGCCCGCGCGCACGCTGAGCCCGTCGACGCCGGAGCTGGCGTAGGACCAGTGGGAGGAGGAGCCGTCGGTCCAGAAGAGACCCCAGTAACTGTTCGCCGGCGGCATCTGCGCACAGGGTCCGGCCGGCTTCCGGTCCACGCTGCACACGGCGCCCGGCTGGGTCTGCACCCGGGTCAGCGCATGGCCGGCGGCGACGAAGAGGGCCGCGGCCGTGCCGCCTCCGCTCACACAGCGCTGCGAGACCCCACCGCCGAGCGCGCCGAAGTCGACGACGACGGCGACCGACTGCGCGCCGCAACCACCGGCGGCCGAGGCGGACGACGGCGCGAGGGTCAACGGCGCGGCCGCCCCCAGCACGAGGGCGGCCGCAGCGAGAAGGGATCGCAGGGACTGCACGTCAGGCGCAGCTGCCGGAGTCGAGGTACCTCAGCGCGGGCGCCGCCTGCGTCGTGGCGCGGCGCCACTGGTCCTGGGTGTCGCTGGTGATGCCGGCCGTGGTGGCGGCGGACAGCGCCGCCTTGTCGTAGGCGATCGCGCCCGACGCCGAGCTGAGCGCACCCTTCGCCCGCTTCTTGCTCACCTGCAGCTTGGCGACCCACGTGGCGGCCTTGCGCGCCTGGCGGCAATCACCCGCGGCGGCGAGCGCGGAGGCCGCCAGCCCGGTGCTGTTGGCGTTCGGCGTCGCGGTGGTCGTACCGCCGATGAACGAGCCGTTCCCGGCCTGCTGCTTGCGCAGCCAGCGCGCGGCCTTCCTCTCCGCCTTCTTGACCTTCGCCGTCTGGTGGGGCAGCGCCTCGAGGCTCAGCAGGGCCGCGGAGGTGGCGTCCGGGTCGGGCACGCTGGTGGTCTTGGGGTCGCCCGCGTCACAGGTCTGCGGGGCGGACGGGTCGGCGAAGTAGAGCCGGAAGTAGCCCGAGGAGCACTGCTGCTTGAGCAGGTAGGTGACCACCGGCTTGGCCTTGGTCGGCGCGTCGGTCGACAGAGCCTGCGCGGCCAGGGCCTGACCCAGCGTGTTGGCGTAGTCGCCGTACGCCGAGGTGTCCCGGATCCGGCCCTTGGTGGCGCCCGAGGTCGAGACAGTGCTCTTCAGCAGCTTGACCAGGTTGTCGCCGCCGAACTTCTTGGGGTTCGCCCCGAGCGCATCGGCGGTGACCGCTGCCTTCGCGACGGACCCGGCGTACAGGTCGCTCGTCGTGCCGCCGCGGACC